>NZ_CP035501.1:1745000-2110000 GCF_004135585.1 Sphingosinicella sp. BN140058 | reverse complement strand
CCTCCGCTGCCCGACCCGACCGTCTTGCGCGAGTGGGTCGGGATGTAGTCGCTGTCGAGATTGTGCAGGTGAATCCACTCGCCCGCTGCGATCGGACGATTGGCCGAGCCAACCGGTGCGCCGTATTTCAAGACCTTGTCGCCGGCGGCGAGCGCGTGGCGCGCGACCTTGTGGCCGACGGGTATCGCAACCTGGGCGGCATGGAGGCGGCCGTCGATCAGGAACTGGTCGCCGGCCGCGATCGGGCGGGTGCAGACGAGAACGTTGTCGCCTTCGTCGAGCAGCAGCAATCGCGGGGAGGGATTGGCATCGGGTCCGGGCGAGTTCGCCCCATCTGGCTTCGTCATGGCATTGCGCTCGATCATTGTGCGGCCTGGGTCAACCGACCATGGTCGCTGCCGTGCCGGATGCCTTCGGCCCGGCATAAGCGCAATGATCGGCGATGAACTGACTGTGGCGCGGCATCGCATCGGCCCCTCGTGCGATCACCGCCCGCAAGCCGGAGAGTTTAGACCGGAGAACCTGCTCGGGCATCGCGTCGGCGAGCGGGTCATAGCGGGTGGGGCGAAGCCCCTGGCCTTCCAGCACGGCAAGCCAGCTCGACTCGGCAAACAGCTCGTCCGAGGCGCGGAAGATGCGTCCGCGGCTGGCAAACACTTCCAGCTTCGCCTTCAGCGTGCCGGGTATCTCCATTGTCCGCACGTGGTTCCACAGAGCCGAGTCGTCGCGGCGGGTGGCATGGTAATGGAGGATCAGAAAGTCCCGGATACGCTCCCAATCCTCTCGGAAGCTCCGATTGTAGAAATCGATGTCGGCTTCGGCGAAGCCCCGATCGGGAAACAGATTGAACAGTTTCGAGAGTCCCGCCTGGACGAGGTGGATGCTGGTCGATTCGAGCGGCTCCATGAACCCTGCGGCGAGGCCGAGCGCCAGGACGTTGCGGTTCCAGAATTTGCGCCGCATCCCGGTGGTGAAGCGCAGCGGCCTCGGGTCGCCGAGCGGCGCGCCATCGAGGCCGGCGAGCAGCGCGGCGGCCGCTTCGTCGTCCGACAGGCAGCGGCTGCTGTAGACATAGCCGTTGCCGGTGCGATGCTGCAGCGGGATCCGCCATTGCCAGCCGCCGGCCTGTGCCGTCGACCGGGTGTACGGGGGAGGCGGCCCCGCACGTTCGCTCGGCACCGCCACCGCCCGGTCGCAGGGCAGCCAATGCGACCAATCCTCGTAGCCGGTCCCGAGCGCGCCTTCGATCAGAAGGCCGCGAAAGCCTGAGCAGTCGATGAAGAAGTCCGCCGCGAGACGCTCGCCGCCGTCGAGCAGGACCGACGCGACATTTCCATTCCCGGCCAGCGCGACATCCGTGATCCGGCGCGCGTGCCGCACCACCCCGCGGGCCTCGGCCTGCCGCCGCAGATACTCCGCATAGAGACCCGCGTCGAAATGGAAGGCGTAAGCGATGTTGGACAGCACGTTGCGTGGGTTCGGTTCGGGACGCTGAAACTTGCCGCGCCGGGCGGCCATGATCGGCAGCGAGTAATCGCCGATGTCTCCGGCGGCCGCCGGATCCAGCGCACGCAGGCGCCGCCAATAATGGTGGAAATCGAGCGTGCCGATGTCGCCGCCGTAGCGGCCGAACGGGTGCATGTAGCGCTCGCCGATCGCTCCCCAATTCTCGAATTCGATGCCGAGCTTGAAGGTCGCTCGGGTCTCCCGGACGAACTCGTCTTCGTCGAGCCCGAGCAACTGGTTCATCTGGATGATCGGCGGGATGGTCGCTTCGCCGACGCCGATCGTGCCGATCTCCGGCGATTCGACCAGAGTGATGGATGTTGGGCTGTTCTCGAGCTGCTTCGACAAGGCCGCGGCCGCCATCCACCCGGCGGTTCCGCCGCCGACGACGATGATGCTGCGAATGGGATCCATGACCCTTCCCCTCCCGCGCCCGTGTCGAGCGTCCCCACAGGCGTAGCAGAAAAGAATTTGAAAGTCGCTTTCATACTTGATAGCTTCTTTCATCAGTGACGGGTGAAGCCCGCAGGAGGCGCCTGAGAGTGCCGACATAGGGAGAGGAAGCGCATGAGGGGTTCCCTTAGATTCGCTGTGTTGCGGTCCGGAGTCTCGGTCTTGGGGCTCGGCGTCGCCGGTGTGTTCGCGGTCCCTGCCTCCGCGCAGACTCAGCCTGCACCCGACCTCGCCAGCGATCCGAACCAGAGCCAGCCGCCGGTTGCCCCCGAGGCGAGCGAGGCGGAGGAGGACATCGTCGTCACCGGCCTCCGGGCCAGCATCTCGTCCGCGCAGGCGATCAAGATCAACTCGGACCAGTTCGTCGATTCGATCACCGCCGTCGATATCGGCGCACTTCCGGACCGGAACGTCGCCGAGGCGCTTCAGCGTATCTCGGGCATCCAGATCACCCGCAATCGCGGCGAGGGCTCGGGCATCGCCATTCGCGGTCTGACCCAGGTCCGCACCGAGGTGAATGGGCGGGACAGCTTCGGAGCAAGCGGCGGCCGGGCGCTCGGCTTCGAAGACGTGCCCTCCGAACTGCTCGCCGGCGTCGATGTCTACAAGAATCCGTCCGCCGAAATGATCGAGGGGGCGATCGGCGGTCTCGTCAATCTCCGCACGCGGATGCCTTTCGACCAGAAGGGGTATCTGGTCGCGGGATCGGTGGGCGTGAACAATTACAGCCTCAGCGACAGCTGGAAGTTCAATGGATCGCTTCTCGCCAGCAATCGCTGGGATACGGGCATCGGTGAAATCGGCGTGCTGCTGAACTTTTCCTGGTTTCAGGGCAATTACCGCTCAGACGAAATCGTCGTCGAACCCTATGTCGACACCACCAACCTGCCGGCAGGCCTCTCCGGCCCCCGCTCGGTACCCGACGGTGCGGGTTTCGCGACCTTCTTCGGTGATCGCGATCGTCAGGGACTGTACGGCGCGATTCAATGGGCGCCGTCGACCAATCTCGAATTCTATGCCCAGGTCTTCCAGACCAATTACTATCAGGAAGCCTCGAACCTCAGCCACTTCGTCACGCGCGGTACCGACGTCAACGGCGTCAACGGCCTTACCCCGCTGCCCGGTTTCGCGTTCGACGACGACGGCACCTTCGTCGCCGGCGGCTATGACGGCATCACGACCGCGAGCAACAATCAGGTCGCCTTCACCCACAACAAGACCACGGACTGGGCGGGCGGCGTCAAGTGGCAGGCGAGCGATCGCCTGCACCTCAGCGCCGACCTGCAATATATCAAATCGACCTCGGTCAACCGCAGCTACTCGGCCTTTGGGCAGCGGGACGCCGGCAGCTATTTCATCGATCTCGCCGGCAAGACACCGCGCGTCACCTTCGGCCCGGCGGGGGCGGAAGACCCGCGCAACTTCTACATCAACGCGGTCATGGACCATCTCGAGGACAGCGACGCCGATCAGAAGACCGCGCGCGCCGATCTCGAATGGGATTTCGATGACGAAAGCGCGCTCAGGGCGTTCACCGCCGGAGTCCGCTACACCGATCGATCGGCCGTCAACCGCTCGACGCCCTACAATTGGACCTTCCTGTCGGCACCGTGGGCGGGCAATGCGGTGCCGTTCAGCGATTATGCGATCGCGAATCCGTTCACGGACAATTTCTTCGGCGGCAAATCGGATGTGCAGACGGTGCCGTCGCTGGATTTCGACCGCTTATTCTATCCGCAGACGCTCTACGACGAGCTTTATCAGCGCGCGTCCGGCACCGGACGTCCGCTGATCGACTATACCGGCAACGACATCAACACCCAGAGCGAGAAGACCTACGCCGGCTATGCGATGCTCCGCTTCGGCCACGACGACGCGCTCAGCGGAAATGTCGGCGTACGGGTCGTCCGGACCGAGAACCGGGCGACCGGCCAGACGAGGCTCAGCTATCGGACGACCCCGACCGGGTCCGACATCATCGTGCAAAGCCCGATCGACATCTCGCAAAGCTACACGAAGGCGCTTCCGAGCCTCAATCTCAGATACAGGCTGAGACCCGATCTCCAGCTCCGCGCCGCTGCCTCGAAGGGCCTGTCGCGCCCGCCCTTTTACGATCTGCGGGCGATCTTCAACCTGTCCGAAAACTACGTGACGGCGAATCCCGGAGATCCGCCGTCCTTTCGGGACCGCACCGGCACAGGCGGCAATCCGGCGTTGAAGCCGCTGACCGTGAACCAGGCGGACGCGGCCATTGAATATTTCCCGAACAGCAGCAGCTTGCTGTTCGGAACCGTCTTCTACAAGCAGCTGAGAAACTTCCTCACCACATCGGTCTACCCGTTCGAGGCCGAGGTGCCCGGCGCCGGTGTCCAGACCTTCACCGTCACCTCGCTTGTCAACGGCACCAAGGGGACTGCCAAAGGCTTCGAGATCGGCGGCAACACCTTCTTCAACTTCCTGCCCGCGCCGTTCGATGGGCTTGGGGTTCAGGCGAACGTCACCTATGTCGACAGCTCGGCGCCCGGCGCAGTCGGCACCCTGCCGAACGGCACCAGGGTTCCGACCACTCTGCCCGGGCTGTCGAAGTGGAGCTACAATCTCGTCGGCCTGTACGAGAAGGGCGGGCTTCGCTTCCGTGCCGCCTACAATTGGCGCGACGATTATCTCGACACGATCACCGGCAATGGCACCGGCGCGATCCCGATCTACTACAAGGCCTATGGGCAGATCGACGCCTCCTTGTCCTACGACGTGACGCCGAACATCAGCCTGGTGCTCGACGTCGTCAATCTCCGCAACGCGCGCAAGATCCAGTATCAGAACATCCCCGAGCACCCGCGCGAATATCAACTCGACGACCGCCGGATCGGCTTCAGCATTCGCATCAGAAGCTAGTTCGCCGCGAGCCATGAGCCTCCCCTGACGCGCGCCTCGGCGCGCGTTCTTTTTTGGCGCAAGTGCTTCTCCCCGGATTGGTCTGCTTGCGCGCTTGCCGCCGCCCCGATAGCGTTTTGGCATGGCCGAGGCGGATCACCAGCAAGGCGGCGCGCGACCGTCCGCGACCCGCTATTCCGCGCCGGCGCTGGAGAAGGGTTTCGACGTCGTCGAGCTCCTCGCCGGCGAACCCTCGGGGCTGACGATCAGCGAGATCGCTGCTCGCCTTGGACTGACGATCAGCCAGATCTTCCGGATGATCGTGGTGATGGAACGGCGGGGATGGCTGTTCAAGGATGCTCAATCCGATCGCTACCGGGTGAGCTACAAGGTGCTCGAGCTGGCCTATCGTGCCACCCCGGCGCAGCAGCTCGCCCACGTCGCCACGCCCGTCATGCACGCGCTCGCCGAGGCGGCGGAGCAATCCTGCCACCTCGTCGTCCAGCATGGCGATCGGGCGATGATCTTGCTCCGCCAGGAGAATCCCGGCGCGATCGGCCTGTCCGTTCGGCTTGGCACCCTAGTCGACCTGGTCGCCAGCAGCTCGGGCCACGTCCTGCTCGCATTTTCGGCACCCGAAGCGCTGGAAGCGACCCTCTCCAGGTGCCGCTTCCCACCGCATCTCGGCGAAGAGGCCTTGCGCGACGTACTGGCACGGGTGCGGATGCGCGGCTTCGAGACGATGGCCAGCGCCAAGGCCGCCGGCGTTCGCGATATCTCCTATCCGGTATTCGGTTTCGACGGCGGCGTGGTGGCGGCTTTGACGGTGCCCTTTCTCGAATTCATCGATGGCTCGCAGGCGGTCGACTTCGACGCGGTTCAGCATCTCATCGCGGGCAGCGCGCAACGCATTTCCGAAGCGCTCGGGTGGGTCGACGCCAGATAGACACCGCGCACTGGCGGCAGAGGCAGGTTATCTGCGTTTTCGTTGCCGGATCGAAATGTTCATGGGGCAACGGTCCGAACCGCATGTCCCGGTTTGCCTCGGCCGACTGCGATCTCCCATCTTGCCGACAGCGCGTCCGGCCGTCACTCTCCGGACGCCGGCCAGGTTACGTGCCGGCGATTCCTTGCGGCGGTTGGACGGCGCTCCTGCAGGGCGCTATCCGAGAGGCCGACCCTCGAGCCTAGGTTGAAGACGCCAAGTGGAACAGGATTTCGCACGCCGCCCGAAGGGCGCGGCGACCATTCACGACGTTGCCCGGCGCGCGGGCGTCTCGTCGATGACCGTTTCGCGGGTTATCAACGGCGAGAAAAGCGTGCGGCCGGCCACGCGGGAGAAGGTCGACGCGGCCATCCGCGCATTGAACTTCCTGCCCAATCCGGCCGCGCGGACGCTGGCCGGCGGCGGTGTCGTTCGGATCGGCCTCCTGTGCAGCATCCCCAACGCCGCCTATCTCAGCGAATTCCTGGTCGGGGCACTCGAACGCTGCGGTCAGGTCAATGCCCAGCTGATCGTCAAGCGCTACATGCCGGGAGAGGATCTCGAGGCGGCCGCCGACATGCTGATCGGCGCCCGGCTTGACGGCGCGATTCTGCCGCCGCCGGTCAGCGATGCCGAACCCCTGGTCGCGCGTCTGCGCGCCGCCAACATCGCACTGATCGCAACCGGATCGATGCGCCCCTCGAACAGCCTTGCCTCGATCGGCATCGACGATTTCGCCGCCGCGGAAGCGATGACCGGTCATCTGATCACGCTGGGGCATCGTCGGATCGGCTTCATCACCGGGCGGGCCGAGCATGCCTCCAGCAGCCTGCGGCTCGACGGCTACCGCAAGGCGATGGCGGACGCCGGGTTGCGCGTCGATGATGCAATGATCGCCGGGGGCACCTTCACCTACCATAGCGGCCTCGATGCGGCGGAACGCCTGCTCACCATCGATCCGCAACCGACCGCGATCTTTGCCAGCAACGACGACATGGCGGCCGCGGCGGTCGCGGTCGCGCACCGGCGCGGCCTCGACGTACCCGCCGATCTCTCCGTCTGCGGCTTCGACGATACGCCACTGGCGACGACGATCTGGCCGGAGCTCACCACCATTCGTCAGCCGGTTTCGACCATGTCCGAGGAAGCGGTGATGATGCTTACCGACCTCATCCGCGACCAGCGCGACGGCAGGGCGCAGGAGCCGCCGCACCGCTTGCTCGATTTCGAGCTGATCCGGCGCCAGTCGGACTCGGCACCGAAGCACCGGCCACCGAGCCGCTAGAGGCTCAGGCCGCCTCGTCGGGGCTCCAGCGCGCCGGAGCTGCCGCGGCCTGCTCGGCGCGAAGCAGTGCCGCGCGATCGCTGTGAAACATTATCCCCATCAACAAACTCTCGGCGATTCGATCGGCTTTCTCGGCGAAAACGGCGGCGGGACCCTCGGCGAACAGTTCGGCGGTGGTAGCCCGCCAGATCGCCAGCCAGCGATCGAAGGAGGCGCGCGAAATGCGGGCACCATGCTTGACGTGGGCCGGCATCGGCCGTCCTTTGTAGCGGCCGGTGCCGAGCATCACCGAGGACCAGAAGGCCTGGAGCTTCTCGAGATGGTGCGGCCAGTCGCCGATCGCTTCGTTGAACACCGGGCCGATCAGCGCGTCCTGCCGAACCTTGCCGTAGAATGTCTCGATCAGCGCTGCGATCGCCTCTTCCGTTACACGCTCATGCTTCACGGCCCGAACCACTCCAAGGATGTTCTGGCCACCGATGTGGCGCGCTGCGCGATTTCCGCATTCCGGAAAACTACTTACTCGCGAGCGCGGCTCGAACAAGGTGGCGATTGGCTTCGCGTCCGCGCACGGGTAAGGAATTGCTATGACTCACTACGACATCCTCATCGTCGGCTCCGGCCATGCCGGTGCGCAATCCGCGATCCAGCTTCGCCAGCTGGGCTTCGAGGGCACCATCGCGATGGTCGGCGATGAGCCCGAACTCCCTTACGAGAGGCCACCGCTCTCCAAGGATTACCTGGCGGGTGAAAAGCCGTTCGAGAGATTGTTGATCCGCCCGGCGGCTTTCTGGGCCGAGCGCGAGATCGTGCTGCACCCCGGCACCCGGATCGTCGCGGTGGATCCTTCCGCCCGGACGGTCCGCACCGCGGCCGGCGCGACCTTTTCCTATGGCAGCCTGATCTGGGCGACGGGCGGTACTCCGCGTCGGCTTTCCTGCGCGGGGGGCGATCTCGCCGGCGTCCACGTCGTCCGCTGCCGCGCTGAGGTCGACGCAATTCGCGCCGAGCTCGAAGGCGTGCGCAGGGTCGTGGTGATCGGCGGCGGCTATATCGGACTGGAGAGCGCGGCAGTGCTGCGCAAGCTCGGCAAGGATGTAGTGCTGATCGAAGCGCTCGACCGGCTACTGGCAAGGGTCGCCGGACCCGAGATTTCGCACTTCTACGAGGCGGAGCACCGGGGCCAAGGGGTCGATATCCGGTTAGGCGCTGCCGTGCTGAGCATCGACGGGCAAAGCGGGCGAGTCCGGGGAGTCGTGCTCCAATCGGGCGAGACGGTGGCGGCCGACATGGTGATCGTCGGTATCGGCATCGAGGCGGCGGTGGCGCCGCTTCTCGCCGCGGGTGCCGAGGGCGCGAACGGGGTCGATGTCGATTCCTTGTGTCGAACCAGCCTGCCCGATATCTATGCGATCGGCGATTGCGCTGCGCACGAGAACGGCTTCGCCGGTGGCCTTCGGATCCGGCTCGAATCGGTGCAGAACGCCCATGATCAGGCGGCCGTCGCCGCCAAGGCGATCCTCGGCCAGCCGGAGCCCTATTCGTCGGTGCCGTGGTTCTGGTCCAACCAATATGATCTGAAGCTGCAGACGGTCGGCCTGTCGATCGGCTACGACCAGGCGATCGTTCGGGGAAGCCCGGCCGAACGCAGCTTCTCGCTCCTGTATCTGCTGGAAGGGCGCGTGATCGCGCTCGACTGCGTCAACACGGTCCGGGATTATGTTCAGGGCCGCAAGCTGATCCTCGATCGCGCCATCATCGATCCCGCACGGCTTGCCGACGCGACCGTGCCGCTGAAGGAGATGCTCGCTTAACGATCCCGGTGCGAAAAGCCCGCGAGGATCTCGCAAACCCAACGTCCCGCGGTCAAAGCGGTGATGTCGCCGACGTCCAGGCTCGGATCGAATTCGGTGAGATCGACCAGGGAGATGCGCGGCTGCGCCCCCAGCCAGCGCGCGGCCTCGAAGAACATCCGCACCGGCATACCCCCAGGCCGCGCCCCCGGTGCCCCCGGGCACTGGCCGCGATCGATCACGTCGATGTCGAAATCGACCATGATCGAGTCCGTATGATCGAGCCGTGCGAGCGCCTCTGCGAGCACCGCACCGATGCCGCGGTCCAGGCAATCGGTGATGGTGTAGACGCCGATCCCGGCTTCCTCCGCATCCTGGTGCATCTTGGCGGTATTGGCGAACGGCGCCAGGCCGACCTGGCAGATGTTGCGCCCCGGCAGCCCATCTTCGAGCAAGGCGCGGATCGGATTGCCGTTGAGCAGGCCCTGATCGGTCTCCCGCAGATCGAAATGCGCGTCGAGGGTGATCAGGCCGACCTTGTCGAGCGGCACGCCCAGGGCGTGGGCGGCCGGCCGCGTCACCGCATTGTTGCCGCCGATCAGAAGGGTAAGTCGGTGTTGCGCCACCGCCGCCGCGGCCGCGTTGCGGATCGGCTCGTAGCCGTCGGCCGGCAGCAGGCCCTGAACCGGCACGTCACCGAGATCGGCGAGCGCCAGCCCGAGCTCCGCACGGCTCTCGACATCGTAGGTGCTGAATCGCTTGAGCGTCCGCCGAACGGCCGCGGGTGCGAGATCGCAGCGCCCCGGAGTCACCGAGCCCGCCTCCATCGGCGCACCGAGCAGCGCCACTTCGCCTGTGAGCGCGATCAGATCGGCAATCGAATTCCATGCCATGCTTTGACCCATACACGCCCTTGCGCCATGAATGCGAGCCATGTGGGACAGGCTGCTGACCAACTGCAACATAGCCACGATGGACCCGGCGGTGCCCGGTGCCTTCGGCGCGATCGAGGACGGCGCGATCGGCATCCAGGACGGCCGAATCGTCAGGGTCGGACGACGCATCGATCTCGCCGGCTACCGCGCCGGGCGCGTGGAAACGCTTGGCGGCGCATGGGTGACACCGGGCCTGATCGACTGCCACACCCACCTGGTCTTCGGCGGCGATCGCGCCGGCGAGTTCGAGCAGCGCCTGAACGGCGCGAGCTATGAGGATATCGCCCGCGCCGGCGGCGGCATCCTCTCGTCCGTAAAGGCAACCCGGCTCGCCAGCCTCGACCAGCTCGTCGAGTCGGCACGGCCGCGGCTGCACGCGCTGATGCGCGGCGGCGTTACCACGGTGGAGATCAAATCCGGCTACGGGCTCGATACCCCGACCGAGATCAAGATGCTCGAGGCCGCGAAGCAACTCGGCGAGAGCGAGGCGGTCAGGGTCGTACCGACCCTGCTCGCGCTGCACGCACTGCCGCCCGAGCATCGTGACAGCCGCGACGCCTATGTCGAGCTTGCGATCGAGGACATGATCCCTGCCGTCGCCGAAGCCGGGCTCGCGGTCGCGGTTGATGCGTTCTGCGAGGGGATCGGATTCACTCCGGACGAGGTACGATCCTTGTTCGAGGCCGCCGACGCGCATGGCCTTCGGGTCAAGCTCCACGCCGAGCAGCTCAGCAACCTTTCCGGCGCGGCGCTGGCCGCGGAACATGGCGCTCTCTCGGCCGATCATCTCGAACATGCGGACGAGGCGGGCGTCGCCGCCATGGCGGCTGCCGGCATGGTCGCGGTGCTGCTCCCCGGTGCGTTCTACGCCCTTGCCGAGACTCGCAGGCCGCCAGTCGATCTGCTGCGCAAGCATGAAGTGCCGATGGCGATCGCGACCGATCTGAACCCGGGGACGTCGCCGATGCTGTCGCCGACCCTGATGCTGTCGATGGCATGCACCCTGTTTCGGCTCACGCCCGAAGAAGCGTTGGTCGGCATGACCCGCCATGCCGCGAAAGCGCTGGCGCTCGATCACGAGGTGGGCATGATCGCGCCCGGCCTTGCCGCCGATCTGTGCATATGGCGGATCGGGAGGCCGGCCGAGCTTTGTTACTGGGTGGGGCATCCCGGGCCAGAGCGCCGCATCGTCGCCGGAGAGGATGCCTGAGCGCGGCTTGTCGAAGCGGCTGCCAGCTTCTACCGCGCGAAGCGAGCGGCTGGCAGAAGCGGCCGGACATCAGAGGATGAGAATGCTGAACAGGCGCGACAACAGCCGCTCGATCCGGGCGCGGACCGGGTCGGAGATCCGGGCGAAGAGCTGGGTGACCGAAGCTGCGGTGCGGATGCTCCAGAACAATCTCGATCCGGCCGTCGCCGAAGCTCCGGAGGAGCTGGTCGTCTATGGCGGCATCGGCCGGGCCGCGCGCGACTGGCAGAGCTTCGACCGGATCGTCGAGACCCTCGAGCGGCTGGACGAGGACGAGACCCTGCTCGTCCAGTCGGGCAAGCCGGTCGGAGTCTTCCGGACCCATGAAGATGCGCCACGGGTGCTGATCGCGAATTCCAACCTGGTTCCGAAATGGGCGACGTGGGAGCATTTCCACGCGCTCGATCGCCAGGGCCTGATGATGTACGGCCAGATGACCGCAGGGTCGTGGATCTATATCGGCACCCAGGGCATCGTTCAGGGCACCTACGAGACCTTCGCCGAAATGGGCCGCCAGCATTATGGCGGCGATCTCAGAGGCCGCTGGATCCTCACCGCCGGCCTTGGCGGAATGGGCGGTGCCCAGCCCCTGGCGGCAGTGATGGCCGGCGCCCATTGCCTGGCCATCGAATGCCAGGAGAGCCGGATCGAGAAACGGCTGGAGACACGCTATCTCGATCGCCGGGCCGGCTCGATCGACGAGGCGCTGGAGATCCTCCGCACCGCCGCCGTGCCGACTTCGGTGGGGCTGCTTGGGAACGCCGCCGAGGTCCTGCCCGAGATGGTGCAACGGGGCATCCGGCCGGATGCGGTGACCGACCAGACCTCGGCCCATGATCCCGTAAACGGCTATCTTCCGGCCGGCTGGAGCGTCGAGCAGTGGATCGAGGCGCGCGAGCGCAATCCCGAAGCGGTCGAGAAAGCGGCGCGCGACTCCATGGCGAAACATGTCGAGGCGATGCTGGCGTTTCGCGCAATGGGCATTCCGGTCTTCGATTACGGCAACAACATTCGCCAGGTGGCGAAGGACGAGGGCGTCACCCACGCCTTCGACTTTCCGGGATTCGTCCCGGCCTATGTGCGACCGCTCTTCTGTCGCGGCGTCGGGCCGTTCCGCTGGGTGGCATTGTCGGGCGACCCCGAGGACATCTACCGTACCGATGCCAAGGTAAAGGAACTGATACCGGACGATCCGCACCTCCACCGCTGGCTCGACATGGCGCGGGACCGGATCGCCTTTCAGGGTCTGCCGGCGCGGATCTGCTGGGTCGGGCTGGGGCAGCGCCATCGCCTCGGCATGGCATTCAACGAGATGGTCGCACGCGGCGAGCTCAAGGCGCCGATCGTGATCGGCCGGGATCATCTCGACAGCGGTTCGGTCGCCAGCCCCAATCGGGAAACCGAAGCGATGCGCGACGGGTCGGACGCGGTGTCCGACTGGCCTCTGCTGAACGCCCTGCTCAACACCGCGTCCGGTGCGACCTGGGTGTCGCTGCACCATGGCGGCGGCGTCGGCATGGGCTATTCGCAGCATTCCGGAATGGTGATCGTCGCCGACGGCAGCGAGGCCGCCGCGAAGCGGCTGGAGCGGGTGCTGTGGAACGATCCGGGCACCGGTGTGATGCGCCACGCCGATGCCGGCTACGACATCGCCATCGATTGTGCCCGCGAGCAGGGGCTCGACCTGCCGATGGTGGGACGATGATCGAGCTGCGTCCCGGCGCCGTCTCGCTTGCCGACCTGCGCCGGATCTGGGCCGGGGCGCCGGTGGCTCTGGCGCCGTCCGGATGGGCCGCGATCGATGCCGCCGCGGATGCGGTGGCGCGGATCGTCGCGTCGGGCCGGACCGTTTATGGGGTCAACACCGGGTTCGGGCTGCTTGCGCAGACCCGGATACCGGGCGAGCGGCTGGAAGAACTGCAGCGCAACCTGATCCTCTCGCACAGTTGCGGCCTCGGCGATGCGCTGTCGCCCGAGGTGGTGCGCCTGGTGATCGCGCTGAAGGCGATCGGCCTCGGCCGCGGCCATTCCGGCGTGCGGCGCGTGGTCGTCGAGCGGCTGCTGGCCTTGCTTCAGGCGGATGCATTGCCGCTGATCCCGAGCCAGGGTTCGGTGGGCGCGTCCGGCGATCTCGCACCGCTCGCCCATATGAGCGCGGCCCTGCTCGGCGAGGGAAGGATCATCCTTGCCGGCGAAACGCTTGCGGCCGGCGATGCGCTGGCGCGGCTCGGACTGGCGCCCCTTGTGCTCGGCCCGAAGGAGGGGCTGGCCCTGATCAACGGCACCCAGGTTTCGACCGCGATTGCGCTAGACACCTTGTTCACGGCGGAACGCGTGTTCGCGTCCGCGCTCGTCGGCGGCGCGCTCTCGGTCGATGCCCTCAAAGGCACCGATGCGGCCTTCGACCCGCGGATCCACGCCGCCCGCGGGCAGCCGGGCCAGATCGCCGTCGCATCGGCGCTGAAGCGCCTGCTCGACGGCAGCGAGATCCGCCACAGCCACGAAGACTGTCCGCGCGTGCAGGATCCCTACAGCTTCCGTTGCCAGCCCCAGGTGATGGGCGCCTGTCTCGACCTGATCGGCAATGCCGCGCGCACGCTGGAGATCGAGGCCAATGCGGTCACCGACAATCCGGTCGTGTTCGCAGAAGGCGACGAAGCGCTCTCGGGCGGCAATTTCCACGCCCAGCCGGTTGCCTTCGCCGCGGACATCCTGACGATGGCGCTGTGCGAGACCGGATCGATCTCGGAGCGCCGCACGGCGGTGCTGGTTGACCCGAAGATGAGCGGCCTGCCGCCGTTCCTGGTGCGCGACAGCGGCGTCAATTCGGGTTTCATGATCGCCCAGGTCTCCGCAGCGGCGCTCGTCTCGGAGAATAAGAGCCTGGCCTTTCCGGCAAGCGTCGATTCGATACCGACTTCGGCCAATCAGGAAGATCATGTCTCGATGGCGACCCATGCCGCGACCAAGGCGCGCCGGATCGCCGGCAACGCCGCCGGGGTGATCGGCATCGAGCTGCTGACGGCGACCCAGGGAATCGATTTCCACGCGCCGCTCAAGACCTCACCCCAGCTGGAGGCGGTGCGCGCCGCGATCCGGACCAACGTGCCGCATTATGCGGCCGATCGCTATTTCGCCGACGATCTCGCCTGGGCGAAGGAGGCGGTGTTGAACGGCAGCCTTTGTCAGGGTGTTGCCGCCGATCTCTTCTGATTGTCACCGATGCGCCGTAGCCGCATCGAAGCCTAGTCTCGAAGGAATGCAAAGAATGAATGCCGTTCTCCCGGCGGGGACCAATCGAACGCGGCTCTGGGGCCTGACCCCGCGCGAGCGGCTGGCCCGGATCGCGGCGGCGCAGGATGTCGACTTCGCATCCGGCGCCGGCGGCGGCCCGCTGGTCGCCAATCTCGATTTCGTCTGGGATCCGGCGTGGCTGCGCTGGATGGCCGAGCGCCCGGATCACGTGCTGACCCTCGGCGGCGTACCGGTTCTCGCCCATGTCGAGGATCTCGATGCCCGTCTCGCCGTCACCTACGCGATGGGCCATGGCGAGGCGCTTGCTGCCGGCGCCCTGACCGTGATCGCCTATGAAGATCTGGGCAGCCTCGGCAACGAGGCGTTGCGCAAGCGCGAGAAGCCGTTTCTCGGCCGCCTGACGCCGGAAACGGTTCCGGCCCTTGAGCGCGCCAGCTATTTCGGCGCCTACAAGGGCGTGACCGATCTGCTCACCAAATATCTCTGGCCGGAATGGGCGCTGGTGCTCACCCGCTGGGCGGCCCGCTTCGGGATCACGCCCAACCAGGTGACCGCGGTCGGCGCCTTGCTCTGCATCGCCGCGACCTTCCTGTTCTTCGAGGGCTATTATTGGACCGGGCTCGCGGTCGGGCTCGGCTTCATGGTGCTAGACACCGTCGACGGCAAGCTCGCCCGCTGCACGATCACCTCGTCGCCGCTGGGCAACATCTTCGATCATGGCATCGATCTCGTCCATCCGCCTTTCTGGTGGTGGGCCTGGGGCGTCGGCCTTCATGCCTATGGCCGGCCGCTTGCCGGCGAAACCTTCGCCTGGGTGCTCCTGGCGATCATCGGGGGATATGTGGTCCAGCGGGTGATCGAAGGCATCTTCATGCGCCGCTACAAGATGCACATCCACGTCTGGCGGCGCTTCGACAGCTGGTTCCGGCTGATCACCGCGCGGCGCAATCCGAACATGGTGATCCTGCTCGCCTTCCTCGCCGTCGGGCGGCCGGACTGGGGCCTGATCGCGGTGGCGGCGTGGACGCTGATCTCGCTCGTCGTGCACGCCGCCCAGCTGGTTCAGGCGCTCGCGGCGGACGCACGCGGGCGGCCGGTGACCTCCTGGCTCGCCTGAGGACAATAGCCATGAATGCGACCATCGACCGCTTCGGCCACCCCGGCACGCTCGTCGCCGAATACGATCATTGGGTGGTGCTGCTCAGGCCCTCTCAGCCAACCCTCGGCAGCCTGGTGCTCGCCGCCAAGGGAGAGGCGACCGCCTTCTCCGACCTGCCCGCCGCGGCGTTCGCCGAAATGCAGCGCACGATTTCCGACATCGAAGCCGCGCTCGGCGCGGCCGTCGCCTATGACAAGATCAACTATCTGATGCTGATGATGGTGGATCCGCACGTCCACTTCCACGTCATCCCCCGTTATGCGGGGGAGCGCTCTGCCTGCGGCATCGCCATTGCCGATGCCGGCTGGCCGAAGGCTCCCGCCCTCGGCGACGCCGTGGATCTCGATTCGGGGCAGATCGCAGACTTGGTCGGCTGGCTCCGCCAAGCCTGGCCCGGTTAAGCGGCGGCCTGCTTCTCGGCGAGCGCCCAGCGTGCGGTCAGAGCCGCGGCCTTGACGACATCCTCCGGGAAATCGACTTCCTGCCATTCTTCGCCGTGGATCGAGACAGTGCGAACGTCGGCGCCGGCGCGAGCGAGTTCGTCGATCGCGCGCAGGTACCAGCGGCGGGTGCCGTCGGGCGTGCGCATCATCGCCTCGACCTGGCGAATGAAGGCGCCGCCGCCTTCGCCGCGGAAGGCGAGGAAGCCGATCGATTCGGCATTATACTCGCCCGGCTCCAGCGCCTTGCCGATCCGCCGCAGACGATCGCCGTCGCGAAGCACCTTCATGTCGTCCGAATCGTAGCTGTCCTTCTCGTCGACGGTGACCGCGATCGGCCCGGTCCGCGCAGTGACGACGCGCTCGGCAAGCGCGGCCGACACCAAAGTGTCGCCGTTGAGCAGCAGCACGTCGCCGGCAAATTCCTCCCGCGCCATCCACACCGATCCGAGATTGTCGGCGACATGGTAGAAGGGGTTGAAGAGGGTGCGCACGCCGGTGCGCTTGGCGGCAACGGCATCGACGAGATGGTCGCGGAAGCCGGTCACGACGACGATATCGGAGACGCCGGCCCCCTGGAGGACGTCGAGCTGCCATTCCAGCAGGCTCTTGCCGGCGAGATCGATGAGGCACTTCGGCAGGTCCGCGGTGAGCGGCAGAAGGCGCGAGCCTTTGCCCGCGCTGAGGATGACAGCTTTTGAAATCGACATGTCCAAGTCCGGAAAGATGCGTTGCGCTACCGCAACTTGCGTGCTTGTGCAGCCAATTGCGTCATTTTTACGATCACTTCGTGACGGGAAGGCAGTTGGGCTTGGTGGCATCGGATTGGACGGCGATCGTTCTGGCGGGGGAAAGGCCCGGCGAGTCCGCCTTTGCGGCGAGCCAGAATGTCCGCGCCAAGGCGCTGATCCCGGTCGGCGGCGTGCCGATGCTCGCAAGAGTGGCGGCGACCTTGCTCGATTGCCCCTCCGTCGCGCGGATCGTCATTCTCGCCCAGTCGCCCGACGCCCTGCTCGCCGATATCGCGCCGTGGATCGGAGACTCGGCACGAATCCGCACCGCCCCGGCGGGTGACGGCATCTCCGCGAGCATCGCGGCGATTGCGGGCGGCGACGTCGCGCCCTGGCCGGTGCTGATCGCCACCGCCGACCATGCCTTGCTGTCCGTCGACATGGTCGAGACATTCCTCGCCGGCGCGGCGGGCGCGGACGTGGCGTTCGCGGTGGCGGACCGGACCACGGTGGAAGCGGCCTACCCCGAGACGAAGCGGACCTGGCTCAAATTCTCCGACGGGCATTTTTCCGGTGCGAACCTGTTCGCGCTGGCCACCCCGGCCGGCCGCGCGACCCTGGATTTCTGGGGACGCGTCGAGAAGGAGCGGAAAAAGGCGCTTAAGCTCCTCACCTTTTTCGGGCCGATGCTGTTCCTGCGTGCCTTCACCCGCACGATCTCCCTGCCCAAGGCCGCCGCCAGGGCCGGACGGTCGCTCGGGCTCGATCTCAAGCCCGTGCGGTTGCCATTCGCGGAGGCGGCGATCGATGTCGACAAGCCTGCGGATCTGGCGCTCGTCCAAAGCATTGTTGCCGCACGCGAACCGGCGCAAGGGCGCGGTTTGTCAACCGGCACAAGCGCAGGCTAAAGGAGCTCCATGCCCGTTGCCGACGACGAAGAGGCGCTGTTCGCCTCGATCCGCCTCAGTCCGATTGCCGCAATCGTCACCGATCCCCGCCTGCCGGACAATCCGATCCGCGCGGTCAACTCCGCGTTCGAGACGCTCACCGGTTATTCGCAGGACGAGCTGATCGGCCGCAACTGCAGGATCCTCGCCGGGCCCGGCACGGAAGAGGCTCCGCTGCAGGCGATGCGTGACGCGATTCGCGATGCGAAGCCGGTGATGACCGAACTGCTCAACTATCGCCGCGACGGGACGGCGTTTCGCAACGCCGTCATGGTCGCGCCCTTGTTCGACGACGAGGGGCGGCTTGCCTATTTCATCGGCTCGCAGATGGACGTCACCGACGCCGACGCCCGCGACGCGATCGCGCGTGCCGAAGCTGCGCGCGGTCGGCTCACCGCACTCACCGAGCGGCAGCGCGAGGTGCTCCAGCAGATGGCGCTCGGTCTGCGCAACAAGCAGATCGCGGCCGCGCTCGGCATCAACGAGAAGACGGTCAAGATGCACCGTGCCGCCCTGCTGGTGCGGCTGAACGCGGCCACCTCGGCCGACGCCGTCCGCCTCGCGGTGGAAGCGGGGCTGTAGACCGCCCTTAGCGGTCGCGGTCGACGGTAAACCGGGCGACCGCGCGGAGCAGCTCTGCGCGCGCGCCGAAATCGGCGAGATGGTCAATCGCCTGGGTCGACAGCAATTGGGCCTGCGCGCGCGCGGCGGGCGCGCCAAGCAGCGAGACGAAAGTCGGCTTGCCGGCGGCATCGTCCTTGCGCAGCCGCTTGCCCGCCGTCTTTTCGCACCCCTCGACATCGAGCAGATCGTCGGCGATCTGGAAGGCGAGGCCGATGCAGCGTGCATAGCCGCGCAGGCTGCGCCGCGCCTCCTCGCTCGCCTCACCGAGCGCTGCGCCGGCATCGAGACACCAGCCGATCAGCGCACCGGTCTTCAACCGCTGGAGACGGGCGATCGCTTCGAAATCGCCGATGGACGGTTCGGGCAGAAGATCGAGCATCTGTCCGCCTGCCATGCCCGAGGCACCGGCGCTGCGCGCCAGCGACACCGCGAGCTCCACCCGCACCGCGGGATCGGGATGCAGCCCTCGGTCGGCGAGCAGCTCGAAGGCGAGTGCATGAAGCGAATCGCCGGCCAGCACCGCCGTCGCCTCGTCGAAGGCTCGGTGCACGGTGGCTTTGCCGCGGCGGAGATCGTCATCGTCCATGCACGGCAGATCGTCGTGGATCAGCGAGTGGACATGAATGCATTCGACCGCCAGCCCGGCGATGAAGGCGCGCGGCCGCGGAACCCCGAACAGCTCGGCGGCCGCGATCACGAGCAGGGGCCGCAGCCGCTTGCCGCCGCCGATCGCGGCGTGGCGCATCGCCTGGTAGAGCCGCGCCCGGCCGTCGGCGGGTTCCGCCAGCAGCCGATCGAACGCACGGTCCATTTCGTCGGCGATCCGGCGGAGCGAGGGCGCCAGCAGGCCTTCGTCATGGCTGAGGGTGAGCGTCGTCATGCGACACGCACCGGACGGAAATGGGCGCTCTCGATCGGGCTGCCGATTTCCTCGATGGCAAGATCGAAGCGCGCCCGCAGCCCGTCGAGCACGGCCGACACCGAGCTTTCCGGAGTCGAGGCGGCCGCGGTCACACCGATCGACGCGCGACCCTCTACCGCGCTCCAGTCGAGTTCCTCCGGGCCGGCGACGAGCTGAACCGATTCGCAGCCTTGCGCGGCGGCGACCTCGGCAAGGCGGTTGGCGTTGGAAGAGAAGCTTTCGCCGACGACGATGATCGCGTCCACCGATGGGGCGATCGCGCGCAAGGCGGCCTGGCGGTTGGTCGTCGCGTAGCAGATGTCGCTGCCGCTCGGGCCGGCGAGATCGGCAAAGCGGGCACCGAGCGCGGCGGCAATGCCGTCCGCCTCGTCGACCGAAAAGGTGGTCTGCACGGCGAAGGCGACCTTGCCGGCCGGCGGAATGTCGAGGGCGTCGATCTCGCTGGAGGAGGCGATCACGTCGGCGGCGCCGGGCGGCAACTGACCGAGCGTGCCCTCGATTTCGGGATGGTCGGCATGGCCGATCAGGATGACGTGCCGGCCGTCGCGGTGGTGGCGAACGACTTCCCGGTGCACCTTGGCGACCAACGGGCAGGTCGCGTCGATCACCCGGCGTCCTCCCTGCTCGGCGGCCTGGGCGATGCCTGGCGTCACGCCGTGTGCGGAGAGGATCAGCACTGCTCCGGGGGGAACCTCGTCGACCTCCTGCACGAAGATCGCCCCCCGCGCCTCGAGTTCACGCACGACGGCAAGATTGTGGACGATCGCGCGCCGCACGTAGACCGGGGCGCCATGATGGTCGATCGCCTGGGTGACCGCATCGATCGCCCGGCGTACGCCGGCGCAGAAACCGCGGGGCGCCGCCAGCACCACCCGAAGCGGCGGCCGCGGCGCAGGCCGAAGCTGCACGTCGCCCATCGGGGCTGGGGCCTGGACCATCAACGCTCTCTCCTCGGCCCCACCAGTCAGCGAGGCTATCCTGTGTCGGCGCTGCGGTCCACCTAGGCTAAAGAAGGTAGCGGACCCGCACCGTCTGAACGGTTTTTCCGCCGCCCACGGAGAAGCTTACATCCTTGAAGGCCGGCGGTCCGAAGCGGATCCCCGGATTGCGGGAAAAGCCGAACCCTTCGGTCGGCACCGGA
Source organism: Sphingosinicella sp. BN140058 (assembly GCF_004135585.1). NCBI lineage: Bacteria > Pseudomonadati > Pseudomonadota > Alphaproteobacteria > Sphingomonadales > Sphingosinicellaceae > Sphingosinicella > Sphingosinicella sp. BN140058. Next base: position 2,089,701 of record NZ_CP035501.1, on the reverse strand, counting down.
CCGATCTTGTCGAGCTTGCCGTTGCCATTCTCGTCATGGATCAAGGACAGGCCGTAGGTGCCGGGGGCGACGCCGGGGATGCGCACCGTCAGCGTCCGAGCCGCCGCGACCGTCTTTCGCACCGCATTGGGATCGGCCTTGCAATCGGCCGGGAAATTGGCCGGTCGCCCGGTCAGGCACAGGCGAACGAGACCGTTGGCGTTACGCAGCGTCAGCGCGATGTCGAGTTCCGCCTCGCTCGGCGCCGCCGCCCCGCTCAGCATCGGCGCCAGCAGCAGCGCCGCCAGCGCGCGGGTGCGCAGCGAACGTGCCGAGGCCGTCGTCCGTCCCGCAAAGCCGATCCCAAAAGCGAAAATAAAGCCCATAATTACACCTGTACGCGCGGTGATGCCGCTCGTGATGCGAAGCCGTGATCAGCCACTTCCCCGCGGGACCCCGCACGAGCCGGTCGGGAAACATCTCCCAGCCCATGTGATTGGTGACCCCCATCACCGTCATCACCGAAAGAACGACGAGCAACGCACCATAATGGATCGGGATGAAAAGTACGAGACCCGGAATGACCACAGCGCCGGTGAGCGCCTCGACCGGGTGGAAGCTCATCGCCGCCCAGGCGGTGGGCGGACGGCTGGCATGGTGGACGGCGTGGGCGATCTTGAACGGCCGGGGCCGGTGCATCCAGCGATGGGTCCAGTAGAACCAGGTGTCGTGGAGCAGCAGGTACAGGAGCACGGAAGCGGGCAACCACCAGAGTGGATAGTCCGAAGCGTTCGAGTAGATGCGTGTCCATCCGCGCGCCTGCCATCCCCAGGCGAGCAGCCCGGCCGGCAGACCGTAGATTGCGGCGCTCGCCAGGGACCAGCCGATCTCCTTGCGGATCTGCCCTCCGCGTCCCGCATAAAGGCCGGGCGCGCGCCGCTCGGTCAGCCAGGCGAACGCGCCGCTGACGGCGGCGTAGCGGAACGCGACGATCGCGGTCATCGCCAGCATCGCAGTCAACAGGGGAACAGGAAGCGCCATTGCCGGGCCTTACACGAACCGATGGCGCCGCGCGACCAGCTTGCCTATGGCTAGGCCATGGCAGGGAAGAGACTGATCATCGCCGGTGGCGGTCTTTCCGGCTGCCTCGCGGCGCTTGCCCTGGCGGGGCGGCGTTCCGACGTCGAGCTGTTGCTGCTCGAGGGCGCCGACCGCTTCGGCGGCAATCACACCTGGTCCTATTTCGACGCCGATCTCGATGCGGCCGCACGGCCGCTCGTGGAGCCGCTTCGCGCCGCTTATTGGGACAGCCACGAAATCCGCTTTCCTCGCCGCCGGCGGGTGCTCGAGAGCGGCTATAACAGCGTCAGCTCGGAGCGGCTGGACGCGGCGGTGCGCGCGGCGCTGCCCGCCGACCGCTTCCGCCTCGGTGCGCGAATCGCCGAGGTCGCGCCCGATGCGGTCACCCTCGTCACCGGCGAGAGGCTGGAAGCCGATGGCGTGATCGACGCGCGGGGCCCGTCCGATCTCTCGGCGCTCGATCTCGGCTGGCAATATTTCCTCGGCCGGGAGCTGCGCTTCGCGCGGCCGCACGGGCTCGCGCGGCCGATCATCATGGACGCCACGGTCGATCAGCGAGACGGCTATCGCTTCGTCTACTGCCTGCCGTTTTCCGCAACCGACATGCTGGTCGAGGACACCTATTACCGGCTCAGCGCCGACTTCGACCTGGCCGAACTCGGCATTCGTATCGACGCCTATGTCGACGCGCAGGGATGGGGGCGCGCGGAGACCGTCCGCGAGGAGCATGGCGTGCTGCCGGTGGCGATGGGCGGACGCGTCGAGCGCCTGTGGGACGGCCCGCCGGTGGCGCGGCTCGGGCTACGCGGCGGTTTCTTCCACCCCACCACCGGCTATTCGCTCCCCGACGCGGCGCGCAACGCGCTGCTGCTTTCGCGCCAGATCGACCTCGGCAGCGCCGCGCTCCACGCCGTGTTCCGCCGCGAGGCGGAGCGGCTCTGGGGTGCACGGGGCTTCTATCGGCTGCTCAACCGTATGCTGTTCCGGGCGGCGCCCGGACCGGAACGCTATCGTGTGCTTGAGCACTTTTACCGTCTGGATGCGTCGGTGGTCGAACGCTTCTATGCGGCGCAGACGACCCTGGTCGACAAAGCCCGCATTTTGAGCGGGAAACCGCCGGTCAGGATCGGCAAGGCCATTTCGGCCCTTGCCAACAAGGAAGGACAGACGACCGCATGAAACGCGCTGCCGTCATCGGCGCCGGTTTCGGCGGTCTTGCACTGGCGATCCGACTGCAATCGGCCGGGATCGCCACCACCATCGTCGAAGCGCGGGACAAGCCCGGCGGACGCGCCTACGTCTGGAACCGGGACGGTTACACGTTCGATGCCGGGCCGACCGTGATCACCGATCCCGCCTGCCTGCAGGAATTGTGGGCTTTGTCGGGCAGCGACATCGCGGCAGACGTCGATCTGGTGCCGGTCAGTCCCTTCTATCGCCTGTCCTGGCCCGACGGCAGCATCTTCGATTATTCCAACGACGACCCTGCCTTGCTCGCCCAGATCGAGGCGCTCGATCCGGCGGACGTCGCCGGCTATCGGCGGTTCCTCGATTATTCGGCCGGCGTATACCGCGAAGGCTATGAGAAATTGGGGGCGGTGCCTTTCCTCGATTTCCGGTCGATGCTGCGGGCGGCGCCGGCGCTGGCGCGCTACCAGGCGTGGCGCTCGGTCTATGCGATGGTGTCGACCTTCGTTCGCAACGAGAAATTGCGGCAGGCCTTGTCCTTTCACACGCTCCTCGTCGGCGGCAACCCGATGACGACCAGCGCCATCTATGCCCTGATCCACAAGCTGGAGCGCGATGGCGGCGTGTGGTTCGCCAAAGGCGGCACCAATGCGCTGATCGCGGGCATGGTGCGCCTGTTCGAGCGGCTCGGCGGCACCCTCCGCCTCGCCGATCCGGTGGAGGCGATCACCGCGAGCGGCGCTGCGGCGACGTCGATCCGGACCCGCAGCGGCTGGGAAGAGCGGTTCGACGGCATCGCTTCGAACGGGGACGTGGTCGCGACCTACGATCTGCTCGGCGACAACAAGCGCGGCCGCACTGCCGCCGCGCGGCTGCGCCGCAAGCGCTTCTCGCCCTCGTTGTTCGTCGTCCATTTCGGCGCGCGCGGCAAATGGCCCGAGGTGCCGCACCATTCGATCCTGTTCGGGCCCCGCTATCAGGGCCTGCTCGGAGACATTTACGGCAAGGGGCGTCTCGCCGACGATCCCTCGCTCTATCTGCATCATCCGACCGCGACCGATCCCGAAATGGCTCCGGCGGGTTGCTCGACCTTCTACGCGCTGGCGCCGGTGCCGCATCTCGGCAACCATGATGTCGACTGGGCGGTAGAGGGCCCCCGCTACCGCGACCGCATCCTCGAGATCGTCGAGGCGCGCGCGCTGCCGGGCGTGCGCGCCGCGATCGAGACCTGCTTCCATTACACGCCGAAGGACTTCGAGAGCGATCTCGGCGCTCATCTCGGCTCGGCTTTCAGCCTCGAGCCGCTGCTCACCCAGAGCGCCTTCTTCCGGGTTCACAATCGCGACGACGTCATCCGCAATCTCTATTTCGTCGGCGCCGGCACCCATCCCGGGGCCGGGATACCCGGCGTGGTCGGCAGCGCCAAGGCGACGGCCGGGCTGATGCTCGATGATCTCGCCGCCTGAGCGCGCCGCCTTGGTGGCGGAGGCTGCGGCGATCATCGGCCGCGGCTCGAAATCCTTTCGGCTGGCGAGCCGATTGTTCGATCGCGAGACGCGCGAGCGGGCCTGGCTGCTCTACGCCTGGTGCCGTGCCTGCGACGACCGCACCGATGGCCAGACGCTGGGCCATGACAGCCGCCCGGTCGCCGAGCCTGAGCAGGCGTTTCGCGGCATTGCGGACGCGACCGACCGGGCTCTGGCGGGCGAGACGGTCGGCGATCCACCGTTCGACGCGCTCGCCGTAGTCGCCGCCGAATGCGCGATCCCCCACGCCTTCATTCGCGCCCATCTCGACGGCTTCGCGCTCGATGCTGCGGGCTGGCGGCCGGCCAACGAACGCGATCTGCTGCGCTATTGCTTTCACGTCGCCGGTGCGGTCGGCTGCATGATGGCGGTGGTGATGGGGGTGGCGCCGGACGACGAGCTGACCCTCGACCGAGCCTCCGATCTCGGCATCGCGTTCCAGCTCGCCAACATCGCCCGGGACATCACCGAGGATTGCGAGAACGGGCGCTGCTACATCCCCGCCGAATGGCTGGCCGAAGCCGGCCTGAAGCCGGGCGATCTCGCCTCGCCGGCGCATCGCGACAGGGTCGCCATGATCGCCGGGCGCCTCGCCGCCTTGTCCGAACGATACGAGCTTTCCGGGCGCGCCGGTGCCCCACGCCTTCCGTTCCGCGCCCGCTGGGCGGTGCTCGCCGCAGCCTCGATCTATGGGGCGATCGGCCGCAAGGTTGCCCAGCGCGGCGCGGCTGCGCTCGACAGTCGGGTGATTATCCGCAAGCGCCGCAAGCTGGCATCGGTGGGGCTGGCGCTGGTGAAAGCATCGGGCAGCGGGGATTCGGTCGAGCGCGAGGACCTCTGGACCCGGCCACGCTGATCCCCCTCTTCCCTGAAGGGGGAGATGGCTAGGCCCGCGGTGCCCTTACCCCGGCATGGCCGCGCTTCTTCAACTCGGCCTTGAGCGCCTCGGGCCGGGGGGCGATCAGGAAGCCGAAACTGACCGAATCCTCGCGGCTCTCGGTAACGTGATGCAGCCGGTGCGCCTGGATGATCCGCTTCATATAGTCGGACTTGGGCAGGTAGCGGTGCGCGAGCCGGCGGTGGACGATGACGTCGTGGAAGCCGAAATAGATGGCGCCGTAAGCGGCGATGCCGGCGCCGACCCAGATCGCCCAGGCGCCCCAGCCGAGATTGACGCCGCCGAAGATCAGGGTGATCGAGGGCAGGGCGAAGATCACGGCATAAAGATCGTTCGCTTCGAAGGCGCCGGTACGCGGCCGGTGGTGGCTTCGATGCAGGAACCAACCGGGCCCGTGCATGATCCAGCGGTGCGCGCCATAGGCGACGCCCTCCATCGCCGCGACGGTGGCGAGGAAGAGCAGCAAACCGACATACCAGGACATGCGCGGGCTATAGCGCGTAAGCGGCGCTCGCCCCAACCACATTGCGCACGCTTTCTGCATCGAGGCCGAAGTCGGCGAGGCTGTAGCGATGGCCGCGAAAGCCGCTGCGCTCCGCCTCTGCGAGATAGCGCGCCATCGCGGCTTCGACCGCGGATGTCAGCGGCAGGTCGAGGAAGTCGTAGATGCGCGCGACGGCGCCGCGCCAGTCCTGGTTCATCGCGTCGAAGCTGATCTCGATCTGGGGCACGTCGGGGCGAGCGGCACGTACGGCGGCTGACCGATCCGCTCGCCGCGCAGTCTTGCGCAGCCATTCGGCGCCGATCCACGCGGCATCTGCCGAATCGGACTGGACCTTCATCTGGTTCCAGACGAGCGAGGCCGACGAGCCTGCGACTTCGGCCGGGTCGCGATCCAGGCAGATCAGCCGTGCATCCGGGAATTGCTCGAGGAGCAGATCGAGATCCTCCATGAATTGCGGCGCTTTCATCAGCCACGGTCCGCTGCCGGCCCGCGACCAGGCAAGGATCTTCATCAGCTTGCCGAACGTCGCGTAGACCGGCCGGCGGTCGACTTGTTCCCACCAGCGGGTGAAGCTCGGGACCCGCCATTGCGCCTCGAACTGGGCGCCGTGGATGGAGGGGCTGAATAGGCCGAATTCCTCCTCCGGTGCTGCCGCGGTGGTGGGATGGACCGCCTTCAGATCCGGATTGAGATGGTGGACGAAACGCAGGCCGGCCGCGGCGGCGAGCGGCCGGAGATCGGGGCCGCGCGGCGGCACCGGTGCCATCGTCTCATAGAAGCGGGTGAAGCGAAAGCGCGGGTCGCAGGCGAGCAGCCGGTGGACCCGAGTCGTCCCCGACCGCATCTGGCCGAGGATGACGATCGGCGCCTCGATCCGGATATCAGCGATCTCGAATCGTGTTCGCCACAGCGCGTCCGCGCGGCGGCGGGCGGCCACCGCCCGCGCAATCTGGCCATAAGCCATGGTCCGCCCGAGCGGATTGAGATCGGCTTCCTCGATCAGGCTTTGGACCAGGATCGCGAGCGGCTCCGTCCAGCTCGGATCGCCCTCCGCAGACCAGCGCGCAAGCGCCCGCTCAAATGGCGGCTCGGGCAGCAGGCCCCGCGCCCAGGCGCGTTCGAGCGCGTGGTTGAGGCGGTGAATTGTGCTCATTGCGTTGCGCAGCGCCGGACGGGCGGCGCGGTTCCGCCTTTTCGACATGCGGCGATGCGCACCCCACCCCGCGGCGCGATGCGCATCGTCCGTTCAATCCTTCGGGGCGACCGGCACTGCGACCAGAGGCACCTCGGCCGAGCCCGGATCCTTGGCGCCGGCGACCAGATTCTCCAGCGTCGATCCGTCGAAGCCCAATTCCTTCATCAGGCCGTCGACGATCGGTGCCTGCGCACGGTAGCGGAGCGCCGCGGCGACCGCGGACGAGGCAAGGTTGCTGCTGTCCCCGCCAGCCGCGCCGCCGGCCAGTCCGCCCGCGCCGGCGCTCCCGGTCAGGCCATCGACCTGGACGATCTTGATGCTGTCGATTGCTTCCATAGGCTTGGCGGCTTCCCGGACAATTTCCGGGAGCACCTTGAGCAGGGCAACCTTCGCCTGCAGCGATACCTGATCGGACGAGAGCAGGTTCGCCGCCTCGTTGATCGCACGCTGTCCGGCCGCTTCGACTTCGAAGCGGACGCGGGCGGCCTCCGCCTTGAGCTTTTCCGCTTCCGCCTCGCCTTCGGCGGCGAGACGAAGGGCTTCGGCGCGGTCGGCGGCGGCCTGCTTGTCGGCATCGGCCTTGACGCGGATGCCGATCGCCGCCCGCTCGGCCTCGCGCGCCGCGTCGATCAGTTCGATCTTCTTCTGCCGTTCGGCGATCTCGGTTTCGCGCGCCGTGCCGACCTGCTCCTCGGCCGCGACCGCGGCGGCGCGCGCCTTGTCGGCCTCCGCCTTGGCCTGGCTTTCCTCGCGGCTCTTGTTCTGGACTGCGATTTGCTGTTCCTGGCGGGCGATCTCGAGCGCCTGGGTCTGCGCGATCTTGGCCTGCTCAACGAGACGGTTGGCCTGGATCTGGGCGCTGTCGACCTGCTGCTTGGCGGCGATCCGCGCTTCCTCGGCTTCACGCTGGCGCAGCGACTGCTCCTGCGCAACTTCGGCAGACTGGGCGGCGCGCCGCACTTCGACCTCGCGCTCCTGTTCCAGCCGCGCGAATTCGGCGTCGCGGGCGATCTCGAGGCTGCGACGCTGGGCGTCGAAATTCTTCGCTTCGATCTGCACCCGGGTTTCCTGCTCGATGTCGTTGCGCGCCTTCTTGCGCAGCTCGATCTGCTCGGTGAGCTTGGTGAGGCCCTCGGCATCGAACGCATTGTTGGCGTTGAAATGCTCGATCGAGGTCTGGTCGAGGCCGGTCAGCGACACCGATTCGAGCTCGAGGCCGTTCATCGCCAGATCGGCGGCCGAAACCTGCTGCACCTTCTGAACGAAATCGGCGCGCTGCTCGTGCAGCTGGGCCATCGTCATGCCCGCGGCGACGGAGCGCAGAGCGTCGACGAACTTGCCCTCGATCAGCTCCTTCAGACTTTCGGGCTGCATCGTGCGCAGGCCGAGCGTCTGGGCCGCGATGGCGATGCTCTCGCTGTCCGGGCGGACGCGAACGTAGAATTCGGCCTTCACGTCGATGCGCAGGCGATCGAGGGTGATCAGCGCGTCGTTATTCTTGCGCTCGACGGCGAGGCGGACGGTGTTGAGGTTGACCGGCATCGTCTCGTGGAGAACCGGCAGCACGAGAGCGCCGCCGTTGATCACCACCTTCTCGCCGCCGAAGCCGGTGCGGACGAAGCCGATCTCCTTGGTCGCACGCTTGTAGAGGCGTGTGATCATGAGCCCGATCGTCAGCGCCACCACAAGGATGGCGCCGGCATAGATCGCCAACTGGATGAGGCCATTCATTCCGGTGAACATCGTCAACCTACCTTCAGTTGTTCGTGGATGAGCGGGTCGAGGCCGTCGGCCCGCCCCAGTGCGATGAAAATGTGGCCCTCGCGGCGGGCGAGGAGGATGGCGTCGCCGGCGGCGAGCGGATGGGCTTCCTCGTGCGGCTCGACCATAACGTAATGGACCTGGCCGTGGACGTCGCGCACCCGCGCCTGCGCGGGGCTGCCACGGCGGGCGGTGCCGATCGTGATCTCGCCGCGCTTGCCGACGAGAGTGTCGAGGCTCACGGCAGTGGTCTCGTCCTGGGGCAGGATGCGGGCGAGGCCGCGCGCGCCGAAACCGGTGAGCGGCAAAGCTGCGACGGCGGCCGCCAAACCGGCGATCCATGGCGACAAAGGTGCGCCGGCCAGTTCGGAGGCCAGTTGCTGTAGCGTCAGCCCCGCCAGGCCGAAGATGGCGAGAAAGACGATGATCACCATCAGCAACGGGATCCGGCCGATGCCGAGCCAGGCAAGGGGATCGAAACCATCGATATGGGTATCGAGGTGAAGATCGATGTGGACGGCATGCGCGCCGAGCCCGATCGCTTCAATGAGGCCGATCAGCAGCATCACGATCAATGCCACCGAGAATGGCAGATTCGCCGGTGCCGTCAGAAGCTCGATCATGTTCCCCCTGTCGCCTCCCGGCCGTGATGCTAGCGGATATCCAAAGATTTTCCAGTGAAATCCGACGTTTGTCTCTGCTGCTGCCGGGGCGGGGAGGGGGCGGCGGGCGCAAAGACCTCGGAAATCCAGAGCCTTGCCGGCTTCCGCTGCGATCCCGAAATGCGTGGCTACGGATCGCGGATTGCCAGCGACGGCGGCAGACGCCATGGGGAAGGCGATGAGCGAAACCGATCTTCACGTGACCGACGGCTTCCGGGCGGCGATGCGCCGGGTGGCGTCAACCGTGAACGTGATCACGATCTGCGTCGGCGGCGAGCCGATGGGGATCACCGCGACCGCAATGTCGTCGCTTGCGATGGATCCGCCCAGCCTGCTGGTCTGTATCAACCGGTTCGCGGCGATGCACAGCTCGATGGAGGACGTCTCGCATTTCTGCGTCAACGTCCTGCACCGCGATCAGGTCGACATCGCCCAGATGTTCGCCGATCGCCGGCAGCACGGCCTGCGCTTCGTCTCCGGCTGGACGATGGATTGCGAGCGCCCGCCGCGGCTGATCGACGCCCAGGCCTCGATCGTGTGCCGCCGGATCGATCATCATCCCTTCGGCACCCACAGCATTTTCATCGGCGTCGTCGAGGACGCGATCGCCCGCGAAGAAGTCGATCCGCTCCTCTACTTGAACGGCGCCTATATGGGTGCAACCGACTGACGCAGCTTGTGCTCTGCGCCTGAGCCGCTCTCGAGCCAGGAAACGCCCGTTGATACCGCATCCCTTCGGCGCGGAGGCGGCTTTCACGCTCAGGATCGCCATCGTCCTCGTTCTCGCCTAGCCTGGCCGAACGCCGCCCAGGAGGATCGATCGTGACCAAGGACAATAAAGATACGCCGCGGCTCGACGAGCATCCCGGCGAAGGGGCCGTGCGCGGAACGCAGCGGATGGAGATTTTCGCAGACGCGGTGTTCGCGATCGCCTTCACGCTGCCGCTGCTGGAGATCAAGCTTCCCGAAGCCGGGCCGGATTTCGCCAACGAGCTGTTGACGCTGTGGCCCGCTTATCTGGCTTATCTTCTCTCGGTGCTGGTGATCGGCATCTATTGGGTGCACCACCATTTTTCAGGCGCCATCTACCGTACCACCGGGCATCATTTTCTGCTCGCGACGCTGCTGTTCCTTGCAATCATCGCCTTCATAGCATTTCCCACGCGCGCGTTTGCCGAGCGCTTGAGTGATCCCGGCTCCCGGGAAGCCGGCGCGATCTTCTATGTGGTCGCGCTGGCTGCGCTGTCGCTGGCCTGGTTGCTCAAGTGGCGAACCGGTTGCGCGACCCGCGACATCGACGACCGGCTCGATCCTGCTTATGTCGGCAGACTCACGCGGCGTTACCAATGGTCGACGGCGCTGCACGCGGCTTCGGCGGCAATCGCGTTCTTCATCTGGGAAGCCGGGCTTGCCCTGGCGGCGATCGTCACCCTGGCCAAGCTTCGCGCACCGGAGACTCCGAAATATCTCGACGAAGCGCCGGAGATCGACGGCGAGAGCTGATCTGCTCCCGCGCTCAGGCGGGCAGCGGCGTCCATGGACGCTCGCGATACCATTTGGTGATCACATATTTGACGCCCGCCTCGACCGGCATGCCGCTGTGCAGCGAATAGGGATTCGGTTGCCCGTATTCGTCCATGTTGTTCCACAGCAGCAGATTGCCCTGGCGGGGCGTGACCCGGACGTTGGCGTCCGGGAACCAGGTCTGGCCGCCGGCTTCGACGTCGTTCAGGAATACCATTGCCGTCCAGGTGCGCTGGCCGCCGCTCAGCTGCATGTCGTCCCAATAATCGGTGCCGGGATGGAAATAATCGTTGTGCGGCTTGAACTGCTGGCCGGGCGCGTAGCGCTGCCCCTGGATGGTCTCCCCATGCGCAGGCTGGATGCCGGTGAGATGATTGATCTTGTTCTGCACCTGCACGTTGATCGGATCGCTCATCCTCAGATGACAGCTCTCGCTGGTGCGGAATTCCGGATCGCCGCTCGGGGAGAGCAGGCCCGAGGGAATGCGATCCTTGTCGATCAGCTTCATCACCTGCTCGCACTCGCTGCGGGTCAGCAGATCGCGCACGACGAAGATGTCGAGGCCCTTCGCCGGGATCTGGAGGACGTTGGCGGTCCGCTTCATCCGATCCTTCACCCACGCGCCGATCTGCATCCGATAGAGCGCGTAGGGATCTCCAACCACGCTGTTCATTGGATCGTCCGTCCTCTCACCATCACGAAGTCCACCCTCTCCAGCGCATGCACGTCGCGGAGCGGATCGCCGCTCACCGCGATGATGTCCGCCGAATAGCCCGGCGCGATCCGCCCGATCTCGTTGTCCATGCCGAGCAACCGCGCCGCCCCCGTGGTCGCGGACGCGATCGCCTCGGCCGGGCTCATCCCGGCCTGATCGACCAAAAGGCCGAACTCCTGAGCGTTGCGGCCATGTTCGAACACCGCCGCGTCGGTGCCGAACACCACCGGCACGCCGGCGGCCCGCGCCGCGCGCGCCGCCTTGCCGACTTCGCTCAGCGTCTCGCGGACCTTGGCCTCGACCGCCGGCGTGTAGACGCCCTTGCCGAGCCGCTCACGAATGCCGGTGAACGCCATCAGGGTCGGCACCAATGTCGCGCCGCCGGTCTTCATCGCCTGGATCGCCTTGGCATCGGCGAAGGTGCCGTGCTCGATCGAATCGACGCCGGCGCGGGCGGCGGCCTCGATGCCGCGGGCGCTGTGGGCATGCGCGGCCACCTTGAGGCCAAGGCCGTGGGCGGTGTCGACGATCGCCTTCATCTCGGCGTCGGTGAAATGCTGGCCGAGGCCGCGCGCCTGCTGGGACAGGACGCCGCCGGTTGCAGTGATCTTGATCAGGTCGGCGCCGGCCCGGGAGAATTCGCGCACGCGGGCGGCGCATTGCTCCGGACCGGTGCAGGTGTTGTTCGCGCCCAGCACCGCGACCACTTCGGGCCGGAACCCGGAAACGTCACCATGGCCGCCGATGGTCGAGATGGCAGGCCCCGACGACACGATCCGCGGGCCTGGGATGGCACCTTCCGCGGTTGCGCGGCGCAAGGCGAAGCCGACCAGCGGCGGCGATCCGAGATCCCGGACTGTGGTGAAGCCGGCCAGCGCGGTGATCCGCGCGTTCCTGGCCCCGACCAGGGTCGCATATTCGTCGCTGTTGACCGCTTCGTCGCGATAATCGGATCCGGGATCACCGGAGAGATGGACATGGGTGTCGATGAGGCCCGGCAGCACCGTCTTGGACGAAAGATCGATCAGGCGGGCACCGGCCGGCGGCGGCGTCAGCCCCGCATCGATCGCTGTGATCCGGCCGTCCGCGACGGTGATCGTGGAAGGTCCGGCGACGGCGCGCGCCGGATCCGAAAGCAGATGGCCGGCATGGATCACGAGGATCTCGGCCGCAGCGGGCGAGGCGATCAGGCAGGCGGCGGCGAAAGCGAGAAAGCGCATCAAGACCCTCCGGAAACGCTCTTTTCATGCTGGCGCCGCCCGGCGCTGGCAAGCGAAAAGCCCGGAGCGCATGCGCCCCGGGCTTCCGATCCTTCGATCTGCGGCGTGACCGCTTACCAGAAGAAGTCGTAGATCGCGTCGATCACCTCGCCGGTATACATGTCGACGAGCAGCACGTCGTCATAATAGCGGACCCAGCGCGTGCCGGCATAAGCCGGCGGCAAGCGATACTGCCAGGGATCGCTGATCCAGTAGCGATCGCCGTAGAAGCCGGAGCCGAGCGAGAAGCCGATCGACAGACGGCTGTAGCTGTGATCACGATAGGGCGAGTAATAGCGTCCGATCCGGTAGAGATCGCGGTGGGCGTAGCGATAATTCTGCCAATCGTACCGCCGATCGTTGCGCCACTGGCGGTCCCAACGCTGCGCCTGCCGATAATCCCCGCGGTCGTTCTGCCAACCCCGGCGGTCGTCCCGGCGGTCGTTGCGCCAATCGCGGCGATCGTCGCGGCGGTCGCGGCGCTGGTCGCGAAGCCGCTCCTCGTAGCGCTGCTGGTTCCGCGCCGCCTGCCGCTGATAGCGGGGATCCAGACCTTCCGCGCTGCGCTGCGACGCTTCGCGAGTCGCGTCGATCCGCTGACGATAGGCCTCGCGCCGGGCGCCCCCTTCGCCACGCCGCCGCTCTCCGCTCTGCCAGTTGGACGCCGAGCGCTGGTCGACGCCCTGGTTGCCCTGCACCTGCACCGGCGCCTGCCGAGGCGCTTCGACGCGCTGCTGCCGCACGTCCTGACGTTCCTGGCGGACCGCCTGCCGTTGCTGCCGGGCCTCGACGCGTGCCTGATTGCGCTCGCCCTGCCGCTCGTAACGTTGCTGGATGCGCTCGGCCCGGCTGCCGCCGTGATTTTGCGCTTCCGCGGCCACGGGGGTAAGCACCGTTGCCGACATCACCAATCCGATCAATGCCTTACGCATCGAACACTCCTGTCTCCGCCCGGCGAAAAGCCGCCCTGCGATAATGACGACTTGTGCCGCAATGTCGATGAGCCGTGGCTGAACCGGTTCGACAACGTTCCGAAAGCTACCGCCGCCGTGCCGGGGCACCGCCGGCATCGAGCGCCGGCACCCGGCGCGCGGCGTCGCAGGGATCGATGTCGGGCGGCGGTGCCGCCGAAATCTGTTCCTGGCCGCCGCGCACCCGCGCCGCCCTGCGAATCGCCTCGCGGATCCTGGGATAGGTCCCGCACGGGCAGAGGTTGGTGATCGCCGCGTCGATGTCGGCGTCGCTCGGCGCGCCATTCTGCTCGAGCAACGCGGCGGCGGCCATGATCATTCCCGGCTGGCAGAAGCCGCATTGGGGCACCGACTCGGCAACCCAGGCCTGCTGGATCGGGTGCGAACGATCGGGCGACAAGGCTTCGATGGTGGTGACGAAGCTGCCTTCCAGTCGTCCGATCGGCATCTGACAGCTGCGCACCGCGCGGCCGTCGACATGCACGGTGCAGGCCCCGCACTGGCCGGTGCCGCAGCCATATTTGGTTCCGGTGAGATTGGAAGCGTCGCGCAGCGCCCAGAGCAGGGGCGTGTCCGGATCCAGCCGGTATTCGATGGGCTGGCCGTTCACCGTGAAGCGCGTCATGACAGGCTCTTAACGGGAGAGAGCAGGCGATGGGAAGCGAAAGGATCCGGGTCGATCGGCAGGGCGGGGTCGCCGCGGTCGAACTGGCACGCGGCGACAAGATGAACGCCATGGACGAGGCCATGTTCACGGCGATCGGCGAGACCTTCCGCAGCCTCGGCAGCGATGCCACGGTGCGTGCGATCGTGCTTTCGGGCGAGGGACGTCATTTCACCGCCGGCATCGACCTTCAATACGCGATTACCCAGTTCGGCCATGGCGGCGATCATGGCCGCGGCACCGAAAGGCGGCTGCGCGATATTCAGCGCCTGCAGGATGCGTTCAGCGCCATCGAAGCGGCGCGGCCGCCGGTGATCGCGGCCGTGCATGGCGGTTGCATCGGCGCCGGTGTGGACCTCGCCAGCGCCTGCGACATCCGCCTCGCATCGGCCGACGCCTATTTCGCGATTGCCGAAGTAGACGTCGCGATCACCGCCGATCTCGGCACGCTGCAGCGCCTGGGCCATCTCATCCCGCACGGCATCGTGCGGGAACTCGTCTATACCGGCCGGCGCGTGGAAGCGGCCGAGGCAGCGCGGCTCGGCCTCGTCAACCGGCTCTGCGAGAGCCGCGACTCGGTGCTCGCCGCTGCGCTCGATATGGCCCGGACGATTGCCGAGAAATCGCCGCTCGCCGTCGCCGGCGCCAAGATGAGCCTCAATTACAGTCGCGGACGGACGGTGGAGGACGGGCTGCGCCATGTCGCGATGTGGAATGCAGGCGCCCTCGTCAGCGCCGATCTTGGAGTCGCGCTCGAGGCGCGGCTCGCCAGGTCCGCGGCCCGATTCGAGGATCTCGATCCCTGATCGGGCGCTTTCCGGAGCGGTCCGACTCTCTTATCAAGGGGTTGCGCCTGGAATCGAAGCTTGAAATCGGGCGGCCCCGCTGGTAACGGGCGGCCCGTGCGGCGCAGGCTATGTCCTGCGGCGAACCTTATTTAATGCTTTGATGGCTTGATCTGGAGGCGCGTCGTTGAGGGCCGCCGCCTTGACCCATTTAACGGAGAGTGACGACCGCTTATGCAAATCCTCGTTCGCGACAACAATGTCGACCAGGCGCTGCGCGCCCTCAAGAAGAAGCTGCAGCGTGAAGGCGTCTATCGCGAGATGAAGCTGCGTCGTCACTACGAGAAGCCGTCCGAGAAGCGCGCGCGCGAGCGTGCCGCTGCGATTCGCCGGGCGCGCAAGCTCGAGCGCAAGCGGGCCGAGCGCGACGGCGTTCGTTAAGTCCGGCTCAGCCCGGGCTGCCGATTGCAGGCTTGCCAAGATCAGGGGCGGCGATAGTGGGTAGGTGAGAGCTGCGCGGCAGCTCTCCGTCGTGCCGGGCACGACGACCTTCCACCGCCGCCCCTTTTTTCATTTTCGAGGGAATCGTCATGTCGGTCACCGCCGTTCCGCTCCGTCCGATCCGGAAGGGCTCGGTCCTGAAGCTCTGGCTCGGGCTGATCCTGCTGTCGCTGCTCGCGGCCGGAGTGGCCTGGGCGGGGACCGCGCACCAGGTTCTCCAGAAAACGGCTTCGGGCCTCCAGTACCGGGTCA
The DNA here is from genome assembly GCF_004135585.1 of Sphingosinicella sp. BN140058. Taxonomy (NCBI): domain Bacteria; kingdom Pseudomonadati; phylum Pseudomonadota; class Alphaproteobacteria; order Sphingomonadales; family Sphingosinicellaceae; genus Sphingosinicella; species Sphingosinicella sp. BN140058. The sequence continues at coordinate 2,074,236 of NZ_CP035501.1, read as the reverse complement.
TCAAAGAAGGCGAGGGCGCAAGCCCGACCTCCACAGACATCGCGTTGGTCATTTATACCGGTCGACTGTCCGACGGCACGATTTTCGACAGCAATGAGGGCCGCCAGCCGACGCCGATGCCACTCGCCGACGGCGCGCTCGTCAAGGGCTTCACAGAAGGCCTCAAGCTGATGCGCAAGGGCGCCAAATATCAGTTCCGCATCCCGCCCGAGCTTGGCTACGGCAGCGAAGGGCAGGGCGCGATCCCGCCGAACTCGACGCTCGAGTTCGATGTGGAGTTGCTCGAGTTCCTGCCGGAGGCAACGGTCCGCCAGATGATGATGCAGCAGCAGATGCAGCAGATGCAGGGCGGCGCCCCAGGCGGTGGCGGCGCGCCCGGTGGAGGCATGCCGGGCGGCCCCGGCGGCGAGTGACGGCGGATGGGGTGCCCACCGGGCGCCCCAGATACGCCCGTCCGCTGACCGCCGAGGCAGGCGTTCCTCGGCCGCCACGACTCGGCCGGTAATCCTTTGAACCGGGTCGAATCGCAGGTCGGATGAACGCTCCAGCCTAGATGATTAGCGCCGTCGCGCGATGAGGCCGTGGCCTGACCCGCCTCACGAGATCCGGTTCACGATCAGGATTCCCTGTCGGATTTCTCTTCCGAGTGGCGCTCGAGCGCGACCTTGATCATCGCGACGATCGGGTCGGCCAGGGCCAGGCCCATGAGCCCGAACAACGCGCCGAGCAGAAGCTGGGCGCCGAGGACAAGGGCCGGGGCGAGATCGACCGTCCTGCGCGCGACGTACGGCACGATCAGATAGCCGTCGACGAGCTGCACGATGAGGTAGACTGCGATCGCCCAAAGGCCGGCATTCATGGAGACGCTGAAGCCGGCCAGCACGATCAGGGCGCCCGAAACGATCGCCCCGATATTGGGGATGAAGGCGAGCAGGCCGGTGAGGATGCCGAGCAAGGCGGCCATCGGCACGCCGCCGACCATCAGCAGCAGCCAGGTGCCGACGCCTTCCACCGCCATGCCGACCAGACGCCCCGCCATCAGCCGGCGCAAGGTGAAGCCCATGGTCGCGGCCGTGGTATAGAAGCTGTCGCGAGAGCGCAGCGGCAGCATCCAGGCGAAGCCGCGCTGGTAGAGCCGCGGCTCTACCGCGACGAAGATGCCGATCACCAGGATCATGACGAAGCTGGTGATCGCGCCGAGCGCGCTGCTCACCGCCGAACCGAGGCGGCCGAGCGTGCCCATCAACTGGCCGCTCAGCTGGTCGATCTTGGCACCGCCCTGCATCACGCCGAGCGAGTGTCCCCAGGCAAGCACGCGATTCGCCTGCAGAGTAATCGCCTCACGAAGGCGCTCCGCTTCGCCCATCAGCGAACTGCCGGCGAAGTAGCAAGTCCAGATGATGAAAGCGACGGCGGCGAGCGTGACGATGGTCAGCCGCCAGCCGCGTCCGATCGGCAGCACCCGGCCGAGCAGACGGGTGCCGCCGTCGAGCATCGAGGCAAGCACGATGCCGGCGAAGATCAGCAGCAGGGGTTGGGCGAGGAAAATGACGCCGAGTATCGCCAGGCCCATGCCGAACCAGACGCCGGCACGCTTCATCTCCTGCCTGATCAGGGGATCGCGAAGTTCCGTCGGGCCCGGTTGCTCGACGTGACCACCGGGCCCGTCGCTCATTGTGCCTTGCCTTCCGCGGGGCGGAGCGACGTGCCAGCGCGGCCGCTCCGCAATGCCGTGAACCAGCTGATCGGGTTCAGATATTGGGTGGTGCCGTCGAGCGAGAAGGTGATGAACTCGGCGCGGCCGCCGATATTTTCCCAGGCCGCGGGTCCGCCGAAGCCCTGCTCCGCAACCGGGACGCGGCTGTCGGCCGACTTGTCGCGATTGTCGCCCATCACCCAGACATGGTCTTCGGGGATGGTGATCTTGGGAACGTCGTCGACCATGGGATTGTAGCCGAGATCGATCGTGTCGAACGAGCGACCATTGGCCAAGGTCTCGCGCACCACCGGCACTTCGCAGTAGAGCTTGCCGTCATCGCCTTGCACCCGGAAATCCTGGGCCTCGCCGAACACGCAGGGCACGTTGGCATCGACCGGCACGCGCATCGGCGGGCGGCGCTCCCGCTTCACCGGCTTGCCGTTGATGTAGAGCTGACCGGCGACCATCTCGACGGTGTCGCCGGGGACCGCGATCACCCGCTTGATGTAATCGGACGTGGCGCCCGGCGGCGTCAGGATGACGACGTCGCCCGGCGTCGGCATGCGCCCGAACAGCCTGCCGTGCATCTGGGGCAGGATGTGGAAGCTCGGCGACACCCAGGACCAGCCGTACGGATATTTGGTGACTACCAGCCGATCGCCCTTGAGCAGCCCCGGCATCATCGATTCCGACGGGATGTAGAAAGGCTTGGCGATGAAGCTGTGGATCGCCAGCACGGCGAGAACCAGCCAGAAGATCGCCTTGAACTCGGCCCACCAATCGGTGCCCTCCTTCTTGGCGGGAGCGGTGGCGGGCGCCTCTGTCGCCGTCGGCTGTCTCTCGTCGGTCATGGCAAATGCGGGGTCGCTGCTGCTCACCCTTCGCTCCTCGAAATCGGACTGGCAGTGATGATGACGAACGCCTGGGCGAACGGATGATCGTCCGTCATCGTCAAATGGATCTGTGCGAAGTGGCCTTCGGGTGTCATTGCGTCAAGCCTCGCTTTGGCGCCGCCGGTAAGCTCCAGCGTCGGGGCGCCGGAAGGTTGGTTCACGACACCTATATCGCGCATGAACACGCCGCGTTTGAAGCCCGTGCCGACCGCCTTGGAGAAGGCTTCCTTGGCGGCGAACCTTTTGGCGTAAGTGCCTGCCTTGGTGAACGGCCGGCTCTCCGCCTTCTGCCGCTCCTTGTCGGTGAACACGCGGTTGACGAACCGCTCGCCGAAGCGATCGAGCGAATTCTGGATCCGTTCGATGTTGCAGAGATCGGAGCCGATGCCGATGATCGTCATGCGGCCAGGCCCAATCGGCAATTTTCTCCCTCTCCTCTTGCGGCAGAGGGCAGCAAGAGGGGGCGGCCGCCGAAGCGGCCCGATGCCGCTGAGGCGGCCCCTGAAGCGCCCGGACCGGCGTCGAGCCGCACCGGCCGCTTCCCCTCTTCCCAACCCCTCTCCCACGAGGGGAGAGGGAGATGTTGCGCATTCTCCACCCTCATTCGCGCGCTTCCGCCATCAGGGCACGCATTCGGGAGACGCTTTCGCCGAGGCCGGTGAAGATGGCTTCGCCGATCAGGAAGTGGCCGATGTTGAGTTCGCGAATCTGCGGGATCGCGGCGATCGGCACGACGTTGTCGAAGGTGAGCCCGTGCCCGGCATGGGGCTCGATCCCGTTCTTGGAGGCAAGCGCGGCGGCATCGGCGATCCGGCGCAGCTCCACGGCGCGATCCTCGCCTTCGAGATGGGCGTAGAGGCCGGTGTGGAACTCGACGACGGGCGCCTTCAGTCGAATGGCGGCATCGATCTGGCGCGCGTCGGGCTCGATGAACAGGCTGACGCGGATGCCTGCCTCGGTCAGGCGGGCGATCATCGGCGCCAGATGATTGTCCTGCCCCGCGGCATCGAGCCCGCCCTCGGTGGTCCGTTCCTCGCGTTTCTCGGGCACGATGCAGACCGCATGGGGCCGATGCCGCAGGGCGATCGCCAGCATCTCCTCGGTTGCCGCCATCTCGAGATTGAGCGGCACTTCGAGGCGCTCCATCAGCGCGCTGATATCCTCGTCGCGGATGTGGCGGCGATCCTCGCGAAGATGGGCGGTGATGCCATCCGCGCCGGCCGCGGCGGCGGCAAAAGCGGCGCGGACCGGATCCGGATGATCGCCGCCGCGCGCGTTCCGGATCGTCGCGACATGGTCGATATTGACCCCGAGGCGGAGCGGGCCGCTCACGCTGCCTTGCGGCTCCCCGGCTTCTCGACCGGAATCGCGGCGAGTTCCTCGGGCACTGCGCCGGGCTCGTAGCTCGGAACGTCGATCCGGATCAGCGGAAAGAAGGGTATGCCGAGATCGGCAAGGCCGTTCGAGCGGTCGACCAGCGCGGCGGCGGCGATCACCTGCCCGCCGGCCGTCTCGACGGCCTTCATCGCCTCGCGCGAGCTGAGGCCTGTGGTGACCACGTCCTCCACCAGCAGCACCTTCTGGCCGGCCTTGAGGCGGAAGCCGCGGCGCAGCTCGAACGTGCCGGTCGGGCGCTCCACGAACACGGCCTCGAGCCCAAGCGAACGGCCCATTTCGTGGCCAATGATCACGCCGCCCATCGCCGGCGAAACCACCATCGATATCTGCGACTTGATCTCGATCGGCAGGCTGCGGGCGAGCGCGGACGCGAGCCGCGAGGCGCGCGAGGGATCCATCAGCACCCTCGCGCATTGCAGGTAGCGCGGGCTGTGCAGCCCGGAGGAGAGGACGAAATGCCCCTCGAGCAGAGCGTCCGCAGCGCGGAACTCCTCCAGTATCTCGTCCTGAGTCATCGGCTCCCGCGCTTTTTCGTTGGCTGTCCGCCTGATAGGCCCCGCTCCTCGCTTCATCAACCCGCGCCAAGAGCCTTGAGGCGCGTAACATCCCTGCCTATAAGCCGCCACAATTCGCGCGCTCCGGCGGCGAATCCGTCCCGCTCCGCTCGGAGGGTTCAAGGGGTTTAGATGAAGACTTCGCTCAAGCTTTTCGCCGTTGCCGCCGCCTTCGGCATGGCACCGGCAAGCGCCTTCGCCCAGCAGGCGCCGGCGGCGCCAGCACCGACGGCTGCGCCGGCCGCGGCCGCGGCAGCGCCTGCCCAGCAGCCCATCGACGCGGTCAGCGCCAATTCGCAGGCCGCGCCCGCGCAGCCTTCCGAGATCAGCCTCGCCAACACCAGCAGCGAGGAGCCGTCCAACGCCTCCGTGCTGAGCAGCTCCGTCACCCGGACCCTGCCCGACGCAACCGTCGGCCAGCCGACCGGCGAGCTGGGTTTTCAGCCGCAGGTGACGCCGATCGGCGAGGAAGCGTCGAGCTTCCACAATTACATCCTGCTGCCGCTGATCACCGTCATCTCGGTGTTCGTGCTGCTGCTGCTGCTTTACGTGGTGGTCCGTTTCCGCCGCAGCGCGAATCCGGTGCCCTCGCGCACGACTCACAACACGGTGCTCGAAATCGCGTGGACGCTGGTGCCGGTGCTGATCCTGGTGGCGATCGCGGTGCCGTCGATCCGGCTGCTCGCCCACCAATATTCGCCGCCCAAGGCCGATCTGACGATCAAGGCGACCGGCAACCAATGGTATTGGACCTACACCTATCCGGACAATGGCGACTTCGAGATCGTGTCCAACGTCTTGAAGGACGAGGATGCCAAGAAGCGCGGCGAGCCGCGCCTGCTCGCGGTCGATGAGCGGATGGTCGTCCCGGTCGGTGCGACGGTGAAGATGATCGTCACCTCGGCCGACGTGATCCACTCGTGGGGCGTTCCGGCCTTCTGGGCGAAGATCGACGCGGTCCCGGGCCGGCTCAACGAAACCTGGTTCAAGACCGATCGCCCAGGCGTCTACTACGGCCAGTGCTTCGAGCTTTGCGGTGCACGCCACGCCTACATGCCGATCGCCGTCGAGGTCGTGACCCCCGCGCAGTTCGCCGCCTGGGTGGCCTCGAAGGGCGGCACCATGCCCGGTGCGGCCCAGGCCAAGTCGGGCGACGAGACGGCGACGTCGCCGGTGACCAATCCGGCGGCGGCAGCGGCAGCGGCAGGGCCGGTCCCGACCGGCGGCGGCAGCGCGACCGAAACCAGCCCGGAACCGACCGGTCTCAATCCTGCCACGGGGACGCCAGCCGTCTCGACGCAGGGCGCCACCGAATCCAAGCGCGGAAACTGACATGACCGATACGACCGCAAATGCGACTCACTTCCAGACGCATGAGGCGCATGGCGCGCACCATGACGCCGATCACAAGCCCGGCTTCTTCGCGCGCTGGTTCATGTCGACGAACCACAAGGACATCGGCACGCTCTATCTGATCTTCGCGATCATCGCGGGGATCATCGGCGGCACCATCTCGGGCATCATGCGCGCCGAGCTGATGGAGCCGGGCCTGCAGGTCCTGCCGAAATGGGCCGGCGGCAATATCGACGAGGCGGCGTATCTCTGGAACGTGCTGATCACCGCCCACGGCCTGATCATGGTCTTCTTCATGGTGATGCCGGCGATGATCGGCGGCTTCGGCAACTGGTTCGTTCCGATCATGATCGGGGCACCGGACATGGCCTTCCCGCGGATGAACAACATCAGCTTCTGGCTCATCGTCCCTGCCTTCCTGCTGCTGCTCGGCTCGGCCTTCGTGCCGGGCGGGCTCGGCAATGGCGCCGGTATCGGCTGGACCGCCTATGCGCCGCTGTCGACCTCGGGCTCCTCGGGTCCCGCGGTGGACATGGCGATCTTCGCGCTCCACCTCGCGGGTGCGTCGTCGATCCTCGGCGCGATCAATTTCATCACCACCATCTTCAACATGCGCGCGCCGGGCATGACCCTGCACAAGATGCCGCTGTTCGTCTGGTCGGTGCTTGTCACCGCCTTCCTGCTGCTGCTGTCGCTCCCGGTTCTCGCCGGCGCGATCACCATGTTGCTCACCGATCGTAATTTCGGAACGCACTTCTTCGACGCGTCGGGCGGCGGCGATCCGATCCTGTACCAGCACCTCTTCTGGTTCTTCGGCCATCCGGAGGTGTACATCATGATCCTGCCGGGCTTCGGCATGGTCAGCCACATCATCGCCACCTTCAGCCGCAAGCCGGTGTTCGGCTATCTCGGCATGGCCTATGCCATGGTCGCGATCGGCGTGATCGGCTTCGTCGTGTGGGCCCACCACATGTTCACCGTCGGCATGGACGTGAACACCAAGATGTACTTCACCGCGGCAACGATGGTGATCGCGGTGCCCACCGGCATCAAGATCTTCTCGTGGATCGCGACGATGTGGGGTGGTTCGATCAGCTTCGAGACGCCGATGATGTGGGCGATCGGCTTCATCTTCATGTTCACCGTCGGCGGCGTCACCGGCGTCGTCCTCGCCAACGGCGGCGTCGACAACAACGTCCACGACACCTATTACGTGGTGGCCCACTTCCACTACGTGCTGTCGCTCGGCGCCGTGTTCGCCCTCTTCGCGGCCTGGTATTACTGGTTCCCGAAGATGTTCGGTAAGATGTATTCGGAAATCCTGGGCCAGGCCCACTTCTGGATCTTTTTCATCGGCGTGAACGTGATGTTCTTCCCGATGCACTTCCTCGGCATGCAGGGCATGCAGCGCCGTGTGCCGGATTACACGGATGCCTATGCCCATTGGAACCACGTCGCGACGATCGGCTACATGATCATGGCGGCGGGGATGATCCCCTTCTTCATCAACATCTTCTACTCGCTCGCGGCGGGCCGGAAGGCGGAAGGGAATCCCTGGGGCGAAGGTGCGACGACTCTGGAATGGACGCTGTCGAGCCCGCCACCGTTCCACCAGTTCGAGACTCTTCCGAAGATCGACTGACCTCACGCCGTGGGGACATAAACAGGGGGGCTGGGGCGTCGCGCGGGTTTCCGCCGACGGCCCGCCCCCCAAGTGCATAGAGGGGCTGGCGCCCCACCGAAGTGACTGACATGACAGCTACCGTGCTCGACACCGATCAAGCTCTGCCCGCCGAGTGGCGCGATCTCCTCGCGCTGACCAAGCCGCGCGTGATGACCCTGGTGGTCTTCACCGGCCTGTGCGGGCTGCTCGTGGCGCCCGTGCACATCCACCCGATCCTCGGCTTCACCGCGATCCTGTGCATCGCGCTCGGCGCCGGAGCGGCGGCCGCGCTCAACATGTGGTACGAAGCCGATCTCGACGCGCTGATGAAGCGAACCGCTTCGCGGCCGCTGCCGGCGGGGCGGATGGATCGCCAGTCCGCGCTGCATTTCGGAGTCGGGCTGAGTTTTTTCTCGGTGATCCTGATGGGGTTCGCCACCAACTGGCTGGCGGCGGCAGTGCTCGCGGTCTCGATCCTGTTCTACGTGCTCGTCTACACCGTCTGGCTGAAGCGCCGCACGCCGCAGAACATCGTCATCGGCGGTGCCGCCGGAGCGTTTCCGCCGGTTATCGGCTGGGCCGCGGTGACGGGCGACATCACGCTGCTCCCGATCCTGCTCTTCACCCTGATCTTCCTGTGGACCCCGCCGCATTTCTGGGCGCTGTCGCTGTTCGTCCGCTCGGACTACGCGGCGGCCGGCGTGCCGATGTTGCCGGTTGTTTCCGGACCCAAGGTAACGCGCCAGCAGATCGCGCTCTACACCTTGCCGATGGCGGCTGCCGCGGTGGCGCCATGGCCGCTCGGCCTCTCGGGTGCAATCTACGGCATTGCCGCAAGCCTGCTCAGCGTCGCCTTCTTCGTGTTGGCGCTGCGGGTGCTGTTCAACCAGGCGACCGATCCGGCCGGCATGAAGCCGGAGAAGCAGTTGTTCGCCTATTCCGTCCTGTACCTGTTCGCCATTTTCGGCGCGCTCGTCCTTGATCGCTGGATCCTTGCATGACCTTGAAAGAAGACCGTCTGACCGAGATCCGCCGCCGGCAGAAGAGCCGGGCGCTACTGATGGCGCTCCTTCTTGGTGCGTTCGTCGTGTTGATCTACGGCATCACCATCGTGCGGATGACCGGCAAATGACCGTGATTGCCGATCCGCGGCGAAACACGCGCACCGCGGCGGTGGCCTTCCTGGTCGTGGCCGCGATGGTGGGCCTCGCCTTCGCCAGCGTGCCGCTGTACCGGATCTTCTGCCAGGTGACCGGCTTTGACGGCACGACAATGCGGGCAACCGGCGACGCCCCAGGGAAGGTGGGCGACAAGCAGGTCTCGGTCCGATTCGATGCGAACGTCGCGCCGACCTTGCCGTGGCATTTCAAGCCGGTCCAGCAGACCGAAATCGTGTCGATCGGCGAACGCGAGATCGCTTTCTACACAGCCAAGAACCTGTCCGCGGTGCCGATCACCGGCTCCGCCTCGTTCAACGTTACCCCCACTTGGGCCGGCAAATATTTCAGCAAGATACAATGCTTCTGCTTCACCGAGCAGACGCTGAAGGCGGGCGAGGAGGTCCGGATGCCGGTGGTGTTCTACGTCGATCCGAAGATCCTGCAGGATCCGGATGCCAAGGATGTCAGCGAGATCACTCTGTCCTACACTTTTTACCCGGTGGACCAGCCGAAAGGCTGAGGCTAGAGGAACCGCAACCGCTGCCGCGGCGTCCTGCCTCGGCGGAGCGACACGTCAGGAAGGATGCCGGTCAGGGCCGGCGCGACAGAGGGAAAGCCGAACGATGGCCGGAGCGAAGAACCACCCCTATCATATTCTGCCGCCGAGCATCTGGCCCTTCGTGGGCTCCTTCTCCGCAATGGCGATGGCCGTCGGCGCGGTGATGTGGATGCACGACTACGCCTTCGGCGGCTACGTCTTCTTCGCCGGGTTGATCGCGGTCCTGTTCACGATGTTCAGCTGGTGGGCCGACGTGATCCGCGAGGCGCATGCCGGCGATCATACGCCGATCGTCCAGCTCCACCTGCGCTACGGCATGATCCTGTTCATCGCGTCGGAAGTGATGTTCTTCGTCGCCTGGTTCTGGGCCTGGTTCAATGCCTCGCTCTTTCCCTCGGCGGTCGAATCGATCGGCGGCGTGTGGCCGCCCAAGGGCATGCACGTGCTCGATCCGTTCGGCTTTCCGCTGCTCAACACCCTGATCCTGCTCTGCTCGGGCACGACGGTGACCTGGGCACACCATTCGCTGATCCACGGCGATCGCGAGGGCCTGAAGAAGGGCCTCTGGGCGACGATCCTGCTCGGCCTCGTGTTCAGCTCGATTCAGGCCTACGAATATGCGCATGCGCCGTTCGGCTTCGCCGACAACATCTACACCTCCGCCTTCTTCATGGCGACGGGCTTCCACGGCTTCCACGTCATCGTCGGGACGATCTTCCTGATCGTCTGCCTGATCCGCGCCTACAAGGGCGACTTCACGCCTCGCCAGCATTTCGGCTTCGAAGCCGCCGCCTGGTACTGGCACTTCGTCGACGTGGTGTGGCTGTTCCTGTTCATCTGCATCTATGTGTGGGGCGGCTGGGGCGCTCCGCTGCATTGAGACGCGAAAGGGGAGCGGCGATCGCTCCCCTTCTTCGTTGGAGCGGAGGTCCGTGATGGCGGTGAGCGGTGAGCCGAGCCCGCTTCGATCAGGGCTGCTGGGCCTGTGTCCACGCTGCGGCGCCAGAACCCTCTATCAGGGCGCAGTCCGCTTCGCACCGACATGCCGAGCCTGCGGCCTCGACTTCGGCGCATTCAACGTCGGCGATGGCCCGGCCGCGTTCCTGGTACTGATCGTCGGCGCAATCGTGACCGGGCTCGCGATCGCACTCGAGCTTGGCGCGAGCCCGCCATTCTGGGTCCACGTCCTGCTGTGGCTCCCGCTCACCGCCGTGCTCGTCGTCGGATCCCTTCGCGTCGCCAAAGGGTTTCTGCTGGCACTCGAATACCGGCACCGCGCCCGTGAGGGGCAGATCGTGGACGAATGATGCGCTGGCCAATCCTTCCAACCCTCATCGTCGCTGCCGCGATCGCGGCCATGACCGCCCTCGGCGTCTGGCAGCTGCAGCGCGCGCAATGGAAGAACGGTCTGATCGCGCAGCTCGACGCCAATCGCGGAAAGCCGGCAATCGCCTGGCCGGGCCTTGCGGCCGCCAAGGACGAGTCCTTGCTCTACCGGCGCGCGACCGGCTTTTGCCTGGAGCCAACGGCGTGGCGCGCCATTGCCGGGCGCAACCTTCAGGATCAGCCAGGCTGGAGCCACATCGCCTCGTGCCGCACCGGCGGGGCGGAAGGGCCCGGAATGGAGGTCGATGTCGGCTGGTCGAAGGCGGGTAAGGCGCCCGCCTGGAAGGGCGGGTCGGTCGAAGGCGTCATCGTTCCGGATCGGGAGCACCGCATTCGGCTGGTTGCGTCCAATGCGCCCGCCGGTCTGCCGCCCAGCCAGGCAGGGTTGCCATCCGACCTGCCGAACAACCATTTCTTCTACGCGCTGCAATGGTTTTTCTTCGCGCTCGCTGCGGGCGTGATCTACGTGCTGGCGTTGCGCAAGCGTCAGCAGAGCGCCGTGGCTCTGCCGCCGAGCGTAGCGGATGGGAAGCCCGAAGGCGGGCGCTGAGGCTTAGCTGCCGAGGACCAATTCGTGGCCAAAATTGAGGCCGATGCGCCCCTCACGGCTCCAGCGGACGAAGGCGTGCATGCGACTGCATTGGTCGAACTCGACGAGAACCGGCTCGCCAAGTCTTGTGTCGAGCGGGCATTCGATCATCGCGCCGCGTGAAGAGATGTTGAGACCCGGCACGCGGTAGGGCTTGCCGCGAAAGTGCAGAAGCGCGGTGTCGACGAGGTCGGCGAGGCGCGCCTCGCCGCGCCGGTCCGCCCAAGGATCCTGGAAGGTTCCGGTTTCCGCTGCCATCCCGCCAAACGCCATCTTTACTCCCTCCCCAGAGACAGCGCAGCAGTGCCATAAAGAGTTTACCGAAAGTTTAGCGCGATGCCGCCTGCAGCGGAGATCGCGCGATGGCGGTTGAAGCGTCGGCGCTCCAGCTTTGGGCGCGGCTGACCGACAGCCACTATTCCATTCTTAGGTCCATATTTTCGCTAATCTGTATCAGCGAGTCGCGATTTGCGGGAACCGCCGCTCTCGGCGGCGGGTTCGTGACGGTATCGTTCATTGCGAGACCGAAATCAGGATGACTCAAGACGAACGCACTGCGCCTCCGCTGCAGCTCTGGGGAGGCGTCGAATGCACGATCGTCCGGCTCGGCGACGAGTATCGCGATCAGACGGTGGAGACCGGTCACTTCGATCGACCGGAAGATATCGAACGGATTGCGGATCTGGGCGTGACCACCGTCCGCTATCCGATCCTCTGGGAAGCGATCGCACCCGAAAGCCTCGACCGCTGCGACTGGCGCTGGACCGACGAGCGTCTCGAGATGCTGCGCGCGCGCAATATCGACGTGATCGGCGGGCTAACCCATCACGGTTCCGGACCGAGGTATACGGAGCTTCTAGACCCGGCATTTCCGGAGAAGCTCGCCGCCTTCGCAGCCAAAGCGGCCGAGCGTTACCCGTGGATCGAGCAGTGGACCCCGGTCAACGAACCGCTGACCACGGCGCGCTTCTCGGCCCTGTACGGCCATTGGTACCCGCATACGCACGATCATGACGCATTCCTGCGGGCGTTGGTCAACGAATGCAAAGGCACCGCGGCGGCGATGCGCGCGATTCGCGCCGCCATTCCACACGCCAGGCTGGTCCAGACCGAGGACCTCGGCAAATGCTACTCGACGGAGAAGCTCGCCTACCAGGCCGCCTTCGAGAACGAGCGACGCTGGCTCAGCCTCGATCTGCAATGCGGCATGGTCGATGCCGGCCATCCGATGCGCTCCCATCTATTGAAGGCGGGCGTGACCGAGGCGGAGATCGATGCGTTCGCATCGCTGGACGCGAAGCCGGACATCATCGGCATCAACCATTATCTGACCAGCGAGCGATTTCTCGACGATCGGATCGAACTCTACCCCGGCCACGAAGTCGGCGGCAACGGCCGCGACCGATACGTGGATGCCGAGGCGGTGCGGGTGCAACAGCTTGATGGCGACACCGGCATCGTCGCGCGCCTTCGGGAAGCGTGGGAGCGTTACCGGCTGCCGATGGCGATCACCGAAGTCCATCACGGCTGCTTCCGCGACGAGCAGTTGCGCTGGTTCGTCGAGGTCTGGAACGGCGCCAAGCAGCTCCAGTCCGAAGGGGTGGACCTGCGCGCAGTGACCCTCTGGTCTATGTTCGGCAATGTCGACTGGCGATTCCTGCTCGCCCAGCGCCGCGGCTTCTACGATCCAGGCGTGTTCGACGCCCGTACCGGCACGCCGCGGCCGACCATCGTCGCAGAGGCGGCGCGGGCCATCGGGCACGGCCGGGACTTCGACCATCCGGTGCTCGACAGCCCGGGCTGGTGGCGCCGGCCGCCGCGCCTCTATCCCTGGAGCGGCTGCTGCGATCCGATGGATTGGGGCGGCCGCAAGCTCCTGATCACCGGCGCAACCGGAACGCTCGGCAACGCCTTCGCTAGGTCCTGCGAGCACCGGGCACTGTCATTCTGTCTCACCGATCGCGCCGCGCTCGACATCACGGACGAGCGTTCGATCGCGGCGGCACTCGCCCACCACAAGCCCTGGGCGGTCATCAACACCGCCGGCTTCGTGCGAGTCGCAGATGCGGAGCGAGAGCAGGATGCCTGCGTCGCCGCCAACACCGACGGTGCCGAAAAGCTCGCCCGCGCCTGCGCCGCCGCAGGCATCCCTTACGTCACCTTCTCGTCCGATCTGGTCTTCGATGGGCAGACGGATCGGCCGTACGTCGAAAGCGACGCTCCCAAACCCGCCTGCGTCTACGGCCTGTCCAAGGCCGCGGCCGAGGCGCGGGTGCTGGCGGCGATGCCGGACGCGCTGATCGTTCGTACCAGCGCCTTCTTCGGCCCCTGGGACCGGTACAATTTCGCCTGGCACGCACTGCGCGCACTGTCGAACGGCGAGGCCTTCAGGGCCTGCGAACGGACCCAGGTGTCACCGACCTACGTCCCCGACCTCTGCCATGCCGTGCTCGATTTGCTGATCGACGGCGCGAGCGGCATCTGGCACGTCGCCAACGAAGGGCAGGTCAGCTGGTACGAATTCGCGCGCCGCGTGGCCGATCGGGCCGGGCTCGATACGGGCCTGGTGGTGCCGCTCCAAGCTGACGTCGAGCCGGGTCTCAACGTCCTCGCCAGCGAACGGGGCGGCACGCTGCGCGCGCTCGACGAGGCGATCGACGATTATGTCCGCGCCGTCGCCAACCATCCGGACCTCGCGCGCCCGGCGCTGCCCCCGGAGATGCTGATCCAGATCGAGCCCGACGACGAACTCGTCGCGATCGACCTCGCCGCGGAATAGGCCGCCGCCGACGCGCCGGTCGGGGTCTGCCGGTCCGCGCCCTGGCTTGAGGTCCGCACATCGTCACGGAAGTGTAAACCCAGGCTCCTAGGGCAACGCGATCGGGCGTTGGCCGCTCGCCGCGTTTTTGCCAGAAGGCGGAAGCGACGCAGCGGCATCACCGGATCCGGGCGCGTGATACGAGGGAGCAAGCGAGTGAGTGGAAGTTGCAGGAAGAGTTCGCGCGCGCGCAGCGCCGTGCTCCGGGGGCTGCTCGCGGGTGGCGCATCGCTCGCCGGTGCTGCGGCGCAGGCGCAGACCGCCCGCAACGTGATCGTGTTTCTGGGCGATGCCGGGGGTGTGCCGACGCTCAGCGCCGCCGGGATCATGGCGCATGACCGCCCGCAATCGTTGTTCATCCAGTCCATGCCCAATGTCGGCCTGTCCGACACGTCCGCGCGGAATCAGTGGGTGACGGACTCGGCCGCGGGAATGACGGCGATCATGACCGGCCACAAGACCGACAACGCCATGGTGTCGGTAGTGCCTTCGCCGTCCGGCGGAGCGGTGGTTCCGGTCAAGACGCTGATGGAATATGCCGAGCAGCGCGGCCTTTCGACGGGCATCGTCACCAACATGCCGATCTGGGATGCGACACCAGCCGCCTGCTACGCGCACGTCGCGGCGCGCAAGGACAAGGACGAGATCTTCCGTCAGCTGCTGGCGCCGCGCTTCGGGAACGGAGTCGACATCCTGATCGGGCGTGGCCGGGCGGATGCGTCCGAGGCCTTTGCCGGGCGCGGGACCACGGCGGAGAAGGCGTTCACCGCGGCGGGCTATCGTTTTGGTGACGATCCCGCGGCCGTTCGGGGCACCGATCGTGCCGCAATCCTGCGGGATTCGGATTTTGCGCCGATCCCTGCGGTGGAGGCGACGCTCCAGGCGCTCGCCCGCAACCCGAAGGGCTACTTCCTGATGGTCGAGTGGGACATGCACACCGACGATCCGCATAAGGGCCTGCGCCACGTCGTCGAGATGGACGACATGATCCGCCGGATTAGCGCCTCCGCCGGCAAGGACACATTGATCCTGTTCACCGCCGATCACAGCTTCGGGCTCCGCATGGGCGGGGGCAGCCGGGAAACGCCGCTTGCAGAGCAATTTGCGCGTGAAGCAGCCAAGCCCGGGGTCACCGCCGCGAGCAACGAGATCATCTCGGTCGACGATACCCATACCGGCGAGGAGGTCATTGCGGCGGCGTCCGGACCAGGTGCAGAACAGGTTCGCGGCTTTTTTCCCAACACCCGCCTGTTCGACGTGATGCTGCGCGCATTGGGTTGGACGCGCGACGAATAAGCGGTTGCCTCTTCCGGCAGGCGGGGCGATTCAGCGTCGGCGACGAGCGGAGGATGTGATGGCGGGATGCAGGCACGTGACCACGATCAACAAGGTCACGCCCAGTGCGCGCGGCTGCGAAGAGTGCCTGACGACCGGCGACTGGTGGGTGCATCTGCGGATCTGCCGGTCGTGCGGCCATGTCGGCTGCTGCGATCAATCGCCGAACAAGCATGCGACCGCGCACTTCCACCAGAGCCACCACCCGATCATCGAGGGCTATGACCCGCCCGAAGGCTGGGGGTGGTGCTATGTGGACGAGGTCTTTCTCGATCTCGGCGGCGACACCACGCCCCAGCTCGGACCCATCCCGAAGTTCGTATGACGCCCGGAAAGGTTCGGCTCCGCACTCCGGGCACAAACGAAAAGGGCCCGCTCGCGCGGGCCCTTCCGTGTCCTTCGATCGACCGCCTTATTCGGCGGCTTCGGTCCAGATCGAGCCTTCGTTGGCGGCCTTGGCGGCCTGCCGCCTGGCGTCGATCTTGCGGAAGGCGGAAAGCGCCTGCCCGACGACCTGATCCATATTGTAGTAGCGGTATGTCGCGAGACGGCCGACGAACGTCACGTTCGGGGTCGCGTCCGCAAGCGCTTCGTACTTCTTGAACAGCTCCTGATTCTCCGGCCGCGGGATCGGATAATAGGGATCGCCCTCCGCGCTCGGATATTCGTAGGTGATGCTCGTCTTCTCGTGCTCCTGCCCGGTCAGATACTTGTACTCGGTAATCCGGGTATAGGGCACCTGCGGGTTCGGGTAGTTCACCACCGCGACCGGCTGGAACTCCTCCTGGTCGAGGATCTTGTGCTCGAAACGCAGGCTCCGATAGGGCAATTTGCCGTAACGGAAGTCGAAGAACTCGTCGATCGGACCGGTGAAGACGATGTGGCCGGCATCGACCTCGCTCATGATGTCCTTGTAATCGGTCGAGAGCAGGACATCGATGTTCGGATGCTCCAGCATCCGGTTGAACATCGCGGTATACCCGTCCTTCGGCATGATCTGATGCTTGTCGCCGAAATAGCGGTCGTCGGTGTTGGTCCGGGTGGGGATCCGCGCCGTCACCGCCTTGTCGAGGCCGCTCGGATCGATGCCCCACTGCTTGCGGGTATAGCCCTGGAAGAAGAGCTCGTAGAGCTCGCGACCGACGGCCGAGATCACCACGTCTTCCGAAGTCTTGATTTCCGCCACCGGCTCCGCTCGCGAGGCGAGATAGGCCGCAGCGTCCTCGTCGGTCTTGAGATCGAGATCGAACAAGGCGTTCAAGGTGGTGCGGTTGATCGGGATCGGCACCAGCTTGCCGCGCACTTCGGCGAGCACCTTGTGCTCGTAGGGGCGCCACGCCGTGAACTTCGACAGATAGTCGACGATCTCGTCCGAATTGGCGTGGAAGATGTGCGGGCCGTATTGGTGGATCAGCAGGCCGGCCTCGTCGAGATGGTCGTAGGCGTTGCCGGCGATATGCGGGCGCTTGTCGATGACGAGCACCTTGGCGTCGTGCTGGCTGGCGAGCCGCTCGGCCAGCACCGATCCGGCGAAGCCCGCACCGACGACCAGATAGTCGTATTTCTTGCGGGTATGCGCCTTGACGATGTTGGGGCCGGCGGTCGGCACCTTGATCGCTTCGCGGACCAGGCCGGCCATTCGGGCATAGGTCGTGTCCCAGCTGATGTTGGCGAGCTTCGCATCGACCTCGGCGAGCCACTCGCCTTCGGTGCGCGACAGATCGAGCGCCTTCTCGCAAGCCTGGATGAAGGCTTCGGTGCCGTCGGCAATGAAGACGGCCTCGAGATCGCTATAGTGGCGGATCACGTCGGTGATCGGCGTCGAGACCACCGGCCGGCCGCCGGCCAGATATTCCGGAGTCTTGGTCGGCGAGATGAACTTGGTCGATTCGTTGATCGCGAACGGCATCAGGGCGACGTCCCAGCCGCCGAGATAGACCGGGAGCTCCTCGTACGATTTGCCGCCGACATAATGGATGTTGGCGCGCAGCGGCAGGTCGGCGGGATCGATCTTCACGACCGGTCCGACCATCACGATCGACCATTCGGGATGGCTGTCCGCGACGGCGGCGATCAGATCGAGGTTCATGCGCTCGTCGATGACGCCGTAGAAGCCGAGGCGCGGGCGGCCGATCGGCGCCTGATCGTCGGGGCTGGCGTCCATCGCGCGGGCGCGGGCGAAATGGGCCCGGTCGACGCTGGACGGGAAGGGATGGATGTTGGCGTGACGGTCCTTCTTCGCCTCGTAGAGGCTGTAGCCGCCGGTGAAGACGACATCGGCGGCGTCGATCAGCTCCTGCTCGAGGGTCAGCAACTGCGGCGGCGCGAAGCGGAAGTTGGCAAGCTCGTCCATGCAATCATAGACGGTGCAGATCGATTCCACGTGCCGCGAGAAAGGCAGCATCATCGGCGTATAATACCAGCGAACGAACGGGCCCTGCTCGCCGGCCAGATAGCCGTTCAGCAGGGTCTTGAGCGCCGCGGTGCGTCCAGATTCATCGAGCGTTTCAGGCAAGGAGGGCGTGACCACGATGACGCCGGTTTCGGCGCAGGTGCGGACGCCGAGCGCAGGCTCGCAGCCTTCGGCGGCGACTTCGGGTTCTTCCCAGTAAATGACGCGACGATCCGCCGCGAATCGACTCATAAGATGCTGAGGTCGTTGAAAGACGAAGTTCCACCGCAGATGAGAAAAGCAGATCAGCGTGTGGGTATCGGCGATCTGGGGCGCGGACTGGCTCTGCCCCAGCTTGGAGGCGGTGGACAAGGTGATCAACGAAGGATTCCCCTTAGTTTCTGGACACCTTCAACAACGTGCCTCCACCGCAGGAAGTTCCTGCAGTGCAGCATGATTCACGTTGATTTGCATCAGCTCTAAGCTGGACCGTTTCGGCGCCGTACCCGAATCGACGCGCGGATCATGACTCTTCGAAGGCGCTCTTGAGCTCGTCCAGCCAGGGCTTGGCGGTGCCGTCGGCGGGCGCGCGCCAATCGCCTCTCGGGCTGAGGCTGCCGCCGGCGGAGACCTTCGGCGAATTGGGGATGGCGGTGCGCTTGAACTGACTGATCTGAAAGAAGCGGAACAGGAATACTTCAAGCCATTTGCGGATCGTCGCCAGATCGTAACTGCGCTTCAGCTGCTCGGGATATCCGACCGGCCACAGGCCGCGCTCGACGTCGCCCCAGGCCTGCCAGGCAAGAAAGGCGACCTTCGACGGCGCCTGACCCGATCGCAGGATGTGGAACAAGAAGAAATCGTGCAGTTCGTAGGGGCCGATCTTGTCCTCGGTCGACTGCATCTCCTCGTCCTCGCCGGCGGGGATCAGCTCCGGTGAAATCTTCGTCATCAGGATCGCGTCGAGGATCCGGTTGGTGTCTTCGTCGAACTGGCCGGTCTTGATCGCCCAGCGGACGAGATACTGGATCAGCGTTTTGGGCACGCCGGCATTCACGCCATAATGGCTCATCTGATCGCCGACCCCGTAAGTCGACCAGCCGAGCGCGACTTCGGAGAGGTCTCCGGTGCCGACGACGAAGCCGCTGCGCTGATTGGCGAGGCGGAAGAGATAGTCGGTGCGCAAGCCCGCCTGCACGTTCTCGAAAGTGATGTCGTAGACCGCCTCGCCCGTCTCGCCCCTGGCGAACGGATGGCCCATGTCGGTCAGCATCTGCATCGCGGCGGGCCGGATGTCGATCTCCTCGCCGACGATGCCGAGCGCCTTCATCAGCGCCCAGGCGTTCGACTTGGTGGTGTCGCCGGTGGCGAAGCCCGGCATGGTGAAGCCGAGAATGGTCGACCGGGGCAGCTTCAGATAGTCGCACATCTTCGCCGCGACGATCAGCGCATGGGTGGAATCCAGGCCGCCCGAGACGCCGATGACGAGATGCTTGCCCGAGGTCGTGGTGAAGCGCTTGGCGAGGCCCTGGACCTGGATGTTGAAGGCCTCGTAGCAATCCTGATCGAGCTGCTCGATGCGATTGGGCACGTAGGGGAAACGCCGCAGCAGGCGCTGGAAGCCGACGTCCTCGAAGCTCGGGCGATGCGCGAAGCGGATGCGGCGGACCCGCTTTTCCGGATGGCCGGCGGCGACGGCGTTGTCGTTGAAGGTCGGCATGCGCATGCGTTCAAGCCGGAGCCGCTGGACGTCGACATCGGCGACGCACAATTCCGGCTCCATGTCGAAGCGGTTCGATTCCGCCAGCAATTCCCCGAGCTCGTAGATCGCGCTCTGACCGTCCCAGGCAAGATCGATGGTGCTCTCGCCCGGCCCCGACGCGGCGTAGACGTAGGCGGCGCAGCAGCGGCTCGCCTGCGAGGCGCAGAGCAATTTGCGTTCGTCGGCCTTGCCGATGGTGATGTTCGAGGCCGAAAGGTTGCACAGGATCAACGCTCCCGCGAGCGCGCCGTGGGTGGAGGGCGGCTGAGGCGCCCAATAATCCTCGCAGATCTCGACGTGGAAGATGAAGTCGGGAAGGTCCTCGGCCTCGAACAGCAGGTCGGTGCCGAACGGCACGTTGCGCCCGGCCACCGCGATCGAAAGCCCCTCGAGCCCGACGCCGGACACGAACCAGCGTTTTTCGTAATATTCGCGGTAATTGGGCAGGAAGCTCTTCGGCACCACGCCCAGGATCTCGCCGCGCGAGACGATCACCGCGCAATTGTAGAGGCGGCCGTTGCGGCGGAGTGGCGCACCGAGCACCAATATGGGAGCAAGCGCCGCCGTGTCCGCGCAGATGCGGGCGACCCCCGCCTCGACCGCGTCCAGAAACGCCTCCTGCAGGAGCAGGTCGTCGACGGCGTAGGAGGAGATGTTGAGTTCCGGGAACACCACCAGGTCGCAGCCGCGCGCGTCGGCATCCCTGGCAAGGGCGATCGTCTGATCGATGTTGAAGGAGACGTCGCCGGCGGAGCCGGTCGGGCTGGCCGCCGCGGTCCGGACGAAGCCGTGGCGGTGAAGGGCGGCAAAAGCGGCGTTGGTCACAGCATCTCCGTCATCATTTCAATTGCCGTTTGCATGCATTTGACGCGTGTAGCACCGCGGCCGCCGGGGCCGAAATGCTCCTCGCGGTGGAGGGTGGTGCGTCCGGCCCGGGCGCAGCCGAAATGAACCAGGCCCGGTTCATCGCCGAAGTCGGCAAAGCCGGTGATCGACAGAGCGATGTTGGCGCGCGAGCGCGTCAGCGCGCCTTCGGCCATGGCGATCGCCACCTCTTTCGAGACGGCGCCCTTGTCGTCGATCAGGGCGATCGGCACGCCGAGCATCTCCGCCTTGGCTTCGTTGGTGTAGGTGACGAAGCCGCGATCGAAGGCATGGGCGACGCCTTTCACGTCGGTGAGGAGGGACGCGAGCATCCCGCCGGTGCAGCTTTCGGCGGTGGCGAACATCAGATCGCGCTCGCAGGCCTTGGCAAGCAGGCGCCTTGTGGCCTCCTCGGTTTCGTTCGGCAGGAGCGGAGAAAGGGTCTCGGTGTCGTTCAAGGCGTCCTCGCCGGGTCGTTTGGCACAGGGAACCCGGCGCTCGGCCCGAATGTTCCCGGCAGCAAGGATGGAGTCACTTGCTGGCTTCGAACTTGATTTCGCCCGCGGGCGTGCGTCTTGCCAGCAATGCGGCATTGATGCAGCAAGCGGACATTTGGGGGCGCGGAGAACGCGATCCCCGATTTTGACAGGGAGGTTTGAGCATGGCGTGGAGCCGTAATCGTACGATCGTCGGCGTGGCTGCGGCCGCCGCTGCCGGTCTTGGCTATTATGCGGTGCAACTCGTCCGCAGCCGCGGCGGGCTTGCGACGCTTTGGGGCGGCGGCACCCGGCCGCTGCACCGCGCGGGCAGCGCTGCGCTGGCGGGAGACGGCGCGGAGGGCGTGGTCGGCCATTCCGGTGCCGCCCGCGATGCAGGCGCGGACTCGATGCGGGATCCGCCGGAGCGGTGGAGCGCCACCGACGAAGCGATCGACGAGACTTTTCCGGCCAGCGACCCGGCGCCGGCCAAATTCGTCGACTAAGCTTCGATTCCGGCGATCGGATGCGGTTTCGGCCCCGCCGCGCGTCGCGGCGGGGCCGTTTTCTTGAGTCTGGAGCCGCGCCGTGCGGTCAGTAGGCGCGGGAGATCGCGAACTCGACCGCTTCGACCAGAGCCGCCTTGGCGCTGCCGTTCGGGAACGGGCCAAGCGCGTCGATCGCGCGCTGACCATAGGTCCGCGCCCGAGCGATGCTGTCCTCGATGGCGCGGTGCCGGTGCAGCAAGCCGGTCGCATGGGCGAGATCCTCGTCGCTGGTGCGGCTTCCTTCCATCGCTGCCCGCCAGAAGCGGCGCTCGTCCTCGTCGCCGCGCGCAAAGGCCAGGATCACCGGCAGGGTGATCTTGCCGTCGCGGAAATCGTCGCCGACGCCCTTGCCCATCGTCTCCGCGTCGGAGACGTAGTCGATCGCGTCGTCGATCAGCTGAAAGGCGATGCCGAGATTGCGGCCATAGCTGTCGAGCGCCTGCTCGGCCGCTTCATCGCGCTCGGCGACGACCGCCGCGATCCGGCACGCGGCGGCGAACAAAGCGGCGGTCTTGGCGCTGATGATCTCGAGATACTGGTCTTCGCCGGTCTCGACGCGGCGCTGGGCGGTGAGCTGGTTGACCTCGCCTTC
The DNA here is from genome assembly GCF_004135585.1 of Sphingosinicella sp. BN140058. Lineage (NCBI taxonomy): Bacteria > Pseudomonadati > Pseudomonadota > Alphaproteobacteria > Sphingomonadales > Sphingosinicellaceae > Sphingosinicella > Sphingosinicella sp. BN140058. The sequence continues at coordinate 2,052,195 of NZ_CP035501.1, read as the reverse complement.
CGCGATCACGTTGGAAGCGCGCGACAGGATCCGCAGCACCTTGAGGCTGCCGTCCTCCACCATCAGTTCGAAGCTGCGCGAGAACAGAAAGTCGCCGACCAGCACGCTGGCCGGGTTGCCCCAGATGATGTTGGCGGTGCGGCGGCCGCGGCGCAGGCCCGAACCGTCGACGACATCGTCGTGGAGCAGGGTGGCGGTATGGATGAACTCCACGGCGGCGGCGAGCTTGTGGTGGCGGGCACCGCCATAGTCCAGCAGCCTGGCGCAGGCGAGAGTCAGCATCGGCCGCATCCGCTTGCCGCCGCCGGCGATCAGATGACCGGCAAGCTCTGGAATGAGGGAGACGTCGCTCTGCATCCGGTCGAGGATGACGCTGTTGACGTGATGGAGGTCCGCGGCGACCAGCTGGATCATCGGATCGAGCGACGGGGCGCGTGCGGAACCGATGGGATGGACGGTGGCGCTCACGCGCGCGATGTGCGCGCTGCCTTCGCAAAAGGCAAGGCTGCTGGGGTGAAAGTGATGGCCGGGCAGGCGGGCCGTTACGCCGCGCAGAGCGGCAGTTTCAGCCGCGCGAGCAGGCCGCCCAGATCCTCGCTTTCCTCGAGCGCGATACCGCCGCCGTAGATTTCGGCGACATCGCGAACGATCGCGAGGCCGAGGCCGGTGCCGGGCTTGCCGGTGTCCAGCCGCGCGCCGCGCGCGAAGATCGAGACCCGTTCCGCCTCCGGGATCCCGGTGCCGTCGTCTTCGACTTCGACCTCGACGCATTTGGGCGTCGTCTTCACCGTCACGAAGACCCGGCCGCCGCCATATTTGGCGGCATTCTCGATCAGGTTGCCGAGCATCTCGTCGAGATCCTGACGTTCGACCCGAACCGCCGCCTTCTTGTCGCCGGCGAGATCGATCGTCACATTTTCATACAGCCTGCTCACCGCCCGTTCGACCGAGACCAAAGCGGGCCAGACGTCGGAGCGGGCCTGCGTGCTCGATCGGCGGCCGATCGCACGGGCGCGGGCGAGGTGGTGATCGACCTGGCGACGCATCGTCGTCGCCTCGCGGCACACCGTTTCCGGCAGGTCGGTACTGCCCGCCGTTGCCGCATTGGTGATGACGGTGAGCGGAGTCTTGAGCGCATGGGCGAGATTGCCGGCGTGGGTCCTCGCTTCTTCCGCCTGCTGCTCGTTATGCGCGAGCAAGGCGTTCAGCTCGTCCTTGAGCGGCTCGATCTCTCGCGGGAAGCGCTCGTCGATCCGCGAGCGCTCGCCGGAGCGAATCGCGACGATCGCCTGCCGCACGCGGCGCAGGGGCCATAGCCCGTAGACCGCCTGAAGCGCGGCGAGCACGAGCAGGCCGAAGCCGAGCACGCCGAAGGCGCGGACCAATGTCTTGCGCAGTTCGTCGATCTGATCGTCGAGGATCTCCCGGTTCTGCGCGACCTGGAACCGCCAGCGGAGGGCAGACCCCGGGATGCGCACGTCGCGCTCGACGATGCGCAGCGTTTCGTCCGGGAATTCCTGGCTGTTGTAGACGTGGACATCGAAATCATTGTGGCGGCTGCTCACCTGCAGCCGGCGGTCCCAGAGCGAGCGCGACGGGAAATCGAGATCGACATTGCCGGCGGCGCCGGTCGCGGCCTTGCCGCCGGCGACGCTGATCTGGAAATACAAACCGGAATTGGGCTCGATGAAGCGCTGGTCGGCGGGCGGCCGGTTGAGATAGGCCTCGCCGTCGGGCCCGATCTCAGCCGACGCAATCAGCGCATTCAGCGAATATTCGAGCCCGCCGTCGAACGAGCGGGTGAGTTCCCGGGTGAGCACGCGGTCGAGCGCGTAACCGCCGACGCCGAGCAGCAGCAGGATCCAGATCGCGGACACGACGATCATCCGCCGCGTCAGAGATCCGGTGCCGCCGGAGGCCTTGTTCTTGAACGTGCGCCAGCTCAGCACAGGCAGCTCCTGCGGTGCGATCGCGCGCGCGGCGAAAGGCAGTCGCCGGACAAGCTCAGCCGATCGGCTCTTCCAGCGAGTAGCCGAGGCCGCGGATGGTGGTGATCACGTCGGGGCCGAGCTTCTTGCGGATGCGGGTGACGAACACCTCGATCGTGTTCGAATCCCGATCGAAATCCTGATCGTAGATATGCTCGATCAGCTCGGTGCGGGAGACGACCTTGCCCTTGTGGTGCATCAGGTAGGAGAGCAATTTATACTCCTGCGCGGTGAGCTTCACCGGCTCGCCGTTCAACGTCACCTTGCCCGATCGGGTGTCGAGCCGCACGTCACCGGCGGTCAGCTCCGACGAGGCGTTGCCCGAAGCGCGGCGGATCAGCGCCCTGAGGCGCGCGATCAGTTCTTCGGTCTGAAAGGGTTTGGCGAGATAATCGTCTGCGCCGGCGTCGAGGCCGGCAACCTTGTCCGACCAGCTGTCGCGCGCGGTCAGCACCAGAACCGGAACCACCATGCCGTCCTTGCGCCACCGATCGAGAACGGTGAGCCCGTCCACCTCGGGGAGGCCGAGATCGAGAATGATCGCGTCGTAGGTTTCGGTCGACCCCAGATAATGGCCATCCTCGCCGTCGGTGGCGAGATCGACGGCATAGCCGGCGCCCTCCAGGGTGGCACGCAGCTGCCGTCCCAGATTAGGTTCGTCCTCGACGATCAGAACCCGCATTCCATTCCCCTATCCTGCACAACCGTCCCGTCCAACCAGCGCCAGCGCCAATTGGTTTCATCACCGAAAGAATGGAAATGCTGCGCCAGGGCGCCTTTGCCAAGGGGAATCAGAAACCGGACTTGCCGAGCACCTGCCCGGTGCGGGCGTCGACGTCGATCCAGACGACCTGCGGGCCGCGCATGAATTTGAGGCGATAGCGGCCGGCGGACGGATCCAGTTCCGGGCCGAGGTAGGTGAAGCCGCGCATCTGGGGCACAATGCGCGCTTCGATCTGCCGCAGCGGCACGAAGCTGCCGTCCTGCGTCGCCCTGAATGCCGCATCCTGCTCACGGTCGCGCGGGCGCGAATCCGCGCTCCCGGGGGCGAGACCGGAGACGGCGACGGCCAACAGCAGGGATGCGCGAAGAATCATCGAACAAGTTTCTCTATTTGCTTGCGGATTTGCATAAGGTTCGGCCCTTGAACAGCCTGTGAATGCAATTCCGGTTCGGCCGCGCCGAGGCGGCGCTCGAAATGCACCTGCCATCGGCTTTTCGCTTGGATCCGCGCCGCCGGCATGCTTGTGGCGGCGGCATGGCTGGACGGAGAGGATCAAGGATGCGGACGATCGGACGAATGGCGGCGCTTGGAACCGCGATGTTGGCCGCGGCCTGCGTGCCCAAGCCGCAGCCTGAAACCGCTCCGCCGCCCCGGCCCCAAGCGCCTGCACCGCTGGCTCCGCCGGCCGTGCCGCCGCCGCCACCGCGCGCGTGGTCGGATCTCGCGCTCACCCCTGGGAACTGGGCCTATGGCAGCGCCGCCGACGGCAGCCGCGCGACCTTCGGGCCGACGGCGGCCAATCCGCTTTTCGTCGTCCGCTGCGATCGTGCCGGCCGCCGGGTAATGCTCACCAGGTCCGGTGCCGGTACGGGCCAGATGGTGGTGCGCACCTCCTACGGCAGCCGTTCGCTTCCGGTGGCTGCCGGCGCTGGGGGCATCACCGCCACCTTGCCCGCCACCGATCCCTTGCTCGATCAGATCGCGTTCAGCCGCGGCCGCTTCACAATCGATGTCGCGGGCCTTCCCGAACTCGTGATTCCCGCCTGGCCGGAGCCGGCGCGGGTGACCGAGGATTGCCGAAACTGAGACTGAGGGGGAGTGCCGAGCTTTCGGCACGAAGCGAAAAGTCTAACGTCAAAAAAGATGAATACAAGACTTGCGGCGCGAATCGGGATGATTCATCCTTGCCCCGTACTCAACAAGCGAAAGGAGGTGATCCGATGTCTCATGGTTCAGCAGTGAGGTCGGTTCTGCTCGTTCGGGGGATGAAAGCGTAAGCTTTTCATAGTCTTCCGGGCTGGAGCTTCCGGCCGCTGACCATGTCTGCAAGGGCCGTCGGGAATACCCGGCGGCCCTTCGACGTACTTGGACCAGGATGTTCGCGCGGCCGGCTCCGCTTCGGTGAAGATTTGTCAGCGGCCTTGGCTGCGCCAGCGTTTGACGACGCGCTGAACCATCGCCTCCTCGTCGCCGGTCTGGCGCCACAATTCGGAGAAAGCAGGGTCGGACGAAGCGGGCCGGCGATCCCGCTCAAGATCGTCGAACGACACGCGGATCGGAATCGACACGCCCTCGCCGCACACGATGCACTCGCGGTTGCGCAGCGCCGGGATCGTATCGAGGAAGCCGCGCGCGCCTTCGGGCATGGCGCTCTTGACGAAGGCCTGGTCGCGTTCGTTGTTGAGGCGCATCGCGATGATCGTGCCGCATTGGGAAAGCACGCCCTCGGCAAGATCCGACGGACGCTGGGTGATGAGGCCGAGCGCGACCCCGTATTTGCGGCCTTCCTTGGCGATCCGCTCGAGGATCTTGCGCACCGCCTGACCGGCACTGGACGTGTCGGACGGAACGTAGCGATGCGCTTCTTCGCAGACCAGCAGAACCGGGCGCGGCACTTCGTTGCGAGACCAGATCGCATAATCGAAGACGAGCCGGGCCAGCATCGCCACCACCACCGAGACGATGTCGGACGGAACGCCGGAAACGTCGATGATCGAGATCGGCTTGCCGCGTGCGGGCAGTCGAAAGATCTTGCCGATGAAGGTGGTCATCGAATCGGCTATCAGCATGCCCGAGAACATGAACTGGTAGCGCGGATCGGCCTTGAGCTCGTCGATCTTGCCCTTGAGCCGCATGTAGGGCGCAGTGTCGGTCGCCTTGTTGAGCAGCCCCATCTCGTTGGTGATGGCGCTGGTCAGGTCCGACAGGGTGTAGGGGATCGGCGAATCGACCGTCAGCTTGTTGAGGCCCTCGGCCGCGCGATTCTTGGAGCGCGCCAGGAGCAGGCACTTGGCGAGGATGTCCATGTCCCGCTGCCGCTCGGCGCCCTGGGAAGTGATGAACACCTCGCAATGCTCTTCGAAGTTCATCAGCCAGTAGGGCATGGCGAGATTGTCGACGTTGTAGAGCTCGCCGGTCGATTTGAATGCCGCCGAATATTCGCCGTGCGGATCGATCATCACGATATGCCCCTCGGGGGCCAACTCGCAGATGCGATGCATGATCAGCGCCGCCGACGTCGACTTGCCGGTGCCGGTGGAGCCCAGCAGGGCGAAATGCTTGCCGAGCAGCGCATCCACGTAGAGCGCACCGCGCACGTCCTTGGTCGGGTAGACGGTGCCGATCTCGATATGGGCGCGTTCGTCGGCGGCGAACATCTGCTTCATGTCGTCGCCGCTGACGGGATGAACGCGCGATCCCGGCGAGGGATAGACGGTGATGCCGCGGCGAAAGTTGATCAGCCGGCCGCTCTGATCATGCTCTTCGCCCTCCCCGAGGAAATCGACGTCAGCGATCACCGAGGCGTTTTCGGCATTGCCGAGGCGGAGCGTGCGGACCGCGGCGAGCAGCCAGCGCGAGGCGACTTCGACCTTCACATGGCCACCGACCTGGCCCGACAGGGCCACCGACGGATCCGAGTCGAGCGAAAGCTGGTTCAGTCGATCGAGGTCGAGTTCGATGCGGGCGCCGCCGCCGCCGATCTCGCTGACTCGGCCGATCGGGCCTTGCTGCCGCCGCGGGGAAGGCATCGGCTGGATAGTCGGTGCGGTTTCCTCGCCGACATCGGCATGCGGAAAGCTCGGGAACTGGATCATGTCGGTCATAAGGTGAGGCGCGCTCCGGTCCGTGTCTCAGGCGGCGGCTCTACCGCGAAATGGGTAAACAACTGATTTCGGCGGCTTCTCTCCCGCTGCCGCGCACGGCCACGGCGCGTCCCTCCTCAGCTCGCGGCGGTAGTCCAAGTCACTGCGATCGCAGAGATTTCCTGCCTTCCGGAAGTGTGCCGGAATGCCGCGGCCACGATCAGCTTCGTCGGAAGAAGGCGCTGGCGGACCAGCCGAGGAAGAGGGAAAGCGAGACCGAGACGAGCCCGTAAGTGAAGGACCAGCGATCCGCCGCGGTCGCTACGAATCGCTCAAAGCCGAGCTTCTCGATTCGGATCTCCCGCACGGCACCGGCGAGGATGCGGCCGTCCCGGATCAGAAACGTCTCCGCCGTATAATTGCCGACGGGCACCCGGGCCGGAATGTTGACGCGGGCGCGGTAGAGAACGCCTTCGCTGATCTGAACCCCGCGCGGATCCTCGAAATAGAGCTGGCGGCGCTGCATCAGATCGATCAGCCCGGCTTCGAACCGCCGCTGGACATCCGGTGCGGCGCCCGTTCCGGGCGACAATTGCAGATTCTGCAGGCCGAGTTCGTAGATGGCGGCGGTGCGTTCGTCGACCATCTGGGACAGCGGGCGCGACGAGGCGACCGCGTAGAATGACGGCGCCGAGCGGAAGCGGGCACTCTCGACGTTCATCCAGATGCCGGCCACTTTCTGCTTCTCGCGGAGCACGAGCGGCTCGACGGGGCCCTTCACCACGACGACGATCTCGGCGCCCTCACGCGGTGGCCGCCCGCCGGGATAGACGATTGCGCCGAACAGCAGCAGTTCGGCGCCGGTGAACGAATATTGGATGTCGATCCGGCTCTGCGAGACATCGGGCACGAGCTTGGGTTCGGTCGCGCCGAGGACGAGTGGCAGCATCAGGGCAAGCAAGGCGCATCGCACCCTGCTCACAGCAGCTGCACCGTATAGATTTCCTCGGGCTTCCAGCCGAGGCCGATCGCCATGCGCGCTGCGACCGCAAGGATGATGATCGCCAGGAACATGCGCAGCAATTCCGGCTTCACCTTCTGCGCGAACCGGGCCCCGAACTGGGCGCCGATCACCGACCCTAGCAGAAGCAGACCGGCGAGGACGATGTCGACGGACTTGGTGGTGGTGGCGTGGATGAGCGTGGTCGCGGCGGTCACGAACAGGATCTGGAGCAGGGACGTGCCGACCACCACCTGAGCCGACATGCCGAGCATGTAGATCATTGCCGGGACCATGATGAAGCCGCCGCCGACGCCGAGCAGGACCGTCAGCATGCCGCCGACGATGCCGAGCAGCAGCGGCGCGAGAGGCGAGATGTAGAGGCCCGATTGGTAGAAGCGCCACCGCAGCGGCAGCATGGCGATGAGCGGATTGTGGCGGCGTGCCGGCTTGGTCGTCTGCTTCTTCCGGAAGAGTTCGAGTTCGGTACCCGATTCCTTGGCCATCAATATGCCGATGCTGCCGAGCAGGACGACGTAGAGGATCGCGATCGCCGTATCGATCTGGCCAAGCTGCTGGAGCAGGCGGAAGATCGCGCCGCCCGCGGACGCGCCGATCAGGCCGCCGACGATGATGACGCCGCCCATGCGATAGTCGACGCCTTTCCGCCGCCGATGGGCGAGCACGCCGGAGACGCTGGTGCCGGTGATCTGGGTGGTCGCAGAGGCGACCGCGACCGCCGGCGGAATGCCGTAGAAGATCAGGATCGGCGTGGTCAGAAAGCCTCCGCCGACGCCGATCATTCCGGTGAGCAGGCCGACCACGCCGCCAAGGGCGATGATCACCAACGCATTCACGGACAGCCCGGCGACGGGGAGGTAAATATCCACGGCGGGACGTTAGCCGCAGACGGAGCGCGAAAACACCCGGAATTCCGGGTTTCTCGGCGACGTGCCTCAGGTCAATGCGGCGGCAAGCCAGTTCGGGATGATCGCGCCGGCGAGATCATCGATGCGGCGATGCTCGACCGCCAGGCCGAGGTCCGGATAGTGGATCCGCGTCCGCTCGCCTGCACCGTCGGTCGGCACGACGACCAAGCGGCGATTGACCTTGGACCGATAATTCATGCGTGCCGTATTCTCCTGCCCGACATAGCAGCCCTTGGTGAAGCTGACGCCGTTCAGCTCGGCAGCATTGCATTCGAGCCAGAGCGTCTTGTCGGAGCCGAGCTCCGCCCGGCCTTCGGTGACGCCGAGCGCAAGCCGATGCGCGCGCCAGCCTTCGGCCGGCGCGTCGGCGGGGCCGAGCCAGCGGCGGCCGAGCTCCGCCAGGCGCGGATCCGGGACGCCCGCTTCGCCCTCGGGCGCCCAATGCACGGCCAAGGCCGGCTCCGGCTCGATCCGTATCTTGCGGCGCAGGCGGTACAGCGTCAGCCGCCGGGCGAGCTCGACCGCCGCGTCGGCCTCGCAATCGATCAGCACGTCGGCGCCGTCCTGCCACAGGATGAAATCGAACAACGCCTTGCCCTGGGGCGTGAGCAGGCCCGCCCAGGACGGGGTCTCCGGCGTCACTCGGGTCATGTCGTTGGTGACGAGGCCCTGAAGAAAGCCTGAAAGGTCCTCGCCCGACAGGCGGAGGAGCGAGCGGTCGATGAGGGTGGTCGCGGCCATGCTCCCTTGATAGGCACGGCGCGACCGAAACTGAAGCCGGGCAGCCGTCATGACCGATCCGAAGCGACTCATTCTCCGCCGCCCCGACGACTGGCACGTCCATCTGCGCGACGGCGCCATGCTCGATGCGGTGACCGCCTATACGGCGCGCCAATTCCGTCGGGCGATCGTGATGCCCAATCTCACGCCGCCGATCACCACGGTAGCCGCGGCGCAAGCCTATCGGGACCGGATCCGCGCCGCGGCCGCGGGCACCGCGTTCACTCCGCTGATGACCCTCTATCTGACCGACGATGCCGATCCTGCAGAGATCGAGGCAGGGCATGCTGCCGGGATCTTCACCGCCGCCAAGCTGTACCCGGCCAACGCCACCACCAATTCGGCGCATGGCGTGACCGATGTCCGCAACATCCGTGCTGCGCTGGAGACGATGCAGCGGATCGGCATGCCGCTTCTGATTCACGGCGAGGTGACCGATCCCGATGTCGATATATTCGATCGGGAAAAGGTCTTCATCGACCGGGTCTTCACCACCCTCTTGCGAGACTTCCCCGCGCTCAAGATGGTGTTCGAGCACATCACCACCCGGGATGCCGCCGAGTTCGTGGCAGCGACCGGACCGAACGTTGCGGCGACGATCACCCCGCAGCATCTCCATATCAATCGCAATGCGATCTTCGCCGGCGGGCTCCGGCCCCATTTCTATTGCCTGCCTGTCGCTAAACGAGAGGAGCATCGGCTTGCCGTCCGGCGCGCCGCCGTCTCGGGCTCTCCCAAATTCTTTCTCGGCACGGACAGCGCCCCGCACGCCGTCGAGCGCAAGGAATCCGGTTGCGGATGCGCCGGGATCTTCAACGCGCCTTATGCGATCGAAAGCTACGCCGCGGTCTTCGACGAGGAAGGCGCGCTCGATCGGCTCGAGGCGTTCGCCTCCGAGCATGGCGCGCGCTTCTACGGTTTGCCGCTCAATGAGGACCGGATCGTTCTGGAGCGTTCCCCGGCGCCGGTTCCCGACAGCCTTCCGGCCGCCGATACCCGCCTGGTGCCGTTCCACGCAGGCGAGACGCTGGCGTGGCGCTATGTCGGGCCCGCCTAGAGCAGGATTATATCAGCTGGATCAGCCTGATTCCGGGACCGCCCTCATTCCTGATGTAGAGCCTCATCCACATTCTAGGTCGGGGCTACGCGCCGACCTGAATTGATCAGGCTTGGGGCATCTGGAGCAGGCAAAGAAAAGGCCCGGTCACTGCACGAGTGACCGGGCCTTGACCGTTCAGGCTGAGGTCCGCTTACTGGAGCGGCTGCAAGTTCACGGCGGCAGTCTTGCCGCGGCGATCGACTTCCAGTTCGAACTCGACCCGGTCGCCCTCGTTGAGGCTGCTCATGCCGGCACGCTCGACGGCCGAAATGTGGACGAACGCATCGGGCTGTCCGTCGTCGCGGCTGATGAAGCCGAAGCCCTTCATCGCGTTGAAGAACTTGACGGTGCCCTGCGCCTTCTCGCCGGTCAGCTGACGCTGCGGGCCGCCGCCGAAGCCGCCGGCAGCGCCGCCCGGACCAGCGCGAGGCTCGCGCGGTGCGCGCTCTTCGACCGCCATCGGCTCGCCCTCGATCTTGAGGTCGGTCGCCGAGATCCGGCCGCCGCGATCGACCAGCGTGAACTCGAGCGGCTGGCCGTCGGCCAAACCGGTGAGACCTGCCTGCTCGACCGCCGAGATGTGCACGAACACGTCCTCGCCGCCATCGTCACGGACGACGAAGCCGAAGCCCTTCTGAGCGTTGAAGAATTTGACGACGCCCTTGCCTTGGCCGACGACCTGCGGGGGCATGCCGCCGCCGCCGCGGCCGCCGCCGAAACCACCGCCGCCGCCGCCAAATCCGCCGCCGCCGCCGCCACGATAGCCGCCGCCACCGCCGCCGCGATCACCGAAGCCGCCGCCGCCGCCGAATCCGCCGCGATCGCCGTAACCGGGACCGCTGCTGCGATAGCCGCCGCCACCGCGATCATCGAAGCCGCCGCCGCCGCCACCACCGTAAATGTCGTCGCCGCCGAAGCCGTCGCGCTTGTCTCTGCCGCGCCCGCCGCGCTCACCGCGGCGCCCTCTGTCAAAACCCATGCCGTCTAATACTTTCCAGCGCCCAACTTCTCCACCAGAACCACCGCGCTGGGCTGCTCGCGCAAAGGCCTTTTGCGCCAGTCTTCGGCGCATTGCCGTCTCTAATAACCCAAAAATCAGCAATGGGCGAGGGGATTCGGTTCACCGTGCATTGAAACTTCGCCTCTGCGCTGAAGGGCTGGCTCGGGCAGCTTCCGTCGTGCATGGATCGCTGAGGAAAAGCAGCTACGGAAAACAGAATGGACGGGATTTCTGCGCTTCTCGCCGATCCGGCCGCATGGGCCGCGCTCGTTACCCTGATCGTCATGGAGGTGGTGCTCGGCATAGACAATCTGATCTTCATCTCGATCCTGTCGAACAAACTGCCGGAGGCGCAGCGGCAAAAGGCGCGCAAGATCGGAATCAGCCTTGCGCTGATTCTTCGGCTCGCTCTGTTGTTCTCGATCGCCTGGCTGGTCGGCCTCAAGGCGCCGGTGTTCGATCTCGGCATCACCGGGCCGGTCGGCGCCCACGGCGAGCCCGCATTCGAGACCAGTTTTTCCTGGCGCGATCTGATCCTCATCGCCGGCGGCCTGTTCCTGGTCTGGAAGGCGACCAAGGAAATACACCACAATGTCGATCCGGAACCCAATGGAGACGTGTTCGACACGGCCAGGGCGACACTCGGCTTCGGCGCCGCGATCGTCCAGATCCTGATGCTCGACATCGTCTTCTCGATCGATTCGATCCTGACGGCCGTGGGCATGACGGAGCATGTCGCGATCATGATGGTGGCGGTGGTGGTCGCAGTGACCGTCATGCTGGTCGCCGCGGATCCGCTGGCGAACTTCATCAATCGCAATCCGACGGTGGTGATGCTGGCGCTCGGCTTCCTGCTGATGATCGGCGCGGTGCTGATCGCCGACGGCTTCGGCGTGCACGTGCCGAAGGGCTATATATATGCCGCGATGGCGTTCTCGGCCGGCGTCGAGAGCCTCAACATCTTCGCACGTCGCCGCAAGGCGCGTGCGGCCGACCAGAAGGCCGGAGGCGGGAGCGGGGACGTGACTCGCCATTAAGCCGGGCATTGAGCCGGGGCCGCCTTGCGCCTAAGTCGGCCCCATGACTGTTCATTTCCACGAAGAAGATCTTCCCGAGGGCGTTCTCGCCGAGGGCCCCGTTGCCGTCGATACCGAAGCGATGGGGCTCCACCCCGGCCGCGACCGGCTGTGCGTGGTCCAGATTTCCGATGGCCGGGGCGACGAGCATCTCGTGCGTTTCGGGCCGCAGAGCGACTATTCGGCGCCCAATCTCAAGGCGATCCTCGCCGATCCCGGCCGGCTCAAGCTGTACCATTTCGCGCGTTTCGATCTCGCGATCATGGAGGCGTATCTCGGTGTCACAGCCGGACCGGTTTATTGCACCAAGACGGCATCGCGGCTGATCCGGACCTACACCGACCGGCACGGTCTCAAGGAACTCGTGCGCGAATTGCTCGGCACCGAAATCTCGAAACAGCAGCAATCCTCCGACTGGGGCGCGCCCGAGCTATCCGATGCGCAGAAGGAATATGCCGCCTCGGACGTACGCTATCTGCACCAGCTCCGCGAGAAGCTGGACGAACGGCTCGCCCGCGAGGGGCGGACCGCGCTCGCCCAGGCGTGCTTCGATTTCCTGCCGCATCGTGCTCGGCTCGATCTGGCCGGTTGGCCGGAAATCGACATCTTCGCCCACATCTGAGCAGGATCGAAGCAAGACCATGGCCGCACCGGGTGATCAGGAGAAGGGCGTGAAGCGCAGCTGGGCCGCGCCCGGCGGCCTGCACGACGTCCTGGTCAAGGCGTTGAAGGTGCTGCTGCCGGCCGGGATCGGCGTGCTGCTCGCTTATCTGCTGCTCTCGCCGCTCAGCAAGGATCGCGAGATCAGCTTTCTGCTCGACAAGAACAAGGTCGACGTGGCGGGCGAGCGGCTGAAGGTCCAGTCGGCGCAATATCGCGGCCAGGACAATCAGGGCCGGCCCTTCATGGTCAACGCCAACCGCGCATTGCAGGCGACGTCCAAGGATCCGATCGTCGACATAGACGGCATGTCTGCGGGAATTCTGCTGAGCGACGGCCCGGCGCGGATCGCCGCACCGAAGGCACGCTACAATATGGACGATCAGAAGGTCGACGTGCTCGGCCCGATCCTGGTCACCGCCGCCGATGGCTATCGGCTGGAAACCCGTGACGTCCAGGTCGATCTCAATCAGCACAAGGTCGTCGGCAATCGCGGCGTCGCGGGACAGATGCCGCTCGGACGCTTCACCGCGGCGCAGATGCAGGCGGATCTGCCCTCGCGCACCGTGGTTCTGAGCGGCAGGGCGCGCTTGCATATCGTTCAAGGGGGGCTCAGATGACCGGCATGAAGACGTTCCTTCTTGCCTTCGGCGCCACCGCTGCCGCCCTGATCGCCGCCGTCCCGGCGATCAGCCAGAGTTCGGCGCTCAAGGGCCACAACAGCAATGCGCCGGTCGACGTCGCCGCCGACCGGATCGAAGTGCAGGATCGCGCCGACCGCGCCGTCTTTTCCGGCAACGTCGTCGTCAAGCAGGCCGAGCTCACGCTCACCGCGCCCCGCCTTACCGTCGCCTATTCGAACAGCGGCGGTATCGAGATCGAGCGGATCGACGGCAGCGGCGGGGTAACGGTGCGGAGCCCGTCGGAGACCGCGTCCGGGCAGTTCGCCATCTACGACATCAACAGCCGGCTGATCACGCTGATCGGCAACGTCCATCTCGTCCGCGGCGACAGCAACGTCAGCGGGGGCCGTCTCGTCATCAATCTGCGCGACGGCACCGCGGTAATGGATGGCGGCGCTCCGGCGGGGGTCAAGTCGCAAGGGGGACGGGTGACGGGGACGTTCACCGTTCCGCAGCGACGCGACTGAGCCACGGCTTGGCGAAAAGCGGCGGCGGCGAGGGCCGGTCGCACGCCTTGCCGGTTGAGGCGCAGCCGCGACTGGCTTAAGCCCTTGCGAGACACACGGGATCTTCATGAACGACGCCAGCTTGATCGAACGACCGGAGGGATCCGCTTTTGCGGCGGATCCGTCGCGTGGCCTGTCCGTGGTCTCGATCGCGAAGAGCTACGATCGCAAGATCGTGCTGAAGGACGTGTCGCTCGGCGTCGACCGCGGCGAAGTGGTCGGCCTGCTCGGCCCCAACGGGGCGGGCAAGACCACCTGTTTCTATTCCGTTATGGGGCTGGTCCGGCCGGACAGCGGGCGGATCATCCTCGACGGTCAGGACATCACCGGGCTGCCGATGTATCGTCGTGCGATTCTCGGCCTCGGCTACCTTCCGCAGGAAACCTCCATTTTCCGCGGCCTTACCGTCGCGCAGAACATCATGGCGGTGCTCGAGGTCGCGGAGAAGGACAAGGCCAAACGGCGGGCGCGGCTGGAGCAATTGCTCGAGGAATTCCACATCGGCCACCTTCGCGATGCGCCGGCGATGGCGCTGTCGGGCGGTGAGCGCCGCCGCTGCGAGATCGCGCGCGCTCTCGCAGCCAACCCTTCGATCATGCTGCTCGACGAGCCGTTCGCCGGCATCGATCCGATCTCGATCTCGGACATCCGCGACCTGGTCAAGGAATTGAAGAAGCGCGACATCGGCGTGCTGATCACCGATCACAATGTTCGCGAGACGCTCGACATCGTCGATCGCGCCTGCATCATCTATGACGGCCAGGTGCTGTTCGCCGGCAGCCCCGAGGCGCTCGTCGCCGATCCCAACGTGCGCCGCCTCTATCTCGGCGAGAGCTTCGAGCTGTAGCCATGGCGCTCGGGCCGCGCCTCGATCTCAGGCAGAGCCAATCGCTGGTGATGACGCCCCAGCTGCAGCAGGCCATTCGCCTGCTGGCGCTGTCCAATCTCGAGATCGAGAGCTTCATCGCCGAGGAACTCGACAAGAATCCGCTGCTCGAAAGCAGTGCCGGTCCGGACGATGGCCCCGATAGCGAAACCGCCGAGCCGCCGACGGCGGAGCGGGACGAGCCCGCAACGGTCGACGAGCTGGTCGTATCGGGCAGCGGCGAGGCCGCACTCGACATCGACGTCAACGATGAAAATCTGCATCAGGACAGCTCGGCCGATCGGATCGGAATGGACGGCGGCCTTGGTCTCGACGGGATCGGCGGCGGCTCCGGCGAAATCGGGGATGGGCCGGATTTCGACAGCTTCGCGACCGGCGATCTGTCGCTGCACGAGCATCTGGTCGCCCAGGCGGGGGAGCGTCTTTCCGGCGGCGACCTCCTCATCGCACGGGCGATCATCGAGCAGATCGAGGAAACTGGTTATTTTTTCGCCTCGTTGCTCGACATCGCCCATCGGCTCGGTGCTCCGCTCGGCGATGTCGAGCGGGTGCTCGCCATCGTCCAGAGCTTCGACCCGCCGGGCGTGGCGGCGCGCTCACTTTCCGAATGCCTCGCGTTGCAGGCCAAGGACGCCGATCGCTACGATCCGGCGATGGCTCGGCTGATCGACAATCTCGATTATCTGGCAAAGGGCAATTTGGGCGCGCTGCGGCGGATCTGCGGAGTCGACGACGAGGATTTGGGCGACATGATCCGCGAGCTGCGGGCCTACGATCCCAAGCCGGGTTGCCGCTTCGGCCACAGCGAGCGGGTCGAAGGGGTGGTGGCGGACGTGTTCGTCGGCCGCCGCGGCGGCGGCTGGGCGATCGAGCTCAATGGCGCCACGCTGCCGCGGCTGCTGATCAACCGCGCTTATTATCTCGAATTGTCCGACGGCGCCCAGGATCGGCAGTCCAAGGCCTGGTTGTCCGAATGCTTGGCCAGCGCCAACTGGCTGATGAAGGCGCTCGATCAGCGCGCAAGAACGATCATCAAGGTCGCCACCGAGATCGTCAAGCACCAGGACGGTTTCTTCCGGCATGGCGTCGCCCATTTGCGACCGCTGACGTTGCGGACCATCGCAGAAGCGATCGGAATGCACGAATCGACGGTAAGCAGGGTCACGTCGAACAAATACCTCTCCTGCGACCGCGGCCTGTTCGAACTGAAATATTTCTTCACCAGCGGGATTCAGAGTGCCGACGGTGGCGATGCGGTCTCTGCCGAAGCGGTGAAAAGCCATTTGAAGGCGCTGATCGCCGCCGAGAGCGCGGACGCCATCCTGTCGGACGACCAGCTCGTCGAGCTGCTGCGTGCGAAAGGGTTCGACATCGCCCGCCGCACCGTCGCCAAATATCGGGAGGCGGTGGGCATCGGCTCCTCGGTGCAGCGCCGCCGCCAGAAGGCGCTCGGCGCCGAGCGACCGCCGCAGGCGAGTGGCTGGCGCTGAGGTGACCCAGCCGCCCAGCATCCTGGTTCTCGCCGGCCGGCGGTCGTCGACCCTCGATCCGCTCGCCGCCGCGACGGGAGTGACCCACAAGGCGCTGGTTCCGGTGCGCGGCGAAGCGATGGTCGGGCGCGTGTTGCGCATTGCCGCCGAAACGTTCGTAGATGCACCGCTGTTCGTCTCCGTCGAGGACTTCTCGGTCATCGCCGAGGAGCCGAGCGTCAGCCGACTGCATGCGCAAGGACGGCTGACCGTCATCGAGGCGCAGCATCACATCGTCGACAGCATCGTTGCGGCTAGCCGCGTGACCGGCTTCCCGCTGCTCATCACCACCGCAGACAACGTGCTGATGACACCAGAGGGAATGCGGGCGATCGTCGCCGAAGGCGCGAAGGGACAGGCGGACACGATCGTCATGCTCGCCGAGCGGGGCGACATCATGGCCGCCCATCCAGACGGCCAGCGCCGCTTCTACCGCTTTCGCGGCGGCGCCTATTCGAACTGCAATCTGTTCTGGCTCGGCAGCGACCGCGCACTCGCGGCCACCGAGAGCTTCCGCTACGGCGGCCAGTTCGCCAAGCGCAAGAAGGACGCGGTGCGGGCGCTCGGCCTCACCGCTTTGTTCCTGTATCTCTTCCGGCTTGTCACGGTGGACGGCATGTTCCGGCATTTCTCGCGGCGCTTCGGCGTACGGCTGAGGCCGCTGGTGATGGACGACGGCCGGCTTGCCATCGATGTCGACAATGCGCGCACGCACCGCGTTGCCGAGGAGATCCTGGCCAGGGATACGAACGCCTGAGCTGCCGGTTGTGCCTCTCGCCCGCAAGAAGGAGAGAGACGATGACCGACAACAAGAAGAAGGGCGACTTCGACCAGTGGCAGAACAAGGACGAGGGCGGCGACAAGAAGCAGCGCGAGAACCGTAACGAGGACAGCCGCACCGGTGGCCAGAATAGCGGCCACGGCGGCCATCGCTGAGCGGCTGGCGGACACACAAGAAAGCGGCTCCGGCGAGGGGACGTTCGCCGGAGCCGCAGCATCCCGCACGCGTGCGGGAAAAGATCGATGCCGCCGGACCGTGGTCCGGCGCGCTCTTCAGAACTTCACGCCGACACCGAACAGGACTTGGTGGCGGGTGACGTCGGCTTCGTAATTCGAATAGCGATACTCGACCTTGCCATAGACCTTCTCGCCGAGATCGTGCTGATAACCGGCACCGAGGCGGAAGCCGTCGAGATTGGCGCCGTCGCTGGTGGTTGCTCCGGCCGGCGTCGTATAAGCGAACTTGACGCGGGCGTTGGTGTAGCCGGCAAGGGCATAGAGCGTGCCTTGATCGCTAACCTTGTAGCCGACGCGGACTGCGGCCGCGAGATCGCGGCCGGCGTCGAGGCAGGCGCGATCGTTGGCGAGGAGGACGCTGGTCTCGCACTCGTCGACGCTGCTGAGATCGGCGCTGAGATCGAGGCCGACGGTAGCGCGCTCGCCGACCGGAAGGTCGTAGCCGAGGCCGATGCCGTAGCTGAGCCCGCTCTCGCCCTGGTCGTCGGCGGAGACATGGTCCCAGCCGCCGTGGATTTCCGCGCGGAACCCTTCGGCAGACGCCGGCGTGGCGACAATCCCGAAGGCGGTGGCGGTGGCGAGAACGGCGAGATACTTCTTCACGATGAAACTCCCTTTACGTCCGCGGCTCTCTGGCGGCGGAGCGTCTTGTAGTGTGTCTGGACGATAGGGCCGTCCGTCCCGGCTGGTCAGCCGGCGGCACCGAGGCTGAGCGCCGTCAGGGTGCCGCTGAGGACGGTGGCGCAGCAACCGAGCATGGCCGCGGCAACCAGGAGGAGGCGAAGGCTCGCCTTTTGCGACATGTACATGGCTTTCTCCTTCGTGACGCAGCCTCTCCGGCTGGTGACGGTCCTCTGAGCCCGACCTGTTGCAGCGCCATGCCGCGCAACCGGCTTTTGTGTTTCGATTGTTACACTTGGTGCTGCCCCCGGAGACGGAGCATGCTATAGACGCCGCGCAGGCGCTTCTTGGGGGAGAAGTAAGTGGATCGGGACGTCGAGATGCCGTGCGCACTGGCCACGGTGATCGAATCTTCATTGAACGCGATCGTGATGATCGATGCGCGCGGGACGATCCTTGCGTTCAACCCGGCTGCCGTAGCGGCATTCGGTTATGCGCGCGACGAAATGCTGGGGCGGAACATCACCAGCTTCATCGTTGCCGATCCCGATCGCGTGGACGAGCAGCAGCATTTGCTGCGCTTCATCCAGGACGAGGGCAGCGCCCCCGGAGCGATTCGCGCGCATGTCGAAGGGAAGGTGAAAGCCGGCGGCACCTTGCCGCTCGAAGTCACCATCACCGGGCTCGAGATCGCCGGCGCCAAGAGATTCATCTGCACCCTGCGCGATCTTTCCCCCGAGCAGTCGCACGACGAGGCGCTGCAGGAATCGCGCCGCCGGCTGGAGCTTGCGGTGGAAGGCGCCAAATTGGGCACCTGGACGTTCGAGCTCGCGACGCAGCGCACCTGGTATTCGGATCGCTCGAAGCAGATGTACGGCCTGCCGCCGGAAACGGAGATGACCACGGATGTGATCCAGGCCGCGGTCCTGCCGGATTATTGGGACGAGATCTCCGATCCCTATCTCAACGGCTTCCGGGATCGCGACCGCGTCGAAGCGGAATATCGTGTTCGCTGCCCCGACGGATCGATCCGCTGGATCTACTCGCTCGGCGCCGCGATCCGCGACGAGGACGGCAACGCCGTCTCGGTGCATGGCATCCATCTCGACATCACCGACCGCAAGGATGCGGAGGAGGCGCTCGCGCGGACCCGGGACCAGCTGGAAATGGCCGTGGAAGGTGCCGAGCTGGGCATCTGGACGGTGGACCCGCGCAACGGCGACACCTGGTATTCGGATCGCTCGCGGGATCTATGGGGGGTCGGACGGGAGCTCAACCTCAACGCCAGGATGATGCGGCAATATATCCATCCCGACGATTGGGACGTCGTGCTGAAGCCGTATCGCGATGATTTCCCCAACGATTCGGTCAATTTCGAGCATCGGCTGGTGTGGCCCAACGGCGACGTCAAATGGGTTCAGTCGATCGGGCGGGCAATCCGCGGCGAGGATGGAATTGTCCACACGCTGAGCGGCATTCATCTCGACATCACCGATCGCAAGCGCAACGAGGTCGAACTGGCACGATCGCGAGAGGCGCTCCACCAGTCCGAGAAACTGGCGGCGCTGGGATCGCTCCTCGCGGGAGTCAGCCACGAGCTCAACAATCCGCTGGCTGCGATCGTCGGCCAGGCCGAAATGCTGGAAGAGGACAGCCGCGGCACCGTTTTCGAGGCGCGGGCCAAGAAGATCAGTGCCGCCGCCGACCGCTGCGCACGCATCGTCCAGACCTTCCTGGCGATGGCCCGGCGGCGCGAACCGCAACGCAATCCCGTCGATCCCAACGATCTCGTCTCGGCCGCACTTCAGCTTGCCGAATATGGCCTGAGGACCGGGGGAGTCACGGCGGTGACGGAGTGCGCGCCGAATCTGCCGCCGATCCGCGGCGACCGCGATCAGCTTCACCAGGTGCTCGTCAACCTGATCATCAATGCGCAGCAGGCGCTCGAAGAGGGCGAGGTGCTCGACAAGCGCCTCGTCATCCGTACCCGTTTGAACGAACATGGCAGGATCGTCATCGACATCATCGACAATGGGCCGGGTGTCCCGGCCGATCTCGCCGGCCGGATCTTCGAGCCCTTCTTCACCACCAAGCCGCAAGGCTCCGGCACCGGCGTCGGCCTGTCCTTCTCGCACGGCATCGTCGAAGCCCATGGCGGCACGCTCAAGGTCCTGCCCAGTTCGCGCGGCGCGACCTTCCGGATCGAACTTCCGGCCTCCGATCCCCCGCCCCCGCAGACCGTCGCCGAGCCTCTGGCACCGGCTTATGCCGTTGCCGAAATCCGGCGGACCGCTCTGGTGGTCGACGATGAGGCCGACATCGCCGAAACCATTCGGGAACTGCTCGAGCGTGAGGGCTTCGACGTGACCGTCGTCTCGGACGGTGCGGCCGCGCTGATGGCGCTCGATCACGGCGATTTCGACATCGTTCTCTCGGACTTGCGCATGCCGGGGGTGAGCGGGCCGGAGATGTTCGAGCGCCTGCGCGAGATCCGCCCGCAGCTGCTGTCGCGGATCGCGTTCGTCACCGGCGACACGCTGGGTGCGTCGATGGACGAGTTCCTGCGCACCAGCGGACGTCCGGTTCTGGAAAAGCCGTTTACCCGGGCCGGCGTCCGCTGCCTCGTCACCGCGCTGGCCGACGCATGAGCGGCCCCGCGCATGTGGTCGTGGTCGACGACGACGAGGATGTCCGTTCGACTGTTGCGGAATATCTGCGGCGCAACGGCCTTTCCGTAAGCGAAGCGGATGGCGGCGCGGCGTTGCGCGAGATCATGGGTGTGCGCCCGATCGATCTTGCCCTGCTCGACATCAACATGCCGGGCGATGACGGCCTTACCCTGGCGCGCGAGATCAGGGCCTCGGGCGAGGCCGGGATCATCATGCTCACCGCGAAGAGCGACGATGTCGATCGGATCATCGGCCTGGAGATCGGCGCCGACGATTACGTCACCAAGCCGTTCAACCCGCGCGAGCTGCTTGCCCGTGTCCGCTCGGTGTTGCGCCGCGCCAACCGCGGCGGCGAGGCGCCCGCGACCATGGGCCGCGAGATCCAGATGGGCAAATGCCGCCTCAATCTCGATGCCCGCAAGCTCTATGAGGCGGACGGCAGCGAAGTGCCGCTGACCGCCATGGAGTTCGATCTGCTGAAATGCTTCGCCGAGCACCCGCGGCGCGTGCTGAGCCGCGACCAGCTGCTCGATCTGGCGCACAGCAAGGAGATGGAGGCGTTCGATCGTTCGATCGACACCCGCATCACCAGGATCCGGCGCAAGATCGAGATCGATCCGTCCAAGCCCGAATGCCTGAAGACGGTGCGCGGCGCCGGCTACGTTTTCAATCCGGAGTGAAGGTCCGGCGCACGGGAGCGAGCGCGACGGGCGGCAAATAAGAGCGGTTCGCTGCAACAAAAGCCCGCCGGGTCTGTTCTGCGGTGCAACGGGATTTGATGCGGGTGGGGCTTGAAGGAGCCCAGCATGTTCCGGACTATGATTGCTGCATTTCTCCTCGCGGCTCCTTGCGGCGCGGCGTTGGCGCAGAACGAAGAAATGGGCGATTGGGCGCTGGCCGCCATGCCCAACGGCTGCATGGTGCAGGCGACGTCGCCGCAGGGCACGATGTTGTCGGTCTGGGGTTTCGCCGGGGAGGAGAAACTCGCCTTCCTGCTGCAGAACCGCGAATGGGACGCCCTTCGCGACGGCGACAATTACGATCTCAAGCTTGATTTCCTGGGGGTGCGCACGCTTCCGGTCGAAGCGATCGCGCGTCGTGAGATCGATCAGGACGGTCCTGGCCTGTTCTTCACGCTCGAGCCGGGCGGCAACGCCGGCAACGGCTTTCTCGATGCGTTCTCGACTGCCGATGGAATGCGCATCCGCCAGGATGGCGAGAGCGTCGATACCCTGCCGCTGGAAGGTGGGCGCGTGGCGATGACGGCGCTTGCCCGCTGCCTCGCCGATCGCTGGGCAGAGGGCAGCGTTGCCGCCGTTGCTCCCACCGACGAGGAGGAGGCCAGCCCCGCCGGCCTGACGATCTGATCGGCCTCAGTGGACTGCGCGTTGCTGGCGGAGGCCCTTGCTGGCGAGCGAGAAGCGGGGCTCTGGCGCGAAGTCCGGATCGAGCAGCAGGGAGGCGGCATAGCGTCCGACCGCCGGTCCGTGCTTGAAGCCATGGCCCGAGCCCGCGCCGACGAGGAGCAGGTTCGGCCGGTCCGGGTGGAAATCGATCAGCAGGTCGCCGTTGGCGCTGTTTTCATATTGGCAGACACGCGCTTCGTTCAGCGGAGCGCCCCGTAGGGCCGGAAAGCGGCGTTCGAGAAAGCGGCGAACGTCAGCCAGGGCATGCTCCGAGGCCGTACGATCGCCTGCGTCCGGGTCGATCGCCGGCCCGTGACGGTCGTGCGCGATCTTGATGCCGCGCCCCTCGAGATCCGGGAATCCGTAGTAGATGTCGCCTTCATTGAAATCGGCCCAGTTGGGCAGCCGGCCGACCGAGAAGCGGTCGTCTCCCGCCGGCGGCGCGAAAAAGAAGACCTCCTGGCGGGTCGGGAAGATCCGGGGACCGAGCAGAGCGGGGAAGAGCTTGGGCAGCCACGGCCCGCAGGCGAAGACGAAATTCGGCGCGGCGATCGACTCGCCGGCGGTCGTGACGATCCGCGCAAGCGGTCCGCGGCCGGGCTGCGGCGGCGCGATCGCGGCGCGGCGATAGCGCCCACCGGCGGCCGCGAATTCTGCGACGAGAGTCTCGACCGAGCGCCGTGCCATCAGCGCGCCGAATTCGGGTTCGTAGAGACCGATCTCGATGTCGGTGAAATCGATCTGCGGAAAACGGCGTGCCATCTCCTTCCGGTCGAGCAGCTCGGTCGGCAGCTTGAGCCGACGATGCGCTTCCATCGCCCTGATGGCATAATCCTCCCGGCGCGGAAAAAAGAACAGCACGCCGCTCCGGTGGAAGAGCGGGAGTTCGGCTCGGGCGGAGAGCGCGCGCCACTCGGCCAGCGAGTCCCACGCCATCCTCGTGTAGACCTCGTCGGCGCCGTAGCTGCCCCGCGTCATTCGTGATTCTCCGCCGGACGAAGCCCTGGCATGGGCGGGCGCCCACGCGTCGAGGAGCAGCACCTTGCGACCGGCAGCCTGAAGCGCGCGCGCCGTCCAGGCGCCGAAAACGCCGGCGCCGATCACGATCACGTCGGTTGCCGCGTCTGCCCGCACAGCGGGGGCCCCGAGGGCGTAGCCGAGCGTGGCGGCCCCCGCTTCGAGCGTGTCCCGGCGGGTCAGATCGGCCATCGCGCCATTTCCTCCGAAATGAAACCAAGTCGGAGCATTCCGGTGCCGATGATTGAAGTCAACGCTGTCATGTCACTTCGCTGCAACAGTCCAGCATCAATCCGCCGGATATGCTGCACTGCAGCTTGTCTCAAGTAACGGCGGCATAATAACCGTGCGTCACCAAAGAGAGGAAAGGTGGGCCATGACGTATCGGACCCCGCTGGGCGTGCTTCGTAGATCGTTTCTGTTTGCAACTACTTCACTAGGGGCTTTTCTGATCTTGGCGGAGCCGGTCGCCGCCCAAACGGAGACTGGCGGAACTGCTGCCGAGGAAGAGCGGGAGATCATCGTCACCGCCACCAAACGCGAGCAGACGTTGCTCGAAGTTCCCTTTTCGATCAACGCGCAGACCGAGGAAGACATTCAGCGCTCGGGTGCGTCGACGATCGAGGATCTGTCGCGCAACGTCGCCGGTCTCGCCGTGCAGAATCTCGGGCCGGGCCAAAGTCAGGTCTCGGTTCGCGGCGTCTCCGCCGGGCAGGTCGTGCGCGATCAGCCGGGCGTCAAGGAACAGGTCGGCGTCTACCTCGACGAATCCGTCATATCGCTGTCACTGTTCACCCCCGATCTCGACCTCTTCGATCTCAACCGGGTCGAAACGTTGCGCGGCCCACAAGGCACCTTGTTCGGCTCAGGCTCGGTCGGCGGCACGATCCGCTACATCACCAACCAGCCCAGTCCCGACGCGTTTGAAGCTGCGATCGAGGCGAATGCCAATCTCGTCGACGGGGATTCTTTCGGCGGTCATCTCAAGGGCATGATCAACGGCCCGATCGGCGAGAACGCCGCCGTCCGTGCCGTTGCCTATTCCACACGCTATGGCGGCTTCGTCAACGCCCGCCGGGAAGGCGGCGGCGTCGACGAGGACGTGAATACCGGCAAGCGGACCGGCGGGCGACTTGCCCTCATGTGGGAGCCATCGGCCGGCATCCGCCTCACCCCACGGATCGTTTATCAGATCACGGAAGCGAACGGCTTCAACCGGCAGGAGACGTACAGTCTCTTCGCCAACCCATTCACCACGACCCGGCCGGCGATCACTTTGGGCGAACGCGAGCAGTATCTGCTGCTGCCGGAGCGCTTTCGCGACCGCACCTTCATCGCCGATCTGACGGCGAGCGCCGATCTGGGCGCAGTCGTGCTCACCTCCGTTACCAGCTACATCGATCGCTCGATCCTGGTCAGCCGCGATGCCAGCGCGCTCAGCGGCAGCGTCTCGGTCGATCTCGGCTTTCCCACTTCGGCCGTGCTGCTGCCCTCCAACCTTCGCGACAACACCAAGCTCGAGCAATTTACCCAGGAGGTTCGGCTCTCATCGGGCGGCACCGGCCCGTTTCAATGGGTGATCGGCGGATTCTATTCCAGCATCGACCGGCAATATGATCAACGGCTGCCGACGCCAGGCTACGATGCCGCGACCGATGCGACGCTTGGCGCGGGAACGGCGGCTTCGGTCCGCAACGGCTTCCCGGCCGACAGCCCCTACAATTCGTCGCTGTCCTACGACATCACCCAGAAAGCGGTGTTCGGCGAGGCAACCTATGATTTCGGACGGTTCGAGCTGACTGCGGGCGGCCGCTATTACGATTTCAAGGAAGAACGCAGCTTCAAGTCGGGCGGGCTTTTCGCCAACGGAGACAATCGCACGGACGAGACCAGTTCCAACGGCTTCACCCCGCGCGTACTGGTCAGCATCGAGGCGAGCGAGGATATCCGCTTCAACCTCCAGGCATCGAAGGGTTTTCGGCTGGGCGGGGTCAACGATCCCCTGAACCTGCCCCTCTGCTCGCCGCAGGACGAGGCGATCTTCGGCGGGTTCCAGGATTATGACGATGAGACCCTGTGGAATTATGAGGCAGGGGTAAAGGGCGACTTTGGTCCGGTCTCCTTCAACGTCGCCGGTTTTTACACCGACATCAGCAACCTGCAGGTGACCCTCGATGCCGGCTCCTGTTCGTCACGCATCGTCTTCAACGTGCCCGAGGCGCACACGATGGGCGTCGAGCTCGAATTGTCGGCGCGCCCGGTGCGCGGCCTCGACATCTCGTTGATCGGCAGCCTGCTCGAGGCGGAATTCGATTCGACGGTGCTGAGCGGCGCCGGCGATGTGATCGGCGGCATCGAGAAGGGCAACCGTCTGCCGAGCGTGCCGCGGTTCCAGATGGCGGCGAGCTCCACCTACAGCTTTCCGATCGATCAGCGCGGAACCGAGGCTTTCCTCTCCGCTTCGGTCCAGCATGTCGGCAGCCGTTACACCCAGCCCAGCGACCAGGTCGACAATCCGCGGACCTTCCGTTCGGGCCTGCCGTTCGGCGGCGCGACCGGCAACGAGGCGACGATCATCGACCTGAAGCTGCCGGCCTATGAACTCGTCAATCTCAGCGCCGGCGTGGAGTGGCAGAACGGCCTGAGCCTGACTGCCTACGTGCACAATCTGTTCGACGAGAATGCCCTGCTCTCGTTCGATCGCGAGCGCGGCGGGCGCGCCCGTCTCGGCTTCAACATCGGCCAGCCCCGCACCTACGGCCTGACCATGCGCAAGACCTTCTGAGGCACCGCGCCGCGGCGGTGCCCTTACTCCGCCTTGAAGCGGAGCGCGGCACCGCCGGACGGGGCAAGGCGCAAGGTCAGCGGCTGGCGTGCGCCACGGCCGATCGCTGTTCGGGTGACCTTGAGTGCAGTCGGCGCCTCGCCGTCGGTCCAGGAGGTCAGCGCGAACTTGCCGTCCCCTAGGAAATCGAGCGGCAGCGTCACGTCGCGCCCGCTCTCGTTCGTCATCGCGCCGACATACCAGTCTCGATCCTTTCGACGTGCGACCACGACATAGTCGCCGATCGCCCCCGCGATCGCCCGTGTTTCGTCCCAGCTGACCGGCACGTCGGAGAGGAAGTCGACACCCGCCTCGCCGCGATAGGCATCCGGCGTGTCTGCGACCACCGAGAAGGGGCTCTCGTAGACGACGTACATGGCCAGGCCGTGTCCACGGGTGGTCTGCACATTCGGCGGTGCGTTCTGAATCGTGAAGTCTTCCGGACGCAGATTGCGGAAGCCGCCCGGCGTGTAGTCCATCGGCCCGAGCAACTGCCGGGTGAAGGCCAGAGTGACGTTGTGGCGCGCCGTCACCCGGCGGCTCCACTTATTATATTCCGCGCCCATTACCCCTTCCTGGGTGAGGTAATGGGGATAGGTGCGCGCGAGGCCGGTCGGATGATAGGCTCCGTGCAGATTGACCATCAATTTGTGGTCGGCGGCGCGGCGAAGCAGGCGGTGGTACCAGTCGACCATCGCCTGGTCGTCGCGATCCATGAAATCGACCTTGATGCCCTTGATGCCGAGCTTCTCGTAGAGGGCGAGCGCCTCGTCCATCTGGGCATCGAGCGCCTTCCAGTTGAGCCAGAGCCACAGACCGACGCCCCGCTTGCGGCCATAGTCGACCAGTTCAGGAAGATTGATCTCGGGGATCGACTTGGTGACGTCGACGCCGGGACGAACCAGACCGCCGCCGCCCGCGCCCATGTACCAGCCCTCGTCGATCAGCATGTATTGCAGGCCGGACGACGCCGCGAAATCGATGAATCGTTTGACCGTCTCGTCATTGGTGCCAGCGGTCTTGACGCCGGCGACGGTCGGCCCGTTCCACCAATCCCAGGCGGATTTGCCCGGTTTGATCCAGGCGGTGTCGAAATCGGGATCGGGATTGAGGCTGGCGATCAGGTTGGACTGCAGCAGCTTGGCCGGAGCGTCGGCGAGCATCACCACCCGCCAGGGCGAGAGCGTTTCCGATCCGATGCGGGTGCGCACCGCTACCAAAGGATCGTCGAGGCGAGGCGAGAGCTTGATCTGGGCGCCGAGGCCGCCGTCGCCGCGGCCCTGCAGGTACATGCCGGCATAATGTTTGAGGTCGGCCTCGGCGAGCGCGAAGCTGGTGCCGCCGTCTCCGGTGCTGCAGACCAAGGGCGCATCGTAGAGATTGTGTTCGCGCAGCGACGAGGCGCGGACGGGATCAAACTCGCCCTCGTGGCTCGATCCGAACTTGCCCAGGTTCAGTCCCCAGCATTGGTAATCGCTGGGGAAGTCGAAGCGAGTCATCTCGCCGGCAATGTCGGTGCCGGCGGTCTGCGCCTGAACCGGCAGGACGTAGCGGAAGGCGGCGCCGTCATCATAGGCGCGGAAGACGATGCGGAGTGTGCGGCCGGCCGCGCCGGGGTCGTTCTCCCGGAGGTCGACGGAGAGTTCGTTGAAGCGCTCCTGCACGTCGCGAGCCTTGCCGGCGAAGAGCGTGTAGCGGCGGTCGACCGATTGCCGCGTCGATCCGGTGACGGAGAGCCCGTAGGAGAGGCGCCCGCCCTTCACGAGATCGAGGCCCAGCCCCGACGGCGCGATCACCGGCTTGCCGTCGAACGAGACGGCATAGGTCGGCTGCCGCTGCGCACTGATGCCGACGACGATCTCGACCCTGCCGTTCGGCGAGGCGAGGCGCAGATCGGCGGCGAGTGCCGGCGACGATGCCACAGTGAGCAGGGCTGCAAGGACGATGCGCGTCTTCATCTGTGATTTCCCCCGTTTCGTGGCCGCCACTTACTGCCCTGCCTGCACCGTTTGCGGAACCACGTTCCAGCCGCGCAGGGTCAGCCCTGTTGGTGCGGTGACCGAGGCGGGATAGCGGATGGTGATCGTCTTGCTCTCGCCTGGCAACAAGGCGACGTAATTGTCGCTGTAGAATGCGGGCAGGATTCGCTCGCCCTTGCCGTCGACCAAGGTCAGCTTGGCATTCAGGGCAGGGACGCTGGTGGTGTTGGTGAGGGTCGCAGTGACGATCCGATCGCTGCCGGCAACTCCCCCGGCGGCTGCGTTCAAGGTGAGCCCCGCCGGCGCGAGCGCGTTGAGCGCGCGGTAAGCGGACGCGTCCTTCCCGCGCCAGTAGAAGTTCTCCGACACGAGTTGCCCCCCTGCGTCGGTGAGGCGCAAGGAGACCAGAGCGACGCCGTTCTGCGCGAGCAGCGGGTCGAGCGGAATGGCCTCCAGCCGGGTGGCGCGATTGGCCTTGGCATCGACCCGGTCGGTGCGCGTGAACAGTTCGCGATTGTCGAGGCCGACGACGCGGGTGGTGGCGGTGAGGCCGGGTCGATCCTCCCGCGTGGTGTTGAGCACGACCAGGGCGTTGTCGGGCAGGTTGATCTGCACGTGGAGCGGCTCCGCCGCTTTCTTGGCGCCATAATAAGCGGCGTGGGTGTCGTAATCCCAGCTGTAAATCTGCCACGCGTTGGAGGGCCAGGCCGGATGGGTCATCCACAGCAGCCGGCCGCTATTCTTGGTCCAGAGATGGCCAAGGAACCCTTCGTACATCGCCTTGTGAGTCTCGAGGTTCATCATCTGCGACTTGCGCTCGAAATCCTCGAAGCTGGTCGCAGGGCCGAACATCGTGTCGAGGGCCTGCATGAACGTCTTGGTGTCGCCGTTCCCGGCGAAATGCCAATCATGATAGGCCAGCGTGTCGCTCAGCGGCCAGAGATCGGCCTGCGGCACATAGCTCTTCACCGATTCGATCGTGGACAAGGACGGGGTGCCGGTCTCGACCGAGAAGCCGGTGGCGAGATCGGTGAAATAGCCGACCGGCGGCCGGTAATTGTAGGGCCCGGAGCCCTGAAGGTTGACGACGTTCGAGCTGCCCGTGAACCAGCGCGTGCCGTCCAGCGCGGCGACGGCATCGTCCAGCCCTTCGTTGAGCATCGGATAGGGCACGCCCTCGTTGCGGCCGAACCAGAGGATGATCGAGGGATGGTTGCGGTAGCGCGCGATCGTGTCGCGGGCGTTGGCGAGGAAGAGCTGCGGATCCTGCGGCTCGACCTGGAAATTCTGGGTCGATTGCCAGAAATCGTTCATCACCATCATGCCGTATTCGTCGGCAAGATCGTAGAATTGAGGTTCGGTATTGGTCCCCATCCAGTTGCGGATGATGTTCATGTTGGCCTCCTTCTGGAGGCGGAAATACGGTTCGAGCCGCTCGCGGGGGACGCGCTTCATCGCGTCGTCCATGCCCCAATTGCCGCCGCGTGCCGCGATCTTGACGCCATTGACCCGGATGGCGAGGTGAGGCTCGGGCAGGCTTTCGTCGATCGCGGTGACGCCGGCCGATTTCTCGCCGGCCGGAGTCAGCGATTCGGCAAAACCGCGCGGGCTCTGCTTGATCGCCTCATGGGTGACGTCGATCAGCTTCTCGCCGTCGAGCTTGCCGTCGGTGGTCTGGACGTTGACCCGCCGCAATCGGCCCTTGCTGTCGAACAGCGACAGATCGTAGCTGACCTCGCGAATACCGAAGCGGACATCCTTCGTGTCGGAGGCCGCGCCGCCGTCCAGCGCGGTAACCCGCAAGGTGTGCAGCGCCGGATCGCCATAGCCGTTGGGCCACCACAATTTCGGATTGCGAACTCGCAAGGCCGCGAACTCGGCCGGGGTGAAGCGCACGCTCGATGGCCCGGCGGGCGCGGTGATCGTCTTCTCGACGGTAACGTCGTCGAATGCCGCGCGGACCGTCACCGTCCGCGATGCATCGGCGTCGTTGCGGATCGGGATTTCGATATGAACGTCGGCGCTGTCGGTGCGCGGCAGCGGCAGATCGGTGATCACCTGCGGATCCAGGATACGGATGGCGCCGTGGGCCTGAAGCTCGACGGGCAGCCAGATGCCGGTGTTGCGATCCCGAATGCCGGGGATCCAGTCCCACCCTTCGGTGGCGACGAAGGTCGGGCCATCGATCGCCATCTGACCGCCATTCTCGCCGACTCCGCCCTTAATCGATTGCTCGTGCGGGATGCCGGGATGCGGCGGCGGCGACACGCGAACGGCCACCACATTCTCGCCGGCCGCCGGAACGATGTCGAACTGGCCGCGGATGAACGCGCCGACCGTGCCGCCGAGCTTGCGGCCGTTCAGCCAGACTTCCGAGGCGTAGTTGATACCGTTGAACACCAATGTCAGACGCTTGCCCGCTGCTTCGGGCGGTATCGTGAAGCTGGTGCGATACCAATAATCCTGGCGCGACAGGCTCTCCGGGATCGCCATGTTGTTGAGCCCGTAATAAGGATCGGGATAGATGCCGCGGTCGACCAGAGTGGTCAGTACGGTTCCGGGTACCGTCGCCACGTGCCACTTGCCCGCGTCGAACGCGGGGGCCGACAGCTGCGCGCCGTCCGCCTTGACATCCGGCGCGGCCGCCAGCCGCCAGCCGTTGACCTGCCAGCGATCTTCCGCGATCCGCTCGACGGCCGGCTTGGGCGCGAGCGCCTTTGCGACCGGCTTCGTCGTTGCGCCCTTGCTCTGCGGCAGGGTCCAGGGATCCTGCTGACGCCACAGGCCGGTATTCGCCTGTTTCTGCCATTCCCAGCCGACGCCGACCTTCCACATCTGCACGAGTTCGAATTGCGGGCGGGCGCGCACGGCAGCGGTGATCGCAGGGGCGTCCAGCGCCTCGTCGTGAAGGGTGGCACCGACCAGGCTGCCACCGAAATGCGGCTGGCCCTCGATCGCGGGTGCAATCGCCAGGCGGGGGGCGATGCCGGGCTGCGGCAGTGTTCCGGAGGCGACGCGGCGGCCATCGACATAGAGAGCGATCGTCCTGCCGTCCGACGAGGCCGCGACATGGGTCCAGCGTCCCGACGGGACGGCCGCATTCGAGGACAGCACACGCCCGCCGCTGCGGAAGGCGAGGCGTCCGTCACTCACGAGCAGACAGCGGCAGCCCTCTGCGGTCGCGCCGCCGGCGGCGATGAGGACGATCTCGCCCTTGCGCTCCGCATCGGGACGCACCCAGGCAGTCATCGTGAACGGCCGCGCGGCGCCGAGCATTGGCTCGGCCGCCTTCAGATCCCGCTCGACGCCGATGCCGCCCTGGAGAATGCTGACATTGTACGGCCCTCCCTGGTCGGGAACGGTCGCCGAAGCGGCGCCCGCAAGAGCCAAGGCTGTCAGAGATGTCCCGATTCGAAGCATGCGCATGTCTTCCCCCCTCCGTGCCGGCGTACCGCTTTATGCGTGCTCGCCATCTGAACCTACTTTCCCATAGGGTCAGGATATGATTAAACACAACAAATTTAGAAAATAGGGGAGGGGCATGGAAGAGGCTCGGGCGCCGTACAACAGGGCCGCCGTCATTGCCGCCGCGCTGGCGGGCTTGCTGTTCGGGTTCGACACGGCGGTGATCGCCGGGACGACAGGCGCCCTGCGCGACGCTTTCGCGCTGAGCCCCTCGGGCCTCGGCGCCGTTGTGTCCGCCGCGCTCTGGGGCACGCTCGTCGGCGCGCTCGGGGCCGGTATCCCGGGCGATCGGTTCGGAAGCCGAGCGGTGCTTGGCTGGATCGCCTTGCTCTACGTCCTCTCGGCAGCGGGTTCGGCGCTGAGCTGGAATCTTGAATCCCTGTTTTTCTTCCGTTTCCTCGGGGGTCTCGCGATCGGCGGCTCGTCGGTGCTGGCGCCGGTCTATATCGCCGAGATCAGCCCGGCAGCGCGCCGGGGTGCCCTGGTCGGTCTGTTCCAGCTCAACATCGTCATCGGCATCCTCGCCGCCTATCTCAGCAACTTCCTCGTCGCCCAGGCTTTGGCCGACGCCGACGCGTGGCGCATGAAATTCGCGGTCGCGGCGGTTCCGTCCCTGATCCTGCTGCTCGCCTTGCTGCGCATCCCGCAAAGCCCCCGCTGGCTGCTCGAACGGGGCCGCCGGGCCGAGGCGCTGGCGGCGATCGAACGCCTGCAGATGGGCGCGCCCGATACCATCGCCGCCGAGCTGGAAAGCGCGCGTCCCGAGACCGCCACGCGTTTGACGTGGAGCGCCTATCGCAAGCCGATCCTGCTGGCGCTGACCATCGCCGCCTTCAACCAGCTCTCCGGGATCAACGCGATCCTCTATTATCTCAACGACATCTTCCGGGCCGCGGGGTTCAGCGCGCTGTCCGCCGATGTCCAGGCGGTGGCGATCGGGATTGCCAACCTCGCGGCCACGATGGTGGGCCTCAGCCTGATCGATCGCGTCGGCCGCAAGCCGTTGCTGATGACGGGGGCTGCCGGCACCTGTGCCGCGCTGGCGGGCGTCGCAGCCATCTATGCAAGCGGCCGGGGTGAGATCCTGCTGCTGCCGATGCTTGTGCTCTTCATCCTGTTCTTCGCCCTGTCGCAGGGCGCGGTGATCTGGGTTTACCTGTCGGAGATCTTCCCGACGCCGGTGCGCGCCCGCGGCCAGGCCCTGGGCAGCGCGACCCATTGGGTGATGAATGCAATCATCTCCTTTGCATTTCCGGTGATTGCAGCGCACACTCTCGCCCTGCCCTTCTGGGTCTTCGCCGCCGCGATGGCGCTGCAATTCGTCGTCGTCTGGCGCTTCTTTCCGGAGACCCGCTCGGTGACGCTGGAAAGCATGAACAGCGTCATGGGAAAGCCCGATGCCGACCTGCGCTGAGTTCGCGCAGGGCAGGCGCGGAGCACGGGCATTGTTTCCTGCGTATCAATCTGCCTGTGACCCAATCACCATCGCCGAGACGAGGATAGGAGACGCGTGAAGACGTCGAAACAAAAGGTAAGGCTCTCCGGCACCAATCTGGAGCGGGCGGCCGATCATAACCAGCGTGTGACGCTGCATGCGATCCGTGTGAACGGCGAATTGACCCGGGTCGATCTCGCCAACATCACCGGGCTGACGCCTCCTGCCATCGCCAACATCACCCGGCGGCTGCTCGGCGAAGGCCTCATCGAGGAATCCGGGCAGCTTCGCGGAGGGCGCGGCCAGCCGGCGACCAAGTTCGTGGTGGCGCGCAACGCCTGCTACTCGATCGGGGTCAATATCGACCGGGATCACATCACCATCGTGATCGTCGATTTCGCGGGGCAGACGGTCGCCCGCCTGTCGCGCGAGGTGCCGTTCGCGCTGCCGGGCGAAGTGCGCGACATGTATCGCGGCGCGATCGAGACGATGATCGAGCAATCGGGCATCGATGCGTCGCGGCTGGTCGGCATCGGAGTCGCCATTCCCGACGATCTCGGCCGCATCGACCTGCCCGGGCGATCGCCGGATTATTCGCAGTGGAACGACGTCAATCTCGCCGCGCTGTTCGCAGAGCCCCTCAACTTGCCCGTCTTCACCGAGAATGACGCGGCCGCGGCCGCAATGGGCGAGATGCAGCTCGGCCTTGGCCAACTCCACTCGAGCTTCTTCTACATCCTGGTCTCGTCGGCGCTTGGCGGCGGCCTGGTGATCGACGGCAATTACTTTCGCGGGGCCGACGGCCGCAGCGGCGAGCTCGGCTTTCTGCTCGCGGAGGACGGCAAGGGTGGCCATGAGCAGATCCAGCAGACCGTCTCGCTCTCGGGTCTCGCGGTGCCGCTCGAAGCCGCCGGCTTCAGGCTTGACGAGATGATGGGCGATCAAGCGGCGGCGGACGTGGACGTTGTAGTCGATCGTTGGATGGACGTCGCCGCCGAACGGCTGACCGGCGCGTTGACTGCGGTCAACTGCCTGATCAACCCGGCGGCGATCCTCATCGGCGGCCGGCTTCCCAGACGCTATGTCGAAGCCCTCGCCGAGCGCTGCCAGGGGCGCCTCAAGGATTGCGCGACCAATGCTCCGACGCTGGCGCCCATCCTGCGCGCTGCATTGTCCGAAGATGCGCCGGCGGTGGGCGGCGCGATCCTGCCGTTCAGCTATTTCCTGCTGCCGCGCAGCGGCACCTTGTGGAAGGAGCCGGCCGACCCGAGCAAGAGCCGCCGCGCCGCCTGACCGCGATCAGGCGAGGATCGACCGGTGCGGCACGCCGAGCTTCACCGTGCCGGCGATGGCGGCGCGCATTCGCGCGAAGGTGTCGCGCAGTTCGGCCTCGGTGAATTGATCGGCGAGCGGGCTGTAGCGGCGCGGCAGATCGCCGAAGCCTGCGTAGAGGCTGAGCCAACTCGGGTTTTGAAACGATTCCCATTCGTAGCGGACGAACTCGCCGCGTGCCCGCCACGCATCGAGCTTCGCCTGCAGCGTGTCCGGCAGCGCCATGCCGCGCATCCGATCCCAGAAAGGCTCGCCGATACGCGCGTTGCCGAGATAATGGAGCAGCAGGAAGTCGCGGATCCGCTCAAATTCCAGCGTGGACTGGCGATTGTAGGTGGCCGCCAGCCTGGGATCGCAGCTCCGATCGGGGAAGAGCTGAACGAACCTTTCCAGCCCTGACTGGATGAGGGTGATGCTGGTCGATTCCAGCGGCTCGAGAAAGCCGGCGGAAAGACCGATGGCGACGACGTTGCGGTGCCAGGTCTCGGCGCGGTGGCCGGCGGTGAAGCGCAGCCTGTTGGCGGCGGAGACCGGATCGCCTTCCAGCCGGCTGCGCAGCGCCGCTTCCGCCTCGTCGTCGCCGATATGGTCAGAGCAGTAAACATAGCCGTTGCCGATGCGGTGCTGCAGCGGGATGTGCCATTGCCACCCTGCCTCGCGTGCGGCGGCGGTAGTCACCGGCTTGTGCGGCTGCGCTTCCCGGCATCCGATCGCCACCGCCCGATCGCAGGGCAGCCAATGGCGCCAGTCGAGGAACGGCGTTTCGAGTGCGCCGGCGATCAGCAGCCCGCGGAAGCCCGAACAATCGATCCAGAGGTCGCCTTCGATCCGGTTGCCGTCGGCGAGAGCCACGGACGTGACGTCGCCGCGTTCCGGATCCTGGGCCACCTGCTCGATGACTCCGTCGATGTGACGGACGCCGTTGGCGAGCGACAGCCGTTTCAGCATCGCGGCAAATCTGGACGCGTCGAAGTGCAGCGCGAAGTCGAAGATGCCGAGGTCGCTGGTCGGTCGATCCGGCGGCGCCAGGAACAGGCCGTTCTCGGCAAGCTGGGTGCAGAGGCAGTAATCCGAGAGCGGCAGGGCATCGCCGGCAGCGAGCAGCTTCAGCCAATAATGGTGGAACGCGACGCCGCGCGCCGGAACCCCGTAGAGGCCGAACGGGTGCAGGAATTGGTGCCCGGGCCGCGCCCAGTCGACGAAGCGGATGCCGAGCTTGACCGTGCCTTCGGTCTCCCGAAGCACGTCGACATCCTTGAGTTCGACGGCGGCGAGGAAGTCGCGGATCGCCGGCACGGTCGCTTCGCCGACGCCGACGGTTCCGATCTGGGCGCTGTCGACGACCGTGATCGCGATCGGCAAGTGGCGAAGCTTGCGGGCAAGATAGGCCGCCGACATCCAGCCCGCGGTTCCGCCGCCGACGATCACGATCGATCGGATCGGGCCCTCGGCTGATTGGTCCAGTGCCGCTTCGCTCATGCGCTTCCTCCCCGTCTCCGCGTCCCTTTCCAAGAAAAAGCCCCTCCGCGCCAGAGGCGGGGAGGGGCCGAGAGTTTCACTTGGCTATCGCGCTTAGAAGCGGGCGCGGACACCCGCGGTGAAGCGGCGCTCGTAGATGTTATCCCACGCGACCTGATCCGGGAACGTCAGGTAATAACGCTCATATTCGCCGGTAAGGTTGGAAGCCTGACCGTAGATGGTGACATGATCGTTGACGTCGAATGCGATCGAGGCGTCGAGATAGCTGGTCGGCCGCTGGTAGACGGCAAGACCCTCGATGCCGCCGTAATTCGACGAATTCAGCCGCTTGGATCGGTAATTGTAGGCAAGGCGCGCTTGCAGTGGGCCCTGCTCATACCAAAGAGCCGCATTCACCTGGTGCTTCGAATTGTCCTGGAACGGCTGCTTGGCGCCGGACAGATCGACACGGCCGGCGTCGCCGAGCGACAGCGTGTAGTTCGCGTCGATGCCGAAGCCGCCCAGGAAGCCCTCGATTCCGTAGTCCGACAGCGACTGGCGTGCCGAGAGTTCGAGACCCTTGAGCGTGCCTCCGGTGCTTTGCACCAGCGTATTGACCGGAACCTCACGCCGGATGACGCCATCATTGTCCGGAATGTCGTTCCGAACGATGGTGGTGCTCGAGATGAAGCTGTCGACGCTGATGTGGAACAGGCCGGCCGCGACAAGGCTCGAACGGCCGGTATAATATTCGAGGCTCGCCTCGACATTGTCGGCGCGCCACGGATCGAGCTGCGGGTTGCCGCGCGCATCGGCGGTCTGTGCCCTGAAGATGTTCGGGGTGACGGACGTGTCGATGGCATAGTTAACGTTGAGACCGCCGCCCCACTGCAGCAGGTCGAGCAAGGTCATCGTCTTGGCATAGGCTGCGCGGAAGCGGAGCTTACCGGTCAGATCCACCGCGACGTTGAAGGCCGGAAGGAAGTCCGTGAAGTTGCGCTTGGTGACGAAGTCGCCGGCGTCGACGCCAGCAACGCCGTAAGGCTGCGGAACACCGACGATGTTCTGGCGAACGTTGAACTTGGTGTTGACGATGCGGACGCCGCCATTGGCCCTGACCGGCAGGCCGAACAACTCACCTTCGCCGTCGATCTGGACGTAGCCGGAGGTCTGCTGAAGGTCGATGCTGAACGATTCGGCCGGGTTCACGACGTTGACGCTGCCCGGGTAGAACTCGTTCTGGAACTTCTCCGAATTGTCCATCTGCTTGGGGTCGAGCACCCAAAGCGCAGGCGTTCCCTTGGCCGGAAGCGTATATTGCTTCAGCCGGTCGTTGAACACGGCATCGTTGGCGAGGCGGGTATATCCGGCGGTGTAGGGATTGCCGGCGGCATCGAGCACGCTGCAATTCTTGTCACCCAGATTGACGTCGAAGGCCTTCCATTTGACGAGGCAGCCACCCGCCGGATTTGCCGGATTGTCCTTGTTGCCGGCGTAGAAGGGAGAGGCTCGGTCGAAGGTGAACTGCTCGACGCTGCGCTCGCCATAGCGGCCGCCGAAACGCACCCGTAGACCTGTGCCGAGCTCCCATTCGGCATCGCCGCGGAGAGCCCAGAGATCGCCATTCTGGTAGACGTTTCCTTCCGACGAAATCGTCTTCAGGCCATAGCGGGACGTGTCTTGGGTCTGGTCGAGGAAGGCCTGCGGGAAGCTGAAGTTCACCGTTCCGCTGGAATAATCGACGGTCGCGGGCTGGCTGTAGACGGCATAGCCGCCCGGATTGAAGCGAACGTCGCCGCCCGGGTAATTACCGACACCAGAATAGGCCCACTGCGTACCATTGGTCAGGTTGAACTGCAGATAGGACTGATCGCTCTTCTTGCTGGCCTTGCCGTAGAGCCCGCGGATCGTCGCCTTGAACGGACCGCCGTCGTTGAAGACGAGCTGCGCGTTGTAATTCTGCGATTCCGTCTTCACCCGGAACGTCTCCGAGTAGCTGTCGAAGTTCGGCATGTCATATTGGTAGGTCTGAACAGTGTTCAGATTGAACAGTCTCGTGTCGTCCGGGTCGGCGGTCGACAGGTTCGCATCTCTGACCTGCGCACCCGTATCGGTGGAACCGGTCGGAACGAACGGAGACGACAGCCAGTCGACGTTCTGGAACTGGAAGCCGGCGGTGCGGTCATACTGCGTCTGGCGGGTGTAGAATGCGTCCGCGGTGAAGGTCAGGGCATCGCTGACCTGGAACTGCAGCGAAGCGTTCGCGCCGATGCGTTCGCGGCTGGTGATCTTGTTCCAGGCGGTGTGGGACTGCGGCGTGATGAAGGCGTCGTTGGCATCGCCGTCGCCGTTCAAGTCGTAGCCGATGATGGCGCCGTTCTGCAGCACCGGGGTGCCACGGCTGACTCCGCCATTGCCGACCGCGAAGTCGCCCGGGTTGATCGCCGAGGCGCTCTCGGTGCTGAGGCCGACGCCATAATCCTGAAGGCCGCGATAGCTGTTGGAGAGGTCGACCTTGCTGTAGGCGCCCGACACCAGGATCCCGAAGCGGCCGCTATTGTACGAGATGAGCGCGTTGCCCGAGGGATTCCACTTCTTGGTCTTGTCGCCGTACAGAGCCTCCGCGCTTGCCGCCACGGTGAGGCCCTGCTTCAGATCGAACGGGCGCCGGGTCAGCAGATCGACGGTGCCGGAGAGGCCCGCTTGCTGAAGCGACGCGGTCGGCGACTTGAACACGGTCGCGCCGGAGAAAAGCTGCGAGGGAATGTCAGTGAAGTTCGGCTGGACGGTGGTGACCGAATTCGCCCCAAGGAATTCTTCGCCGTTGAGGAGGGTGGTGACTTGCGGAAGGCCGCGGATGTTGATGCGCCCGCCTTCGCCCGCTTCACGGCGGATCTGGACGCCCGGGATACGCTGCAGCGAGTCCGAGATGGTGACGTCAGGCAGCTTGCCGATATCCTCGGCGCTGATCGCGTCGACGACGCTGTCGGCGTTGCGCTTGACGTTGATCGCTCGCGCTTGCGACGCGCGGATGCCGGTGACAACGATCTCTTCGCCGCCCGCCGGATCCTCGCTGGTGGTATCGCCCTGATCGCTGCCGACCGGATCGACCGCCGTCTGATCGGCGGCTTCCTGCGCAGCCGCATGGCCCGGTGCCATCAGCGCCGCGACCGAAGCTGCCACCATCAGAGCCGGACGCACGTTCCCCTTGAACCTCATCATCATCTCCCACACTGCGGTCCACGCCGCTTGGTCGGCAAACCTGCCGGTAATTAAATCAATTCCATTTATTAATCTGGCGCCAACCAAGTCAAGCGGGCAAGCTGCTCAAGATCGTATACTTTGATCATATGGCCAAACGGCCACAGGCGCCGCCTGAGGACACCAGGATCTGCCCGGGAACGATGCTACCGCGCAGGTAATTGCAAACCGGCGGCAACCGGCGGGTTGCGCCTTAGCGGCTGCGCACGCGCTGGAGATCGGAGCCGTTGGCGGCGTCCTCTCGGGACTCGTCCCACTCCTTGACGGTGCGGCAGACGCGCTTGCGCATGCGGGAGGTCGATCCGGCCTCCTCGAGCTTGCAGATCTTCTTTTCCTTGGCGGGCTTGGCCTCGGCAGTGGGCGGTGCCGGATTGTCCTGCGCGGACGCAAGCGCTGGGGTTGCAAGGAGAATGAGAGCGGAGGCAGCAACAAGACGCATGGAAACGGAACTCCCCACCTGAGCGGGGAGCCTTATAGCCGCGGCGTAAGGTGTTGCAAGGGCGTGAAACTTACGATTTCAACGGAACGTAGCGGCTGCGAGCGCGTCGGTTCAGCCGAGGATGCCGTCCAGCTCCTCGCGCACTGCGTTGCGCCGGGCGTCCATGTCGAGGCGCAGGCCGCCTTCGTCCCACGAGATCAGCGTGTCGCCGATCGGGATCGTGTCGTCCGGTGCGACGTGCAGATGCATCCGGCGGCGCTCCCCCGCCTGACGCGCGGCCACAAGCCGCTCCATCTCCTCGACGAGGCTCGGATGGACCCTGATCTGCAGCCGGGGATTGCGCCCGAGCTGCTCGAGCACCCGGCCGAGCGCGGCATCGATCGTCTCCGCAGGCGCCGCGGCGATCGCACGACCGGCGAGGAGATCGGCGGTCGCGAGCGCGAGCTCGGCCGCTTCGGCAGTGGCCTTGGCGACGGCATCGCCGACCTCTTCCGCAATCTGCTCGATGCCGGCCTGGAGCGCGTCGATCGCGGCGAGCATCGCCGTTTCGCGCTCCGCTCTTGCTTCGGCCAGGCCGGCCTGCACGCCGTCGGCACGGGCCTGGGCCAGCGCCATGTCCTTCTCGAGCTCGAGACGCTCGATCTGGGCGCGAAGCGTCTCCATTTCGCCCTGCAGGATCATCGCATCCGGCTTCGCGGCGTCGGAGGAGGCTGCCTGGGAGAAGACCCGCTCGAACGCGAACGGCTTGATCGTCGATACGCTTGCCATGCCGGATTGGTCCTTCGGATCAGTAGATCAGGCCGTCGTCGCTTTTCGGATCGACGAGCATGATCTCGCCGCGATCCGCCAGCGATTTGGCGAGGCGGACCATCGCCGTCTGTGCGTCTTCGCAGTCGCGCGCCCGCACCGGGCCCATCGACGCCATCTCCTCCTTCATCAGCTTGGCGGCACGTTCGGTCATCGTCGAGAAGAAGAGCTGCTTCATCGGATCCGGCGCACCCTTGAGCGCCAGCGCCATGTCGCGCTTGTCGGCGTTGCGGACGATCGCCGAGATAGCGGCCGGCAGCAGATTGGCGAGATCGTCGAAGGTGAACATCAGAGCACGGATCCGCTCGGCGGCTTCCGGCGCGCGGTCGTCGAGCGCGGCAAGCATCGCTTCCTCGCTCGAGCGATCGAGGGCGTTGAAGATTTCCGCCATGGTCTCGTGCGGATCGCGGCGCTGCGAGCGCGAGAGGTTCGACATGAACTCGGTCCGCAAGGTCTGCTCGACTTCCTGGATCACTTCCTTCTGGACGGTGTCCATGCGCAGCATGCGCATGATGACGTCGGTAGAGAATTCCTGCGGCAGCTCGGACAGCACGCGTGCGGCATGATCGGAGGAGAGCTTGCTCAGAATGACCGCAACGGTCTGCGGATATTCGTTCTTGAGGTAAGCGGCGAGCACCGACTCGTTCACGTTGGACAGCTTGTCCCACATCGTGCGCCCGGATGGACCACGAATGTCCTCCATGATGTCCTTGACCTTCTCGTTCGGAAGGACGCCGCGCAGCAGGCGCTCGGTGGTTTCGTAGGAGCCGTGGAGCGACGCCATCGAGGAGACTTCACCCGAGAACTGGATGAGCAGGTGCTCGACGACATTGGCCGGCACGCGGCCGAGCTGGGCGATCGCGGACGACAGTTCCTTGATCTCGTCGGTGGAGAATTGCTCCCAGATCGACGCGCCGTGCTCCTGGCCGAGGGCGAGCATCAGCATCGCTGCGCGCTGCAGGCCCGAATATCTCTTCAGCTCGGGGGGCTCGGCGACCACGGTCATCACGCTCAAAGGGGTCTCTCCAAAAAACAGCCTGCCGGACGCGTCGGGCGAGCGGCGCACGTCTATTATAGGATCAGAGAAGAGAGCGGCGGGGGTTTGGTAAACAAATGACTGTGAATTTTTCGAGCGGTTTGGTCGGCCTTTCGATGCTCACCGGCGACACCAGCCTGTTCAGCCTGGTGTCCGAGCTCAAGATCGAATCCAACGCCCTCCGCAAGGCGCGCGCACAGTTCACCTTGGCTCCCGTCGTCGCCCCCTGGCAGGAGGCGAAAAGCACGGTTCCGGTCAGCACCCAGGTCTCCAACATCAAGCGGATGCCGACGATCATCGACAAGCCCACGGCCAAGGATGCGACGCTCAACAAGGACGTGCAGACCACCTTCACCGCGTACAAGGCGCTCGAGCGGCTCCGCCTGCTGACCGAAGCGAGCGCCGCCAAGACGACATCCTCCGCCGAACGCTCCCTGCTGCAGACCGCCTTTTCCAAGGGCCTCGAGGATCTTCAGGATTATCTGGCAGGAGCGCCGTCCGACAAGGTCAAGCTCAGCTTCGGCAATTCCCAGCGGCGCGCCGAGACCGCGCCGGTCGGCACCGTCTACAACGAGAAGACGGTCGGCACGGCGCTGCTCGCAAGCCGCACGGCTGCGCTCGAAGGCGTCGCCGGCAACGAGGTGCTTCAGGTCAAGCTCTCCAAATACGGCGCCACCGAAGCGGTGTCCGTGGATCTGGCGACCACCACCCAGCCGCCGACGCTCGACAGCGTCGCTGCGGCGCTCAACGCCGCCATCGCCACCATTCCGATGCGCGACACCAACGGCAACATCGTCACCGATGCCGACGGCAATCCGACCACCAAATACGGATCCAAGTTCATCGTCGAGAAGACGGGTGAAAAGTGGGGCCTCACCCTGGTCGGATCGGGCGTCGAGGAGGTCGCGCTCGATCAGGTCGGCGCCAAGGATGCGCTCATGGTCGTCACCGGCCAGACCGCGCTCGATGCCCCGGCAACGACGCAGATCATGCGGTTCGACGATCCCGCCGCCACGTCCGTGCGCAAGACGCTGGGCACACTGACCGCGATCGACGCAGATGCCACCGAGCGCGCCAAGAATGCGGCGGACGATGAAAGCAAGGTCAAGGACGTGGTGGTGCGTACCGCCGCACGCGCGATCACCACCGACACGCAAGGCAATTCCTACGTCGTCGGCACCGCCGCCGGCGATCTTGGCAGCAACCATCTCGCCGGAACGGAGGATCTGTTCCTCACCAAGCTCGACAGCGAAGGCAAGGTGCTCTGGCAGCGGACCTTGGGCGCCGCCTCGTCGGCCCAGGGTGCGGCGGTGACCATCGGCGCCAATGGCGACATCGTCGTTGCGGGCACCGTCACCGGTCCGTTCGACGGGTCGGGCAACCAGGATAGCGACATCGTCGTCGTCAAGTTCGACGCCAAAGGCGACGAGACCTTCGCCACCTCGATCCGCGCGGTGGGCAATCAGGAAGCCACCGCCGTGGCCGTGGGTGCGGACGGCACCGTCTTCGTCGGCGGCAAATCGGACAGCGGCGGCGGCGACGCGTTCGTCGGGCGGATCAGCGCGACCGGAACGCTGCAGGAGCGCCGCACGATCAACAGCGGCGGATCGGACACCGTCTCCGCGCTGGCCGTCGGCGCGGACGGCGAGTTGCTCGCGCTGACCCGCGAGAGCGGCACCGCGCGCCTGCGCCGTCTCGACGCCCAGGCCCTGGTCACCGATCTCGGCGCCCTCGATCTCGGCACCATCGATGCCCGCGTGCTCGCGGTCTCGGCCAGCGGTGAAATCGCGGTCGGCGGCGCGACCAGCATCGCCGTTGCCGGCGATCAGGTGAATGCGCTCGGGGGCGGCCGCGATGGCTTCGTCGCCCGGATCGATGCGGATCTCACCAAGGCCACCGTCTCCTATCTCGGCAGCGATGCCGCCGACGAGGTCGACAGTCTCGCCTTCATGGGTGACGATCTCTATGCCGGCGGCCGCACCTCGGGCGTTCTCTCCGGTGCCGCCCGGCAGGGCGCGGTGGACGGATTCGTCGCGCGGATCGATGCCGCCTCCGGCACGGTCGAGAATATCAGTCAGTTCGGCACCTCGGCGCTGCGCACGGAGCCGGTCCGCATCGCCGCCGCCACCGGCGGTGCCGGGATCACCTCTGCGCTCGGTTTCCATCGCGGAACGCTGAACGCCGCCGACTCGTCGAAGCTGGTCGCCAACACCAGCCTTCGTGCCGGCGACGAGTTCACCTTCAAGGTCGACAATGGCACCGAGAAGAAGATCACGATCGGCGCCGACGACACGCTGATCTCGCTGGCCGATCGCATCCGCAAGCTGGCGGGAACCAACGTGACCGTCACCACGCCGCGGAGCGGCACCGGCAACACGCTGCGCATCGAACCCAAGGCGGGCCATACCGTCGCCTTGCTGGAAGGCGCGCAGGGCAAGGACGCGCTCGAGAAACTCGGAATCGATCCGGGCCGCTACAACGTACCGGCTATCGATCCCAAGGCGCAGCGCGTCACGCCCGGTGGCACGTTCGGCCTGATGCTCGAGGATTCGCTCAGCATCGCCAATGTGGCCGATGCGAAATATGCGCTCGGCCAGATTAAATCGGCGGTATCGATGTCCCAGACGGCGTTCCGCTCGCTATATTGGGATCAGATGAAGGCCAATCTGGTCGATGGGGTGAAGGCGACCGGCAAGCCGTCCGCCTATCAGCAGGCGCAGCTCGCAAATTATCAGAGCGCGCTCACCCGGCTGACCAGCGCCAACACCTACACCGGCTTCTAAGGACAGACGCATG
The DNA here is from genome assembly GCF_004135585.1 of Sphingosinicella sp. BN140058. Classification (NCBI taxonomy): domain Bacteria; kingdom Pseudomonadati; phylum Pseudomonadota; class Alphaproteobacteria; order Sphingomonadales; family Sphingosinicellaceae; genus Sphingosinicella; species Sphingosinicella sp. BN140058. The sequence goes on along the minus strand of NZ_CP035501.1, from coordinate 2,008,690 downwards.
AGCGGCATGGGCGGAACCCCCAACCTCTTCCAGGGCATCGAGCGTGCGATGCAGCACCTCTCCGGGCGCCAGAAGGTGATCTCGCAGAACATCGCGAATTCGGAGACTGCCGGCTTCAAGGCCCGCGAAGTCGAAGCTCCGGATTTCAGCGATCTGCTCGCCGCGCAGCAGGGCGGGCCGCGCGTCGCACGTCCGCGGATCAGCATTACCAGCGGAATGGCCGCGCTCGGCGCCAGTCAGCCGCGCGGCGGAAGCGGCATCGTGCTCGATGCCGACACGATGGAAACCAAGCCGGACGGCAACAACGTCACCCTGGAAGAGCAGTTGCTCAAGATGGGCGAGATGCAGGCGGATTTCACCGCGCTGACCAATCTGTACCGCAAGCAGCTCGGCCTGATGAAGGTCGCCACCGGATCGCGCTAAACTTGTGCGGCGCGAGCGGCGTCGCACCTTCGCACAGCATCCGTGCAGGCGCAGGCTAGCGGTCCGAAAAGCGCTTCTGTTCGGATCCTCGTTGCTGCGCGCGGCGTCGGCCGTGCGATTTTCAGCACGCATCGGAACGGCAAGTTTGCTCCTTGCCTTGTGGCCCCGCCGCGGGCGATCGCAGTGCCGCTGCGCAAGCAGGCGACCCTTCTTTTCTCTGACGAATCAACGAGCACGTGGCGTTCGGTTGCCGTGCGCGCCCTGGTGGACCGGCGAGGCGGGGACATCCGCGTGGTCGGACGGCCACGAGGCCGGGCATCATCGTGCGCGGCGTCGGACGAACCTCGGGCGCCGCTGTCGGCGCCGGTCACGATGGCCGGCTGCGTAGCGGCCGGCCACAGGCTCAATAATGTGAGTTGTGGGAGATGGGGGTCGGCAGTTCGAGGCGCGACAGATTGCCGCGTGCGCCATAGACGCTGTGCCGTGTACCGATGATCCGCTTCGCTTCGGCGGTCACCGCCGCCATCATCTCGGTGGTCAGATCGATCTGACGCGAGAGCGCTTCGGCATTGGGGCCGGAGGCGTCCTTGAGCTCGCCAAGGGCTTCGATCAGTTCCGCTTTGGGCTCCTCTTCGAGCGCCTCGAGCCAGTTGGCATCGCTGCGGTCGAGCTCGGTGGTGCGCGCCTCGAGGGCGCCGACCAGGCGCGCCTTGGCGCCGGCGATCTCGTGGATGCCGGCGGATCGGGCGCCGCTGCGGAGCAGTTCGGTTTCCTCGCGCATCAGCGCGGCCAGCGACTTGACGAGGTCGACGAGCTCACTGACCATTTCCGGATCCTCCCTGCATCTTGATCATCTGTTCGAGCACCGCGGGCGCGAGGCCGACGCCGCCGCCCTTGGCCATTTCCTTGCCGAGCGTTTCGGCGAGCACGCCGCGGAACATTTCCTCGCCATGGCCGCCGGAAAATTCATCGCCGGTTTCGACGCTTTCCATCATCAACTTCGCCATCTGGCCGAGGAACACGGCCTCGAAGTCCCGCGCGGTCGCTTCGGCCGAACTCTGCTGCTTCTGCGGCATCGCGCTGCGTCCCGTCGGTGCCGGCAGGCTGCTCTGGATCTCGGTCATGCCAGTTCCTTACTGAACGACGATTTCGGCCTGGAGCGCGCCCGCCGATTTGAGGGCCTGAAGAATGGTGATCAGATCCCGCGGCGACACGCCGAGCGCGTTCAGACCCGAGACGAGCGACCGCAGCGACGAACCGCCGCCGACCATCGCCAGCGATGCGCCGCCGCCGTCGTCGACATTGACGGAGGTTCGCGGCAGCACCACGGTTTCGCCTTCCGAAAGCGGCGCGGGTTGCGATGCGATCGGGTTTTCGGAAACGCTGATCGTCAGCCCGCCCTGCGCGATCGCGACCGGACTGATGCGGACGTCCGCGCTCATCACCACCGTGCCCGCGGCCTCGTTGATGACGACCTTGGCGGCCTGATCGGCGTTGATCTCCAGATTTTCGATGCGGCCGACGAGATCGACCACCGAGCCGCCCTGCGGCGTCAGCTGGACGGTCGCGGGATCGAGCACTTCGGCGCTTCCGGGCGCTTCGCCGTTGATCGCTTCGGCGATCCGGCGGGCGGTGGTGAAATCGGGATTCTTGAGCGCGAGCTTGAGGGTCTGGGCGGATTTTAGCGCGAACGGCACCTCGCGCTCGACGATCGCGCCGCTGGCGATCCGCGCCGACGTGGAGACACCGCGGGTGACGCTGGCACCGGCGCCCTGCGCCTTGAAGCCGGAGACTGCGACCGGGCCCTGGGCGACGGCGTAGATCTCTCCGTCCATCGCCTTCAGCGGAGTCACGATCAGCGTACCGCCCTGCAGGCTGGACGCGTCGCCCATCGCGGACACCTGAACATCGACCTGGCTGCCGCTCCGAGCGAACGGGGGCAGGGTGGCCGTCACCATCACCGCCGCGACGTTCTGGGTGCGCATCTGCGTTCCTTCGACGCTGATGCCCATCCGGCCGAGCATGCCCTTGAGGGATTCTTCGGTGAACGGCGCGTTGCGGGTACGGTCGCCGGTCCCGGCGAGGCCGAAGACCAGGCCGTAGCCGACGAGCTGGTTCGAGCGGACGTTCTCGACGTCCACGATGTCCTTGACGCGCGGGCCGGCAAGCGCCGGCGCGGTTACCGCGGAAGCGGCGATCAGACAGGCTGCGAATATGGTCTTGCGCATTAATCTCTTCGTCAATGGCGATGAGCCGCTCAAGTCTTTATAGGATGGTTAAGAGGGCACGGCCCGATCGAAAGGAAAATCATTGTGCGCATCAACGGCGTGACACCGATCAGTCCCAAGGACCTGAAGCCCGTGCGCGGCGTGCGCGGCCGCTTCACGGTGCCGACCGGCGACGGCGCTCCGAGCGCCACCGGCGCCTTGCAGGCGTTGACCTCGGTCGACATGCTGCTGGCGATGGCATCGGTGGACGACGAGGCGGAACGGCGCCGCCAGATGGCCTCGCACGCCGCCGCAGGTCTCGACGCTCTGGAAGCACTCGATCACGCGGCCGACGAGGAGACCCGGCGGCAGAAAGGCGAGGACTTGGCGGAATGGGCGCAGGGCGTGCCCGACGACGGGCATCCGGAAATCACCCGTATCCTGCGCCAGATCGAGCTTCGTGCGCTCGTCGAGATCGCCAAGATCGAACGCGGCGCCTGAGCCCCCGAGGCGGAGGCCGCCGGCGAACCTTGTCACGCACGAACAGGGCCCGGCTGAGCCGGGCCCCCGAACCGGCTGCGCTCTCGAGGGCGCGGCCGATCTTCGTTAATGCTTAGAAGGCGTTCCAGTCGTCGACTGCGGTCGCGAGGCTGGATTGCAACGCGAGCGCAGTGTTGCCGTGGACCCGAGGAGCAGGCGCAGCCTGACGGGGAGCGCGCACCGGTGTTGGCGCGGCCCTTGCACCCGTTTCGAAGCGTCCGACGAGGCGGGCCAGGCCCGATGCCTCCTCGGCGAGGCTGCGTGCCGCCGCATTGCTTTCCTCGACCATCGCGGCATTCTGCTGCGTGAGCTTGTCCATGTCGGTGACCGAGGTGTTGACCTGGGCGAGGGCAGAGCTCTGCTGATCGGCGGCCATGGCGATCTGGCTGACGAGGCCGGAGACCTCGTCGACCGAGCCGATGATCCGCGCCAGCGCCTTGCCGGCTTCGCCGACCAGAGTGACTCCGCCTTCGACCTGGCGTGAGCTGTTCGAGATCAACGTGCCGATCTCCTGGGCGGCATCGGCCGAGCGCTGGGCAAGCGCGCGCACTTCGTTGGCGACGACCGCGAAGGCACGGCCGGCTTCGCCCGCGTGCGCCGCTTCGACCGATGCGTTGAGCGCGAGAAGGTTGGTCTGGAAGGCGATCTTGTCGATCACCGCGATGATCTTGGTGATCTCCTGAGAGCTCTTCTCGATCTCCGCCATCGCGGCGACGGCGTCGCCGACGACCTTGCTGCTGGCCTGGGCGTCCGCCTGGGTGGCGAGGACGACCTTGTTGGCCTCGCTGGCACCCGCCGCGCTGTTCTGCACGGTCGTGGTGATCTGGGTCATCGCGGCAGCCGTTTCCTCGAGAGAGGCGGCCTGTTGCTCGGTGCGGCGCGACAGATCGTCTGAGGCCTGGCTGATCTCGCCGGACCCGCCATGAATGTTGCCGGTCGAACGCGAGATTTCGATCAACGCGTTGCGCAGCTCGGTCACTGCCGCGTTGAAGTCCTCCTCGAGCTTGCGATAGTCCGCCGGGAAGCTCTTGAGGCTTACGGTGAGGTCGCCTCCGGCGAGGCTGCCGAGCGCGTCGGCAAGATCGGCCACCACCCGCTGTTGGGCGGCATCCGCCTTCGCTTTCTCGACGGCGGCCTGCTCCTGCGCGATCGCCGCGTCACGGAAAACGAGCACCGCCTTGGCCATTGCGCCGACTTCGTCGCCGCGGTCGGTACCGTCGACCTCGACCGCGTTGTTGCCCGCGGCGAGCGCCCGCATCGTCTCCTGCAGGCGCAGGATCGGTCCGCTGATGCCGTTGCGCGCCACGAAAATGCCCGCGCCCAGCGACGCCAGAAGACCGAGGATCGAGATGATCAGCGTTGTCCGCGCCGTTGCTTCGATGTCCTCGCTGAGAGTGTTGGAGGTCGCCTCCGCGTCCGCCACCGCCTTGCGGTTCATCGGCACGAGCGCCTGCTCCATCTTCTCGAACAGCGGCTTCGCGGTGCGCATGACGTTGGTCGCCGCCACTTTGTCGTTGCGAAGACCCAGCGCGATCGCCCGGGTGGTCGCCCCGTGGATATCGTCGAGATCGCGTGCGGTCTGTGCGAGCTGTCCGTCGAGTTCGGGGCGCAGTCCGCGTGCCTCCGCCAGCGCCTTCAGCGCGTCGGCGTAGGTCCGCTTTTCCCATGCTTCGTTGTCGCGGGATTCCTGTGTCCCTCCGTCATAGGCGATCGCGCGGAATCCGGCAGCGCGGATCTCGGCGGTGAAGCGGTGCAACCGGACGAGCCGGATCGTGCCTGCAAGCTTCTTGTCGACCAGATCGGCATAGCGCGTGTCTGCATCCTTGAGCACGCTGTTGGAGTAAAGCGCAAGGCCGAGGCAAAGCGCGCCGAGCAGCGCAAGCAGGGCGAGGATCTTCGCCGAGATCTTTGTATTCTTGAGGAGCTGAGTCACGTTCTGTCTTCCCCGATGGGCGGGCTTGAAGCCCGATTAGAGGCAGCGCGACAGGGGGTGGTTTTCCCGCCCGTCAAGGTCCGGTCGAACCCGTTCGCTTCAGATTCCTCTTTAGGAGACAATTGCGGACAGCATCTCCACCGGCATGGCCTTTCTGCTGTAAATCCGTATGATTACTAAGCCTTTCCCGTGACTTGCCCGCTGCGGCCGGTTTCCGAAGTCCGCTGCGACGGCGCATGCGAGTTGCCGGAGAGGCAGGGAATGAGAAAGGCCGGCGGCATTGCTGCCGCCGGCCCCTCGATCACCAGCGCCGGCCGATCAGAATTCGTTCCAATCGTCCACCGCACTTGCAAGGTTCGATTGCAGCGCAAGAGCGGTATTGCCGCGGACCTGCGGGGGCGCCGCCTTGCGCGCCTTGCGGATCGCTGCCGGAGCGGCCTGCGCGCCCGTCTCGAAGCGGCCGACCAGCCGCGCCAGCCCGGTCGCCTCCTCGGCGAGGCTGCGCGCCGCCGCATTGCTTTCTTCTACCATCGCGGCGTTCTGCTGCGTGACCTTGTCCATCTCGGTGATCGCGGTGTTGACCTGGGCCAGCGCCGAGCTCTGCTGGTCCGCCGCCATCGCGATCTGGCTGACGAGGCCGGAGACTTCGTCGACCGAGCCGATGATCCGGCCGAGCGCCTTGCCGGCCTCGCCGACCAGCGCCACGCCGCCCTCGACCTGCTTCGAGCTGCTCGAGATCAAAGTGCCGATCTCCTGCGCCGCATCGGCCGAGCGCTGGGCAAGCGCGCGCACTTCGTTGGCGACGACCGCGAAGGCGCGACCGGCTTCACCGGCATGCGCCGCTTCCACCGAGGCGTTGAGCGCGAGAAGGTTGGTCTGAAAGGCGATCTTGTCGATCACCTCGATGATCTTGGTGATCTCCTGCGAGCTCTTCTCGATCTCGGCCATCGCGGCGACCGCATCCGAGACGACCTTGCTGCTCTCCTGCGCATCCGCCTGGGTGGCGAGCACCAGCTTGTTGGCCTGGTTGGCACCGGCGGCGCTGTTGTGGACCGTCGTCGTGATCTGCGTCATCGCAGCCGCGGTTTCCTCGAGCGAAGCCGCCTGCTGCTCGGTGCGGCGCGACAGATCGTCCGAGGCCTGGCTGATCTCGCCCGAGCCGCCGTGAATGTTGGTGGTCGACGCAGCGATCGAGGTCATCGCCGACCGCAGCTCGGTAACTGCCGCGTTGAAATCGTCCTGCAGCTTGGCGTAATCGGCCGGGAAGTTCTTGAGCTCGGCGGTGAGATCGCCCGAGGCCAGCTGGCCCAGGCCATTGCCGACTTCCGACACGATCCGCTGCTGTTCGGCATCGCTCCGCGCCTTATCGGCCTTCGCCTTTTCCTCGGCAACGGCAGTGTCACGGAACACGCTAACCGCCGAGGCCATCGCGCCGATCTCGTCGCTGCGGTCCGCGCCGGGGATCTGCACTTTGGTATCGCCGGCCGCCAGGCGCCCCATGACGGAAGTCATGTTGGTGATCGGCCGTGCGATGACGCTGGACAGCAGCCATCCGAGCGCACCGGCACACAGGATCGCCAGGGCCGCACCGACCCACAAGGTGGTCATTGCCGAGTCATTCGCCGAGTCCATCTCGGCCTGCTGGCCGGCGATGTAGCCCGCGGAGGCCTTCTGCATGTCGGCCACGATCTCACGGACCTTGGACAATTGCTTCTGACCGGAGATTTGCTGCGCGCGGCCTCGGGTCGCCGGATCGCGGGCGAGGCTGATCAGTTCGGCGAAGCGGCGATCGTTCAGATCCCGGACTTCCTCTTTCAGCGCGACCAGACGCTCCTTCTGATCCTGCTTGCGGGTGGTGGCAAAGCCCTCCGCTTCCTTCTCGAAGACCCTCTTGCTCTCTTCATACTCCTCAAGCAGCTCGGGCCGGCCGAGCATCGCGAACCCGCGCAGGGCGTTTTCCTGCTGAATGATGGCACTGAGCATGCCTTGGCCATGGCCGGAAACGCGCACGGTGACGGCGTTAGCCTCTGCGGCCGCCGTCAGGGTGTTAAGGCTCGAGGTGATGAAGATCGCCGCCGCGATGAACGTTGCGATGACCACGGCAAAGGCCGTCGTGATCTTGGCGGGTATCCGCATTCGATTGAAGAAGTTCATGATGACTTTCCTGAGGCTGCCGCGGATGGGGTTCACGGTGCCGGCTGACCTGAGACGTGACGCGTCGCGTCGCGTCCTCGTCAAGTCGCTGCTTCCGATCGCGATCCAGCGATTATATCCTGATATTCATAGGAAAACTTTCGAGCGTGTCGCGCTCCCGCCGGGCTTTTCTACCCGGAGCTTCCCAGGCGCGTCCTATCCCGTCCGGACTTCGCCAGGTCCCTGGTCACCGCCTGCCTGGCTCCGCCGGACACGAGAAGGCCGGCGACATCGCTGCCGCCGGCCATCCTTGAAGCACAGGTCCGAAAGGGCTCAGAATTCGTTCCAATCGTCTGCCGAGGCGAACGGCGTCGCCTTCAGCGCGGTGTTGCCGGCCGTCCGGCCGCGCGGCTGGGGGGCAGCGGCAGGCGCCTTCCGCGTGGGAAGCGCGACCACCCGGGCTGCCTGGGGGCCGGTGTCGAAGCGGCCGACCATGCCGGCCAGGCCGCTCGCTTCGTCCGCGAGGCTGCGCGCGGCGGCGTTGCTCTCCTCGACCATCGCCGCATTCTGCTGAGTGACCTTGTCCATCTCGCTGATCGCGCTGTTGACTTGGGCGAGTGCCGAGCTCTGCTGATCCGCCGCCATCGCGATCTGGCTGACGAGGCCGGAGACCTCGTCGACCGAGCCGATGATCCGGGTCAGCGCCTTGCCGGCTTCGCCGACGAGGGCAACCCCGCCATCGACCTGGCGTGAGCTGTTCGAGATCAGGGTACCGATCTCCTGCGCCGCATCGGCCGAGCGCTGCGCCAGCGCGCGCACTTCGTTCGCCACGACAGCGAAGGCGCGGCCCGCTTCACCCGCCTGTGCGGCTTCGACAGAGGCGTTGAGCGCGAGCAGATTGGTCTGAAAAGCGATCTTGTCGATCACCTCGATGATCTTGGTGATCTCCTGGCTCGACTTCTCGATCTCGGCCATCGCGGCCACGGCATCGCCGACGACCTTGCTGCTCTCCTGCGCGTCTGCCTGGGTGGCGAGGACCAGTTTGTTGGCCTGGTTGGCGCCGGCGGCGCTGTTCTGGACGGTGGCGGTGATCTGCGTCATCGCGGCGGCGGTTTCCTCGAGCGAGGCGGCCTGCTGCTCGGTGCGGCGCGACAGATCGTCCGACGCCTGGCTGATCTCGCCCGAGCCGCCATGGATGTTGGCGGTGGAGCGCGAGATGTCGAGGAGCGCGGTGCGCAGCGCGGTGACCGCAGCGTTAAAGTCTTCCTCCAGCTTGCGATACTCGGCAGGGAAGTTGGTCAAGGTGACGGTGAGGTCACCGCCCGAAAGCCTGCCGAGCGCATCGGCGAGCTCGTTGACGACCGCGGTCTGCGCGGCATCGGCGCGCGCCTTCTCCGCAGCGGTCTTCTCCTGGGCGACAGCCGCGTCTCGGAAGACCATGACCGCCTTGGCCATCTGGCCGACCTCGTCGGCGCGTTCGGAATTGGGCACGTCGACCTTGTTGTCGCCGGCGGCCAAACGTCCCATCACGCCGATCATGCCGCGTACCGGAACCGCGATCATCCTTGCGAGGAGCACGTTCATCAGGATCGCTATGCCGACCGCCGCGAGCGCGCCGATGATCAGGGTGACGATCGTCAGGCTGTAGGCATCATTCTGTTCGCCGGTGCGGATTTCGATCCGCTCTTGGGCGGCATCGAGCAACTCCTTGCCGATCGCACGGGCTTCGGAGAGATCGGCAAGGTCCGAGAGATTGGCCGAGGCTTGGGCGCGGGTCGCCGGGTTGGCCGCGAGCTGGATCAGGCGGTCCGCTTTCGCGCCATACGCATCCATCGCCTTCTGCAGCTTGGCCCCGCGCGCCTTTTGCGCCTCCTGGGTCGTCGTCTCGATGAAGCTGGCGACATCCTTCTCGAACGCGCTCTTGGCTTGGCGGTAGTCGTCGGCAAAGCGCGCCTCGCCCGTGGCGGCATAAGCATGAAGCGCCGTCTGCTGCTCCAGTGCCTCTCCCATCGCCTGCTGCGCGAGGCCCTTCAGCATGTTCGAACGGATGTTCGAATTGCTCGCGTCCTGAATCGAGGTCGCGCTGGAATAGACGAGATAGTTGCAGGTCAGTGACGCGAGAATGACGGCGGCGAAGCCGAGCGTCAGCTTGCGCGAGACTGGAAGGTTGCTGATGTTCACGTGAGGACCCCTGAAGGACGGTTTCTATGCTTTATAGACCCTGAGCCCCCGGCAAGCTGGAGCACCCTGCGGAAATCCGGCGTGTGTCTTCGGGCAAGAAGGCCGGCGACATAGCTGTCGCCGGCCTTCCTCTTCATCGTCAGGGTAGGTGGGATGTTTAGAATTCGTTCCAGTCATCCGCCGAGGGCGATGGCTTCAGCGCCGTATTCCCGACCACGCGCGCGGGTGCAGGCGCCGCCGCTTTGCGGGTCGGAATTGGGACGATTCGTCCCGGCGCGGCGCTGCCAGTTTCGAAACGGCCGACCAACTGCGTCAGACCGGTGGCCTCGTCCGCGAGGCTGCGTGCGGCGGCGTTGCTTTCTTCGACCATCGCCGCGTTCTGCTGAGTGACCTTGTCCATCTCGGTGATCGCGGTGTTGACCTGCGCCAGCGCCGAGCTCTGCTGATCCGCCGCCATCGCGATCTGGCTGACGAGGCCCGAAACCTCGTCGACCGAGCCGATGATGCGGCCGAGCGCCTTGCCGGCTTCGCCGACCAAAGTGACGCCGCCTTCGACCTGCTTGGAGCTGTTGGAGATCAAAGTGCCGATCTCCTGCGCCGCATCGGCCGAACGCTGGGCAAGCGCGCGCACCTCGTTTGCGACCACCGCGAAGGCACGGCCGGCTTCACCGGCATGTGCCGCTTCCACCGACGCGTTGAGCGCGAGCAGATTGGTCTGGAAGGCGATCTTGTCGATCACTTCGATGATCTTTGAGATTTCCTGGCTCGACTTCTCGATTTCGGCCATTGCCGCCACCGCGTCGGAGACGACCTTGCTGCTCTCCTGCGCATCGGCCTGAGTGGCAAGCACGAGCTTGTTCGCCTCGTTGGCACCGGCCGCGCTGTTCTGCACGGTCGTCGTGATTTCGGTCATCGCCGCAGCGGTTTCCTCGAGCGAAGCCGCCTGTTGCTCGGTGCGCCGGGAGAGATCGTCCGAAGCCTGGCTGATCTCGCCCGAGCCGCCATGGATGTTGGCGGTGGACCGGGAGATGTCGACCAGCGCGTCGCGAAGCGCGCCCACGGCGGCGTTGAAATCCTCTTCGAGCTTGCGATAGTCACCGGGGAAGTTCTTGAGGCTGGTGGTGAGATCGCCTTCCGAGAGACGGCCGAGTGCGCCGGCAAGCTCGGTGACGACCTGGTTCTGTGTCGCTTCGGTACGCGCCTTCTCCGCCGCAGCCTTCTCCTGTTCGATGGCGGCGTCGCGGAAGACGAGTACGGCCTTGGCCATAGCGCCGACTTCGTCGCCGCGATCGGCATTGGGAACCTCAACCTGATTGTCACCGGAAGCAAGGCGGCCCATCACGGCCGTCATGCCGGCAATCGGCTTGGCCAGCATGCCCGAGAGCAAGGTCGCGAGAGCGATGGCCAGTCCGATGAGCACCAGGGCGCCGACGATCAATGCGGTGTAGCAAGCGGAGATGGCGTCCTCGCGCGCCTTTGCACGCTGGTTCAGCTTCGCGCTCTGATCGGTACGAACCGCTTTGAGGAAGTCGATGATGTGGCCCATGCGCGCTTTGTCGCCTGCGGCGATGATCGCCTGCTGCGCGCCCATGCGATCGCCGCTTTGCACCAGTTTGATCTGCGGGTCAGCCCAATCCCCCCGCCACTGCTCGAGCGCCGCCGAAGCATCCTTGATGTGCTGGATGTTCTCGGGGCTGGAGAGATGGGAAAGAGCCTCGTCGCGAGCTCCGGCGAATTCCGCGATGCTGTCGCGGTAGGGTTCGAGCATCGTCGATTGCGCCGTGATCATGTAGCCCCGCAACTGACCCTGCTGCCGATTGACGGCCTTCTCCATCGTCTCGGTTGCGCTGATGATCTGCTGGGTGCGCCGTTCGTCGGCCGCAGCCTCGTCTGAGACTTTCAACTTCCAATAGATGGATGCCGAGACTAGCAACGATATCGCGACGACGAGAGCGAATGACAGGGCAAGCTTCCGAGATACGCGTAAATTCTTGAGCATTGGCTACTCCAGGTTGGGGGCGCTGCATTGGCAACACTTCCCTCTCCACTGAGAAGCTGCGATTCGACTACATTATAGAAGATGAAATCGCGGTTCTGTGCCTCGTGCTGACTTTCCTTTATGGTTTCCTCAACCCGTCGTGGAGCCCCCAAGCGGGATGTCAGGCCGCCCGCGCACTCATGCTGTGTGCGCCATCCGACCGTCTCGCATTGGCGGCGACGCCGGTATCGAACCGCCCGACGAGGGTGGCGAGACCGCTGGCCTCGTCGGCCAGGTTGCGCGCCGCCGCCGTGCTCTGCTCCACCATCGCCGCGTTCTGCTGGGTGACCTTGTCCATGTCGGCGATGCCGGCGCTGACTTCGACGAGAGCGGATGTCTGCTGGTCCGCAGTGTGGGCAATTTCGGACACGATCGCGCTGACGCTGCCGATTTCGGCGATGATCGCGTGCAAGGCGCGGCCGGCCTCGCCGACCAGCCCGACACCCGCTTGAACCTGCTCAGCGCTGGTCGAGATGAGGGTCGTGATTTCGTGTGCGGCTTCGGCGGAACGCTGCGCGAGCGCTCGTACTTCGTTGGCGACGATCGCGAAGGCGCGGCCCGCTTCGCCCGCGTGAGCGGCCTCGACGCTGGCGTTGAGCGCGAGCAGATTGGTCTGGAAGGCGATCTTCTCGATCACGTCGATGATCTTGGTGATCTCCTGCGAGCTCTGCTCGATTCTGGTCATCGCCTGCACCGCGGACGCGACGACGCTTTCGCTGGCGCCGGCCTGATCGCGCACGGCGTTCGCCAATTTCTGCGCGTCGGCGGCGCGCGCCGCGCTGGCGCGGACGGTTTCCATGATCTGCGTCATCGCCGCAGAGGTCTCTTCGAGCGCGGCGGCGCTCTGTTCGGTGCGGCGCGAAAGATCGTCGGCGGCATGGCTGATCTCGCCCGATCCGCCGTGAAGCGACTGAGCGGTGCCGACGATTGCCGTCATAGCGTCGCGAAGCTGGTCGGCGGCTGCGTTGAAATCGTCCTTGAGCTGGGCGTAAGCGGGCGGAACCTCACCCACCTGGGCGGTGAGATCGCCCTGCGCCAGCTGATGGAGCGAGGCCGCGATGGCGGCGACCGCGACGCGCTGCTCCTCGTCCGCCTTCGCCTTCTGGATCGCCGTTTCGCGGAAAACGAGGACGGTGCGGGCGATGGTTCCGACTTCGTCCTTTCGCGTCGTCCCGGGGACGTCGACCGAAAGGTCGCCCTGGGCGAGACGGTCGACCGCCTGGGTCATTCCGACCAACGGCTGAAACAGCTCGCGTGCGAAACGTCGGCAGAGGAACGCGACGATCAAGGTGATGACGAGGGCGATCCCGGCGAGGGTCAATCCGATGACGTTCACGCTGGACAGGAAATCGTCGGCAGGAACGCCGACGTAGAGGACTCCGACGACCTTGCCGCTGCTGTCCTTGATCGGATCGTAAGCGGTGAAATAGGAGGTGCCGAGGATCTCGGCGCGCCCACGGAAAGGCTCGCCGCGCTTCAGCACCGCGTCATAGGTCGGGCCGGCGGCAAGCTTGGTACCGACGGCGCGGCCGCCATCCTCTTTCTTGACGTTGGTCGAGATCCTTGTGTCGAGCGCGAAGATGGTGGCGGTGCCGCCGACGAGCTGCTTGATCCGGTCGACCGCCTCGTAGCGGCCATTCAGCGCGACATTGCCGGCGTAGAGGGTTTCGCCGTCGAGACGCAGGTCGCGGCCATATTGGCCGAGCACGTCCCACGCGACCCGCATGTTGGTTTCCTGCCGTTCTATCGCCCGTTCTTCGGCGTCTGCGTAGAGGAAGTGGGTGGTCGCGAAGAAGCTGACCAGGCTGAGCGCAATCAGCGCCAGCACGATCATCAGGGTGACTTTCGCCTGCAGGGCGAGAGCATCGGCGCGGGCGCGCAGCGTGGAAAGCATGTACAAACCTCTTGAACGCGCGGGCTCCTTCCGTTTGCACGGGATCCGCAGCTTTGTAGTGATGTAGACGCATTTTCGAACGGGCGCGGGCCTTTAGGCTGTATTTCAACGCGTTGCGGACCGCGCAGAGCGCAAAAGGCCGACGGCATCGCTGCCGCCGGCCCTCTGTCGCACGATGGCGATCTTGCTTAGAATTCGTTCCAATCATCGTCCGAGGCGGCGGGCTTCAGCGCGGTGTTGCCGACGCTGCGCGCGGGCTGGCGGACCGCCTTCCGCGTCGACGTGGGCGCCGGCGCCGCGGCTCGGGCGGGGAGCGGAACGACTCTCGCCGTCTCGGCACCGGTGTTGAAGCGGCCGATCAGCTGGGCGAGACCGGTCGCCTCGTCGGAAAGGCTGCGCGCGGCGGCGTTGCTTTCCTCGACCATCGCGGCGTTCTGCTGGGTGACCTTGTCCATCTCGGTGATCGCGGTGTTGACCTGGGCCAGTGCCGAGCTCTGCTGGTCCGCGGCCATTGCGATCTGGCTGACGAGGCCCGAGACTTCGTCGACCGAGCCGATGATCCGGCCGAGCGCCTTGCCGGCCTCGCCGACCAGGGTTACGCCGCCTTCGACCTGCTTCGAGCTGTTGGAGATCAAGGTGCCGATCTCCTGCGCCGCATCGGCCGAGCGCTGGGCAAGCGCCCGCACTTCGTTGGCGACGACCGCAAAGGCGCGCCCTGCTTCACCGGCATGCGCGGCTTCGACCGACGCATTGAGCGCGAGGAGATTGGTCTGAAAGGCGATCTTGTCGATCACCTCGATGATCTTGGTGATCTCCTGCGAGCTCTTCTCGATCTCGGCCATCGCGGCGACTGCATCCGAGACGACCTTGCTGCTCTCCTGCGCATCCGCCTGGGTGGCGCGGACCAGCTTGTTGGCCTCGTTCGCACCCGTCGCGCTGTTCTGCACCGTCGCGGTGATCTGCGTCATCGCGGCGGCGGTTTCCTCGAGAGAGGCGGCCTGTTGCTCGGTGCGGCGGGAGAGGTCGTCCGAGGCCTGGCTGATCTCGTTCGAGCCTCCCTGGATGTTGCCGGTGGCGCGGGCAATGGTCGCCATCGCCTCCTGGAGCTCGCCGACCGCGGCGTTGAAATCGGTCTTGAGCTTCTCGAACTCCGGCGGGAAGGCCATGTCGAGCGAGCAGGTGAGGTCGCCGGAGGCGAGGGCGGAGAGGCCTCCCGCCAGGGCCGTCGTCACCCGCTCCTGCACCGCAGCGGCGTCGGCTGCACGCACGCGCTCCTTCTCGACGACGGACGAACGGAAGCTGTCGACCGCGCGCGAGATGTCGCCGATTTCGTCCTGCTGCGTCGTGTTCGGCACCACCGCTTCCGGATCCTTGGCGAGGCCGCGGATCGTGTCGGCAAGCGCCTTGATCGGCTCGGCAACCTTGCGGGTGACGACGAAGAAGGACACGGCGATCGCAGCAAGCGCTGCAAGCGCCAGCAGGATCATCACGAACGTCATCGTGGCGCTGAAGCCCTTGGCTGCGCTCGCTTCCGTGTTGGCCGCCTCGATGTTGAGCTGAGAAAGCTTTCCGGTGAGGGAGGTGATCGGTACCACGGCTGCCGCCGTCTCCGACTCCCAGCCGTTGAGCGCGTCCATGCTGCCCGAGTCCAGGATGCGCTGAAGTTCGTCGAGATCGTGCTGGGACTTCGCGATCGCGTCCTGCGCGTCCTTGGCGAGTTTGCCTTCCTCGCCATCCATCGGCGTGGACATATATTCGTCGAAATGCTTCTTGCCGGCAATCCGGCTCTCGCGGACGGTGCGCGCGCCTTCGGCGAACGAAATGTCCTCGTTGCGGACCTTGTGGCCGACTTCCACCACACCCAGTGCGAACGCATCCTGGGTCTTCTTCAGCTGGTCGAGGGCGACCACGCGATTGTCGACGAGGTCGTCGAATCCTGCCTCATTGGCTTTGCCGACGTAATAGCCGGTGCCGCAAATGGAGATGATCGACGCCCCGAGGACGCCGAGGCAGGTCAGCAATTTCATTCGAAGCGTCATCTGTCGGCTCCTGTTCGAAGCAAAGCCGCAGTCGCAGGGCGGAATATGGACGCGATCCGCTCGCGTGAGCGGGTCCGTGCCGGTCCTGTCCGCCGCCGAAGCGGTCTTTGCCGAGTTTCTTCGAATCTTTCATAGGAACGTTCCGGCGTGGACTCGCCCATTGTCACCGAAATGACGCAATCACGGATCGTTCGACTGCGTCTGCTGTCGTTCTGAAAAGGTCTTGGATGGCTACTTAGTCGTCGATTGCTACCGACATTTGTCAGCAAGGATTGCTGCGAAAATCGTTGAAAATTCGCGATAAACCATGATTTCCACGATGGCTGCCGAGCCGCTCTGGCCATCCGCCTAGCGTCGCGATCTCGTGGAAAGTCGCGCGCAAAAAGGCCCCGTACGTACGACTACGTAGGGGCCTCGGATGCAGTGTTTCGAAGACCGGGCGGGGTGTCTGATCAGGTGCGGCGGCGCTTGGCCAGCCGCATCACGAAGCTGATGATCTCGGCGACCGCGGCATAATGTTCGGCCGGGATGGGACGGTCGATCTCCACCGATGCGTAGAGGGCACGTGCGAGCGGCCGGTTTTCGACGATCGGCACGCCCGCCTCGGTCGCGATGGCGCGGATCTTGAGCGCGATCGCGTCGAGCCCCTTGGCGACGACGATCGGCGCGGCCATGTCGCCATGCTCGTACTTCAGCGCCACCGCATAATGGGTCGGGTTGGTGACGATCACGCTTGCAGTCGGCACGGCGGCCATCATCCGGCGGCGCGACCGCTGCATCGCGATCTGACGGATCTTGCCCTTGATCTTCGGGTCACCCTCCGACTGCTTGAACTCGTCCTTCACTTCCTGAAGGGTCATCCGCATGCGCTTCATGAACGCGCGCTTCTGATAGATGAAGTCGGCCATCGCGATCACGACGACCAGGATCGCGATCGTCTTGACCAGCGAGAAGCAGAGTTCGAGGGTCGTCGAACCGATCCGCTCCGGCCCCGAACCGATCAGCTGGTCGAGCGCCGCCGCCTTGGGCCAGACGACCATGAAGGCAATGCCGACCACGACGATGATCTTGGTAAGCGATTTCAGAAATTCGACGAAAGCCTGTTTGCCGAATATCCGGCCGAATCCCGCCATTGGGTTGAGCTTCGACCATTTGAAGCCGACGCGCGCCCAGGCGATGGTCGGGCGCCCTTGCAGGAGACCGCCGAGCACCGCCATGCCGATCAGGAAGGCGAAAACCGGGGTAAGGGCGCTCACCACCTGCATCGAAAGGCCGGTGAACAGGCCTTGCGCGCCTTCGGGCTCGAGCCGAAGCGTGTCGGCACCGCCCCAGATCCGCACGCAGATCTTGCTCAGCGCGTGGAGACTGACCGCACCGAGCCCGCCGAGCATCACCACCGCGCCGATGAACATGGCCGCGTGGCGCATCTCCGACGCCATCGGCACATCGCCCTTCTCGCGGGCTTCATCGAGCTTCTTGCCGGTCGGATCGTGAGTCTTCTGATCCTGATCTGGTGCGTCGGACATCGATCAGCCCCAACTGGCCCGCATCCACGTCGCCATCGTTTCGGCGAAAGTGGTCAGGAAAATGCCGAGCGTTCCGGCAAAAAGCGCAATGCCCAGCAACAGGTTGAGCGGCTGCGCGATGAAGAAGACCTGGATCGACGGCGCGACGCGGGCCGCAAGGCCGAGCGAGACGTTGAAGATGATCCCGTAGACGATCAGCGGCGCGGCAAGGCTCATCGCCAGCGCCATCGCATTGGTGGTGGTCTGCACGGCAAGCCGCGCGAAATCCTCGGCCGGCGGCAGCCCGCCGACCGGAAAGGCGCCGTAGGATTTGACGAGCGAGGCGATCCAGAGGTGGTGCACGCCCATCGACATGCAGACCACAGCCGCCGCGACGGCGACGAAGCGCCCGAGCACCGGCGACATGCCGCCCATCGCGGGATCGTTGATCAGCGCCGAGGAAAGGCCGACCTGCATGCTGACGATCGCGCCGGCGATCGACACGGCGCTGAACATGATCTTGACGATCATGCCCATGGCCAGGCCGACCATCACTTCGGCGATGATGATCGCCGGCAGCGCGTCGAAATTTCCGGTCACCGCCGAAACCTTCGGCGAGATGATCGGCCACATGCCTGCGGAGATGCCGAGGGCGATCATCAGCCGGGCGCGCGGCGGCACCGATTCCTCCGAAAAGACCGGCAGGAGCATCAGCACCGCACCGACGCGGGCGAACAGGATCAGGAAGGCCGTTGCGTCGGCGGGGAGATTTTCCACGGGATCAGCCGGACACGATCCGCGCGGAAAGCTGCGCCGTGAAGTTGGACATTGCCTGGCCGATCATCGGCAGGGAAAGCAGCATGACGCAGCCGATCACGAGCAGCTTGGGCACGAAGGTCAGCGTCGTCTCCTGGATCTGGGTCAGCGCCTGGAACAGGCCGATCGCGACACCGACGATCAGCGATGCGATCAGCATCGGGCCGGCGATGGTGAGGACGAGGATCAAGGCGGCTTTCGCCAGCTCCATGGCGTCGAGCGCGGTCATCGTCAGATCTGCATCCGCATGATGTCGCTATAGGCGCCGACCACCTTGTCGCGGACGGCGACGACGGTGTCGAGCGCCATCTCGGCGGCGCCGATCGCCGTCACGACGTCGATCAGATCGCCCTTGCCGGCAACCTGCTTGGCACTGGCCGCTTCCGCACTGCGCATCGAGCCGGCGGCGTCGGTGATCATGCTCTCGACCATGCTGCCGAACCCGCCCTTGGTCTCGCCGGCTTCGTCGCTGCCGCCGATGCCGGCACTGCCGCCGGTCTTGCCGGTGCTGAGAATGCGGCCGTAGGCCGATGTCGCGTCAAGCGCTCCGATGGACATGCTGTCGTTCCTTATTTGAGAAGATCGATGGTGCGCATCGTCATGCCCTTGGCGGCTTCGATGGCGTTGAGATTGGCTTCGTAGGCGCGCTGCGCTGCCTTCATGTCGGCGCTCTCGACGAGTGAGTTAACGTTGGGGCGGAGCACGTAGCCGGTCGCATCCGCAGCCGGATTGCCCGGCTGGTAGACGCGCTGGAAGGCGGTCTTGTCGCCTTCGATCGAGCGCACGTTGACGCCCTGCGCACCCGACGCACGATCGACCTCGGACTCGAAGGTGGCGACCCGCCGCCGATAGGGCTGGCCGCCGGGCGTGGTCGCGACGCTGTCGGCGTTGGCGAGGTTCTCGGCGATGATCCGCATCCGCAGCGACTGGGCGCGCAGACCGGAGGCCGATACCTCGACACTGTTCTTGAGATCCATTGAAGTCTCCTGGCGGAAAGGCGTGTTGCCGCCTCCCACCATCTTATAGGCAAGATTTTCCTAGTCGGGTCCGATCGACCAAAAATCCGATAGGCAAAATTTTCCTACCTGAGCCCAACCGCCTCCCGATCCGCTCCTATGATGGGGGCAAGAAGGAGAAAGACGCATGTCCGCTGTCGAGGGTATCAAGGTCGAGCTCGAGATCGTTCTGGGATCGGCCAAGCTGCCGATCCGCCAGATCCTGAAGATGAGCCGCGGCGCGATGATCCCGCTGAGCCAGAGCCACGAAGATCCGACCGAAGTCTACGTGAACAATCAGATGGTCGCGAAGGGCAAGGTCACGGTCGAGGGCGACCAGATGTCGCTCGAGATCATCGAGGTCGTGAAGAAGAAGAGCCGCTGATCATGGACCTGCTGTCTTTCCTCCGCACCATCGCAGCGCTCGGAACCGTGCTCGGCCTGCTCGGCGGCGCACTCTGGGCGGTCCGCCGCTACAACATCGTGCTTCCCGGCCAGGTCGGCGATCGCGGGCTCAAGCGGCTTGCTCTCGTTGAGCGGATCGGCATCGATGCGAAACGCTCGATCGTTCTCGTCCGCCGCGACGATCGCGAGCATCTGATCATGATCGCACCCGATGGCCACGCGGTGATCGAAAGCGGCATCGTCCGCGGGGACGTCAACATCGACGTGACCGCCGCCTCCGACGCCGCAACCCCCTCCGCGCCGGCCCGGCCGGTGCTGGTGAAGGCCGAAAAGCCGGCCAAGGTCGCCGAGGATTTCGCGACCCTGGTCGATCTCGTCGGCGCCGCCGGCAGCAAGGCCAAGGCCGCTCTGATCAAGACCGACAAGCCGCTGCCGATGCCGGAAACGAACCTGGCCGCAGCGCCGAAGCCGAAGCGTCAGCCGGTTCGTCTCAAAGTTACCGCGCCTGACGGGCGCACCGTCGTCGAGCCCGTGCCGGCGGCTGCCACCATCGCCCCGGCCAAAGCGGCCGCCTGAACAAAGGCCAGAAGCCAATGCGCAAGATCCTGAGGCTGGCGGCTTTCGCCGCCGCCCTCGCCACGCCTGCCGTACTCTACGCGCAGTCGGCGACCGTCAATCTTGGGGAAGGCGGCTCCGTGTCGGGCCGCGCCATCCAGCTGGTGATGATGCTGACGGTGCTCAGCCTCGCGCCGGGCATCCTGATGACGGTGACATCCTTCACCCGCATCGTCGTCGCCCTGTCGCTGCTTCGCACCGGCATCGGCGCGCCCGGCGTGCCGCCCAACCCGGTGATCATCAGCCTTGCGCTGTTCCTGTCCTTCTTCGTCATGGCGCCCACCATGCAGGTTGCCTGGGACAAGGGCATCACGCCGTACAATGAAGGCCGGATCAACGAGACCCAGGCGTTCGAGCGGACGTCGGCACCGTTCAAGGACTTCATGCTGAAGCACGTCCGCAACGACGACGTCCAACTGTTCGTTGAGCTCTCGGGCAAGCCGCCAGCGAGCCGCGCCGAGATCCCGCTGACCACCTTGATGCCCGCCTTCATGATCTCGGAACTGCGTCGCGCGTTCGAAATCGGCTTCATGCTGCTGCTGCCGTTCCTGATCATCGATCTCGCGGTGTCCGCCGTATTGATGGCGATGGGCATGATGATGCTGCCACCGGCGACGATATCGCTGCCGATGAAGATCATCTTCTTCGTGCTGATCGACGGCTGGGCGCTGGTTGCCGGCTCGCTGGTCAAGAGCTTCGGCACGGGCTGAGCGAGACCGGAAGATCGGACACGAAAAAGGGCGGCTCGCACGTGCGAGCCGCCCTTTTTCGCATGAAACCAGAGTTTGGGGTCAGCGGGTCTCGCGGTCGGACAGCCACCGCGACAATGTGTCGAACGGAATCGTTTCGTGGAAGGCGACGCCCGCTTCCTCATCCTGGGTCCAGCGGACCGTGGCCTTGATCGCGCTCAATCCGCTCACCGAGAGCGAGACCTGCTGGCCCCGATCGAGCGCGGCGCGGAGGCGCAGCTTGGCGCCGCCTTGCGACATGTCGATGATCGAGGCGCCAAGCATCTTCGGTCCGGCATGGACCAGCACGGGATGGTTGATCTGGACGCGGGGCAGGCGCGAGACATGCGCGCTGTCGTCCGCCGGCATCGAAGACAGCAGCGTCTCGACGTCGTAGGTCCGATGGAAGTGCATGCCGGCAAAGGGCGGGCTCGACCACACGATCTTGCCTTCCACGGCCTGGCCGTTGCGCAGCTCGATCCGGATTTCCTCGCCGACCGCGAGCGGGAAGGCGGTGTTGACCTTGAGGCCGTTGGCCGAGATGTTGCGGACACGGCAGAGCTGATCGCGGCGATCGTTGACCAGCCGGGCAACCAGCATCACCGTCGCCACCCGGCCTTCGCGGCGGACGAGGACGCGGCCGTCGGCTGCGACGGCCTCGGGTTCGTCGCTCTGGGTGGGCTTCAGCATCAGACCGGATTCGCCTGGGTGATCGCGGCACGGCGCACGACGCCCTTGCCGAACGCCTCGTCGGCCGCAGCCATCACGACTTTGCGGAAGGTGCCGATGTCCGGGAGCAGTCCGTCGGGGCCCGCTGCCATCGGAGTCTTGTAGGTGCGCATGTTGACGGCGTTGAGCAGCAAGGGAAGGCGCGTCTGCACGTCCTCGGCCACGTCCGCGCCGACTTCGAGCTCCACGGTGAACGAGACGTAGCCCGAGAGCCGTCCGTCCTTGAGGACGAGCGGGGCCAGGATCTTGCCCGCCGGTACGAAGGCGGTCGGGCCGCTATGGTCCGCCGGCGCCGGCGGTGCCAGGAACATCGAGGTCGCGTAGGCGGCACCGCCGCCGACGCCGAGTCCGGCGATCGTCACCGAGAGCATGATGAGAAGCTTGCGCATGACGCGGGACCCTAGAACTGGAAGTTGACGTCTTGCGGTAGAGCGGGTGCCTCGGCCATGACCACGATCGTGATCCGGCGATTTTCGGGCCGATCGGGCTGGTCCGCATAGATTGGCTGCGATCCGGCAAGCGCGACCACTTCCGAGAAGCGGTCCGGCGTCAGGCCGGCGGCGATCATCGCCGATCGTGCCGCCTGCGCGCGGTCGCCGGAAAGACGCCAGTTCGAGTCGCTCTGGCCGCCGATCGAGTCGGTATGGCCCTCGATCGCGATGCGGGCGCCGGATTTGACCAGCCGTCGGGCGATCTGCCCCAGCATCTCGCGTGCATAATCGTTGAGCACGGCGGTCGCGCCCTTGAACATCGGCCGATTGGCGGTGTCCGTCAAATTGATGCGCAGCCCGTCGCGGCTGGTCTCGAGCTTGACCGCATCCTTCGCGTCCTTGGCGGGAATGGAATCGAGCACCACGCGCAGCTCGGCCGCGATCACCCGCATCGACGAATCCGGAACGTTGGCCGATCCGCCGCGCGCCGTCCCAGCGGTGGCGACCTCGACGGTCGGCTTGCCGTTGGTGTCCTGGCTTTCGGCCTGGGAGCGCTGCGAGCGGCCGCCGCCGCCTGCGTCGCCGGTGGTGCCGGTCGCGCTCGGATCTTCCGGCGTGAAATATTCGGCAAGCCCCTTGAGCTTGTCCTTGTCCGGGGTCGAGAGCAGCCAGAGCAGCATGAAGAACGCCATCATCGCGGTGACGAAGTCGGC
Organism: Sphingosinicella sp. BN140058; assembly: GCF_004135585.1. Classification (NCBI taxonomy): domain Bacteria; kingdom Pseudomonadati; phylum Pseudomonadota; class Alphaproteobacteria; order Sphingomonadales; family Sphingosinicellaceae; genus Sphingosinicella; species Sphingosinicella sp. BN140058. The sequence continues at coordinate 1,986,365 of NZ_CP035501.1, read as the reverse complement.
ATAGGCGACCTTCCACGCACCGCCATGGTGCGCGTCGCCGCCGCTCTTCTTGACCTTGCGGATGACGATGACAGGCTCGTTCCGGCGGCTCGCCATGATCAGGCCGCCTTCTGCAGGGCGGCGCGAAGACGGTCCTGAACGCAGCCAAGGCGAACGGCATCGATCGCCGAGCCCGCCTGAGCGCCCTTGGAAAGGCGCTCCAGCATGTCGGCGCTCTCGTCGGCCCGCTGGATCGCCATGTCGAATGCCTGCAACTGATCGAGATTGGCCATCGCAAACTGCTCATCGGCGACGATGACCTCCGCGATCTGCTCGATCAGCCGGCGCACGTCGCGGATCTCCTCGGCCAGGACGGCCTTGAGAGCGCGGAGGTGCTCGATGTCTTCAACAGTCATTTCGTGGCTCCTCAGGCACATCGGCCCGGCGATCAAAACAGTTCGAGGTCGCCGCCGGCAACGGCGGCAACGGGCGTCGGCGGCGCGACCGGGGCGGCATCGCCGACATAGGTGCAGCGTGCCTTGCCGAGATACGGCAGGAATTCGACCTTGCGCGCCTGGCGCCCGCCGACGTTGGTATGGCCGACGCTGATCCCCTCGACCTCCAGGAAGCGGCGGGCGAAGGCGGCATTGTTGGTGCCGATCGGCGTGCCGAGGCCGCTGACCACGTTCGCGCCGCCATAGAGCTGCGCGCTCATCCGCGACCGGATCGCGCCGCGCTTCATCATCTCGTTGATGAGCAGCTCCATCGCATGAATGCCGTAGCATTGCATGTCGGCGTCGCTCAGCTGCCGGCCGCTCGTCGGCTCGGCGAGAAGGAAGTGGTTCATGCCCCCGACCTTGGCCAGCCGGTCCTGGAGGCAGACGGCGATGCAGGAGCCGAGCAGTGTCGTGATCATCACGTCCGGCTCGGCCACCACCTTATGCTCGCCCTGGATGATGGGGATGCGCTTCATGGCTCAGGTCAGTTCGCCGAAGACGCGCTCGATCTTCTCCTTGAGCGCGGCCGGAGCGAACGGCTTCACGACGTAGTTGTTGACGCCGAGGGCCGCGGCCTTCTGGACGATCTCCTTGTCGGCCGAACCGGTGAGCATGATGAACACCGTCTTGCCGATCACTGGATCCTTGCGGACCTGCTCGAGGAACTGCAGGCCGTCCATGTCCGGCATGTTGTAGTCCGAGATGATGAGGTGGACGCGGTCGCTGCGGACCGCGCTGAGCGCTTCGACCGGGCCCGCTTTGTCGCGGACGTCCTTGAAGCCGAGATCTTGGAGCGCGCGCCGGATCATTGCGCGCATGCTCGCCTGATCGTCGACCACCATAACCTTAATTGCAGACGCTGCTGGCATTTCGCTCCAACCTTACTTTCTGCATGCCGCGAGGATCGCCTCGGGCATCGCTGACAAACTGACTTCTCGTTCCACGGCGCCTCTTTCGAAAGCGGCACGCGGCATACCGTAAACCACGCAGGTCGCGGCATTTTGTCCCAGGGTGCGAGCGCCTGCCTGGCGCATCGCAAGCAGACCCGCCGCACCGTCGCTGCCCATCCCGGTAAGGATGGCGCCGACGGCTGCGTGACCCAATTTCGCAACCGAGTGGAACAGCACGTCCACCGACGGACGGTGACCGGTTACCGGATCCGCCTGGGTGAGCCGGATCCGGCGGTCGCCGATCCCGACGAGCTCCATGTGGCTCTCGCCCCCAGGAGCAATATAGACGGTCCCACGCTCCACCGGCATGCCGTGACGGGCCTCGACGACGTTAATTTGGCACTCGCGGTTGAGGCGGGCGGCGAAGCCGCCGGTGAACGCCGCCGGCATGTGCTGAACGACCAGCATCGGCGGTGCATCGACCGGCATCGATCCGATCACCTGGAACAAGGCTTCGACGCCGCCTGTCGACGATCCGACCGCGATCACCACGTCCCGGTTGAGCCCGGGGGTGGAGGCCGCCGCCCTGATCGTCGGCGCTTCGACGCGCCGTACGGTCGATCGCGCCGCAGTCTTGACCGTGGCGCACAGCAAGGCCGCATTCTGCGCCATTTCCTGGGCATTGCCGCTCGGCTTCTGGATGCAGTCGACCGCGCCGAGGCGGAGCGCCTCGATCGTCGCTTCGGCACCGCGGGCGGTCAGCGTCGAGCACATCACCACCGGCATCGGCCGCAGCCGCATGATCTTCTCCAGGAAGGACAGCCCGTCCATTCCCGGCATCTCGATGTCGAGCGTGATGACGTCGGGATTGAGGTCCTTGATCATCTGACGCGCGGCGTGCGGCTCCGGCGCATGACCGATCACCTCGATGTCCGCGTCGCGGCTCAGGATGCGGTCGAGCGCGGCCCGCATCGACGGACTGTCGTCGACGATCAGGACACGAATGGGGGCACCCATGGCTCAGCTTTCCTTGACGTAGATGGTGTGGCCGGCCGGCTTCATCCGCGATGCGGCGGCGCCGATCAGGCGCTCCGAATGGCCGATGTAGAGATACCCGCCCGGCACCAGCATATCGACGAAGCGCGCTTCGAGCTCCGCCTTCGCCTCGTCGTCGAAATAGATCATGACGTTTCGGCAGAAGATCACGTCGTATTTCTGGCGCATCGGCCACGGCTCGAAGAGGTTGAGCACGCGTGCCGTCACCATCTTCTTGATCTCGTCGACGACCGCGAAATCGGCGCCCTCGGGACGCAGCCACGCAGACCGGTAAGGAGTCGGGATCGGCTGCACCGTGTTGGCGGAATAGACGCCGCGCCGCGCGGTCTCGACCACCAGTGGCGAAAGATCCGTCGCAAGCAGCTTGACGTCGGCGCGGTCGACCCACGCTCCGGACCCGCGGTCGGGGCCGCGAAGGCACATCGCGATCGTGTAGACCTCCTCGCCGCTCGAACAGCCCGCCGACCAGATCCTCACCGGCTTGGTGGCGGCCTGGCGCTGCAGCCACGGCATCGCCGTCGCCTTCAGATGGTCGAAATGATGGTTCTCGCGGAAGAAGTGGGTGTGATTGGTGGTGAGCGCCACCACCATCGCACGCCGCTCCTCCGGATCCGAGTGGACCAGCTTCACATAATCCTTGAAGTTCTGCAGGCCGTGCTTGCGCACGCGCTTGCTGAGCCTCGAGTGGACCAGGGTGGTCTTGCCCGGCGCGAGGTGAATGCGGGCGTCGCTCTGCATGATCGCCGCGATCGCGGCGAACTCGGTGGCGCCCAGCTCACCTGCGCCGGCGTTCACGTCCGGAGCCCCCGGACGGGAAACAGCCTGGGCTCCGGACATGCTCACGCCGCGAGATCCAGATGACCGGTGACGTTCAGCGCTTCGAGATCCAGCAGCAGCACCATGGTGCCGCTTTCGGTCGACGCTTCGTCGCCGGCCTGGATCTTGTTCGGAACCTGGACGAGGCCCGAGATGATGCCCTGCTCGCCGACTTCGACGTCGGGGGCCGGCTGGATGTCGGCATCATCGATCGGGATGATGTCGGCAACGTGATCGACCAGGAAGCCGGCCCGCTTGCCCGAAATGTTGACGACCAGGATGCACGAGCGCGAGTGAAGCACGCTCGGCTCCCAGCCCAGCCGCTCGGACAGGCCGACGACGGGCACCACGGTGCCGCGCAGGTTGGTGACGCCGCGGATGAAGTGCGGCACGCTCGGCAGCGGGGTCGGCTCTTCCCACTCGCGAATCTCGATCAGCGACTTCATGTCGATGCCGAAGACCTGCTTGCCGAGGATGAAGGTGACGATCTTGCGATCGGCTGCAGCGATCGCTTCGACGTTGGTGGGGGTCATGCTGCAATTCCTTTCGGAGTGTACTTGGTGTTGCTGTGGCTTGCGCCGGACAGGAGCGCGTCGATATCGAGGATCAGCGCGATCGATCCGTCGCCGAGAATGGTGGCTCCGCCGATCCCGCGGATCGGATGAAGGTTCTCGTCCAGGCTCTTGATCACCACTTCGCGGCGATCGTCGATCGCGTCGACCATCAGGCCGACATTGCCGGCTTCGCTGTCGACGATGATCACCAGCGAGTCTTCGGGGCTGCGGGGATCGTTGGCGGCAAGGCCGAACATCTCGCTGAGGCGCTTCACCGGCAGATAGGAGCCGCGCAGTTCCATGACTTCGGAGGTCGGAGTCATCGGCTGCACCTGCCCCGCTTCCGGCCGCACCGCTTCGATCACGTTGGCAAGCGGCAGGACGTAACGCTGTTCGGCGAACCGAACGATCATCCCGTCGAGGATCGCCAGGGTGAGCGGCAGGGCCATGGTGAAGGTGGTGCCTTCGCCGGGTGTCGAGTGGATCTCGACACGGCCGCCGAGCGCTTCGACGTTGCTGCGGACCACGTCCATGCCGACGCCGCGGCCCGAGATGTTCGAGATCGTTTCCGCCGTCGAGAAGCCCGGCGCGCAGATCAGCTGATCGATTTCCTCGTTGGAGAGGACCGCGTCGGCCGAAATGATGCCCTTTTCGATCGCTTTGGCGCGAACCCGCTCGCGGTTGATGCCGCGGCCGTCATCGGAGACGCGGACGAAGATTCGCGCGCCCTTCTGCTCGGCCGAAAGCCGGATCGTGCCCTCGGGCGACTTGCCGGCGGCGATACGCTCGGCCGGGCTTTCGACGCCGTGATCGACCGCGTTGCGGATCATGTGAGTCAGCGGATCGCCGATCTTTTCGATTACGCCCTTGTCGACTTCGGTCATCTCGCCCGTGGTCTCGAGGATCACCTGCTTACCGGTTTCGGCCGACAGGTCACGCAGCATGCGCGGCACGCGGGAGAAGGCCTGGCGGATCGGCTGCGCGCGCAGCGACATCACGTTGTCCTGGATCTCGCGGGTCAGACGCGCCAGTTCCGGAAGTTCCACCCGTTCCTGATCGCGCGGCGAGAGCCGGTCGTTGAGGATCGAGCCGCGGATGACGAGCTCACCCACCAGGTTCAGCAGCAGGTCGAGCTTGAGCAGATCGACGCGGATGGTCTGGGCGGCTTCGACGGTCTTGCCTTCGGTGGCCGGAGCGGCTGCCTTGGGCGCAGGCGCCGCGACGGCAACGGGTGCGCTGGGGGCGACCGCCGCGTCCGCAGGGGCCGCTTCGACGACCGGGACCTCGGCCACGGCCGCCGTCTCCACGACGACGGGCGCGGCCTGCGGCACGTCCTCGCGGGCGATCTCGATCTTTGAATCCGGTGCGACGAAATCGAAGCAGTCACGAATGACGCTCTCTTCGGTCTCGGCGGGCATCGCCAGGGTCCATTCGAGATAGCTCTCTTCCGGATCCAGATCGCGCAGATCAGGCAGCGAGACGCTGTCGACCCCGATCACCCGGGCACCCGATTCCTCGAGCTCGCGGATCACGAACATCGGCTCGGCGCCGTTCGCCATCGCGGCGCGCGACGGACGGAAGCGGATGATCCAGCCGCCGAGCGTCGGCGCAGGAGCGTCGAAATCCTCGAGCGACACGCCGACCGGCTCGAAGCCGAACGGATCGGCATCGAAATCGTCGAGCTCGACGACCACGGGCACGAAGCCCATCTCGTCGGCCACCGGAGCGGCTTCGACCGGAGCCGGTGCCGCGGCGGGCGCCGCACCGCCGGCGCTCGCGCCCTTGGTCTCGAGGATGCGATCGAGTTCGACCAGCATCTCGGCATCGTTCGGAAGGCCGGCATGGCCCTGTGCCGCAGCGACGTGATCGGACAGCAGGTCGAATGCAGCCAGCATCGTCTTGGTCACTTCGGGCGTCGGCACGATCTTGCCGCCGCGCACCTCGTCGAGGACGTTCTCGAACCGGTGCGAAAAGGCGAGCAGGGCCGCGTGGCCGAATGCGCCCGACCCGCCCTTGATCGAGTGAACGGCGCGGAACACGCCGGCGATGACCTCGGACGACACGTCGCCGGCCGCCATCGCGGACAGACCTTCCTCAGCGGTGGCAAGGCCTTCGGCGCATTCTTCGAAGAAGATCGCCTGGATTTCGTCGAGTTCGTCGCTCACGGGCACACACGGCGGATCGCCGCCCCCAGCTTGGTCGGATCGAAGGGCTTGGTGATCCAGCCGGTGGCACCGGCCTCACGGGCACGGGCCTTCTTCTCATCCGAGAATTCGGTCGAAAGGACGAGGATGGGAAGACCGCGGAACTGCGGCAGCTTGCGCACTTCCTCGATCAGGCCGAAGCCGTCCATCTTGGGCATGTTGATGTCGGTGATCAGCAGGTCGGGATTGACCTCCTGGATCCGCTCGAGACCGTGAACGCCGTCATTGGCGCCCTCGATGGCGAAGCCCTGGGCGGTCAGCGACGTCTTGAGCAGCATGCGCATGCTCGCGCTGTCGTCCACCGTCAGAATGAGTTTGCTCATTGAACCTGGTCCTCTTCTTCGAGCCCGAATTGATCGCTCAGGCCGCAAGCTGAAATTCGCCGGCGGAGCGGTTCGCTCGGATTGGCGATGGTGAAGGTCTGTCCGTTGCGCTCGGCTTCGGCCTTGGTCGCGATCAGCAGCTGGAGCACGGCCTGGCCGATGCTCTCCACATCGCTGCCGTCGATCACGACGTCGCCGTCGACATCCGCTGCGAGCACGAGCTGTACGCGCAAGTCCTCGGCAGTCACGGTCGATCCGTGGGCCGGAAGGCTCACTGGCCCGCCGGCTTCAGCGTCAAATTGGGATAGCATTGAGTTCATCCTTGGCCTCGTCGAGAGCGCTCTCGAGCTGCTGGAAAGTGGGTGCGTGGTGCGAAGGGGTCATGCGCCGGGCGATCTCGATCGCGACCTGCGTCGGAATGCCCTGGGCGTAACCGACGATCGCGGTCTTCACGAGCTGGTAGGGGTGGCAATCGGAGTCGATCGTCTCCTTGAGCTTCGAGGCGAGCGGGCCGACGAAGCAATAAGACAGAAGCACGCCGAGGAAGGTGCCGACGAGTGCGCCGCCGATCATCGCGCCGAGGATCTCGGTCGGCTGATCGATCGAGCCCATCGTCTTGATGACGCCGAGCACCGCGGCGACGATGCCGATCGCCGGCAGACCGTCCGCCATCGTCTGCAGCGCATGCTGCGGCAGCAGCTCCTCATGATGATGCCGGTCGATGTCGTTCTCCATCGCCTCGGCAATCTGATGCGGATCCTCGAAATTGACCGTCATCATGCGCAGATAATCGCAGATGAACTCGATCAGGTGATGGTCGGCGAGCAGTCGCGGATATTTGGAGAAGAGCGGGCTCTCGGCCGGCTCGTCGAGATGCTTCTCGATCCCGGTGGCACCGCCCTTGCGAAAGGTGGTGAGCAGGCCGAACAGCAGAGCGAGCAGATCGCGATAGTCGCTGTCCTTCCAGCGCCCGCCCTTGAACGACCGCTTGATCCCCGCGAGGGCGCTCTTTGCCGTGCCGCCCGAATTGGCGACGAGAAAGGCGCCGACGGAGGCGCCCGCAATAGCCATCATCTCGTGCGGCAGTGCGTGGAGCACGATTTCGAGCTTGCCGCCCGAGATCAGGAAGCTCCCGAACACGCAGACCAGAATGACGACGAAACCGATACCGTTTAACATTGAAGATCCGATCAGGAGCTTGACTGCATTACTTTATAGAGGGGGACAGCGGCCGCGGGTTCGCCGCGGACCGGAAATCTTCCGTTGGGCCGCGCCGCTCTCGTGCGATGGCGCTCCGACCCGGGATTCCCCGTAGGTTCCGGACGCCGCCGGCACCGCGTCGAGCGCTCCCGATCCACGGTCTCGTCCCGGACGCGGCATGGTTGGTCCCATTATAGGCGCCGGGCGGGAGGACCGGGGCGGTCGGAAAAAAGTGCCGGGCGCCGCCGCCGGCACCCGGGACCATCCTATGATGGGGGGGAAACGACCCGAGGAGTATTCAATGTCGCTCGACGCCTATCGCCGCGTGCGCTCCATTGCGGAGACCCCGCGCGCGCAGGAATATCGTCTGATGAGCCAGATCACCGGCGAGATGATCCACGCCCGCGATGCTGGCCTGAACGGCGCGGCGCTGGTGCCTTCCTTGCACCGCAATCGGCAGGCCTGGAGCACCTTTTCCTCGCTGTGTGCAGCGCCGGGCAACAAGCTGCCGACCGAGCTTCGTGCAAGCATTATCTCGATTGCCCTGTGGGTCGATCGCTATACCAGCGAAGTCGTCGCAGGCCGCGACAGCATCGAAGATCTGATCAATGTCAACCGTGCCATCATCGATGGTTTGGCCAACGAAAACTTGCAGGCTGCCTAAGGTAAACCACAGTAACGGTATATTACAAAACGAAGACTGCGCAGTGATCCTATAATCAGGTCAAACCATCAGTTGGGAAGACCAAAGATGATCACTGCGCGCTTCTGTCTCGCGGCCTCCGGTGCTGCACTTCTTCTCGGCCAGGCTGCGGCGGCCAACGCCGGTCCGCTCCAGGACGCGATCGGCGCCGGCGACGATTGGAAGATCCGCGGCACCTTCCGCAGCCGCACCGAGGCCATCGACGGCCAATTCCGCCCCAAAGTGGCGGAAAGCGACTTCTTCCAATCGTTCCGCAGCACCCTTTTCGCCGAATACGATGCCGGTCCGGTGCGCTTCGGCGCCGAGGTGATCGACGCCCGCGGCTACGGCCAGGCCGACGACAGCTCGGTCGGCACCGCCGAGATCAATCCGCTCGAGCTCGGCCAGGCCTATGTCGCCGTCGAATTCGACGGCAAGCTCGGCAAGGGCTCGAAGGGGCTGGTCACCGCGGGCCGCTACACGCTCGCGATCGGTTCGAAGCGCCTGCTCGATTCCTATGGAGCGGGCAACCGCGTGCCGACCTATACCGGCATCAACGTCGACTGGAAGAGCGCCGGCGGCGATCGCCTGATCGCCTTTTGGGCGATGCCGGATCTGCGCGAGCCCACCACGCTCCGCGATATCCGCCATAATCACGTGAAGTGGGATCCGGAGACCACCGATCTCCAATTCTTCGGCGCCAGCTTCACCAAGGCGAATGTGCTCGGCGGCAGCCTCGAATTCTACGGCTACCGCCTGTGGGAACGCGATTCCGAGGACCGCCCGACCATCGATCGTCACCTGTTCACCCCCGGCATGCGCTTTTCGCGTGCGCCCAAGGCGTCGACGATCGATTGGGATCTGGAAGGCGCCTATCAGCTCGGCGAGGTTCATGCGACCAAATCGCCGACCGACGTCCGTTACCTCGATGTCTCGGCCTGGACCGTCCACGCGGAAGTGGGCAAGAGCTTGGCGGGTGCCTGGGCGCCGCGCGTGTCGGTTCATTACGATCAGGCGAGCGGCGATACCGCGAACGCCGGCACCTACACCCGCTTCGATCCGCTGTTCGGCTCCCGCCGCACCGATTTCGGCCCGGTCGGCCTCTACGGGCCGGTCAACCGTGCGAACGTCGTTTCCGGCGGCCTGCGCCTCGATCTGGCGCCCTCCAAGCGCCTCGATCTGGGTTTGATGGGCCGCGGTCTGTGGCTGGATTCGCGCACCGACAGCTTCGGCGTGACCGGGGTTCGCGATCGCACCGGGGCGACGGGCCGCTACGCCGGCACGCAGGCGGAGGCGCGGATCCGCTATTGGCTGAAGCCCAAGGTCGTGCGTCTCGACACCGCCTTCGCCTATCTCGCCAAGGGCAGGTTCCTCCGCGATGCGCCGAATGCACCGGCGACCGGCGACACGGTTTACGGCGGACTCGATCTCACCGTCGACTTTTGAGCATCCGCCGGCGGGCAGTGCGAACGAAAAGGCGGCGGAGCCTGGCTCCGCCGCCTTTTCGGCGTGTACGGCCTTGCCGGATCGGAGCCCGCGCCGGCCGCGGATCAGGCGCGGGCGAGCTTGGCGGCAGCGCGTTTCTGGCGGATCAGCCGGCGCGCGACCGCGCCCGCGGTGCGCGACGGGCTGCGGTTCGGCGCGCGCATGTCGCGGAGCGGAGCGCGCCTCCGTGCCTCGATCAGCGCAGCGGCCGGGAAGGCGACGCTGGCCCGCAGGCCGGCGACCGGCGATGCGTTGCGGATGCCCCGGCGGGCGCTGTTCAGGACGTGAACGATCATCTCGCGCGGCTGCACGGCGCCCTGCTCGGTGACGGCCGAAAGCCGGAGGAGGGCGAACACGCCCATCGCGGCGGAGATCAGGAAGTAGAATTGCCACCAGTTGAACGACAAGGCGACCACCTGCGCCACGCCGTCGGGGCTCGTCCAGGTCAGACCCAGATTGAGGCCGCGCTGCGCGAAGAAGGTCGCAAACAGGCCGCCGATCAGCGGCGCCATCCCGGCCGCGGCGGATGTGATCAGCGAACTCGTCGCCATGTAGACGTGCGCCTCTCCCTGCGGCGCCGCCTTCATCGTGATCGCGCTCGAGGCGAGCGCGACTCCGGCCGACGCCATGCCCATCAGGATGTGGAGCGCGATCAGATAGGCCGAGCGGACGCCGGCATCGAGTTCGGGCACCAGCGCCATGGCCGCGATGCAGGCGATGAATCCCGGTGCGGCGACGGCGAGCACCGTCTTGTTGGCGAAGCGATCCGAAAGCTCGCCCCAGCCGCGCAACACCAGGAGATTGGCGACTTGGCTGACGATGCTGAGCACCAGCACGAAGCCGGCCGTATAGCCCGCCTGCTCGACCAGATAGACGGTGAAGAACGGCAGCGCGAAATTGACTGCGAACTGCCACGTCGCGAGGAAGCGGATGATCCGGCGGAAATTGTCTTCCTTGAGCGGCTTGGCGAGCAGAGTCTTGAGGCTGCGGCGCTGGGCGGGACGGACCATGCTGGTTTCCGGCACCTGGGCGAGCTGCCAGGTGCTGATCAGGCTCGACAGGAAGCCGAAACCGTAAAGCGCGAAGAAGATCGTGCCGGCAGCGGCATAGCCCCGGCTTGCAAGCTCCAGCGCACCGGCTGCCGATGCGGTGCCCGCGGCGCCGAGCAGCGTCGCCCACACCGTGCGGCGGGCGAAGAATTTGCCGAGCGTTTCGGAGGGCACGAGATCGCGGATCCAACTGTTCCACGAACAGCCGGCGACCGAGTTGAAGGCGCAGTGGACGGTTTCGCCGATGACGAGCAAGGCGAGCGCCAAGTTCTTGTTCGGCAGAAATGCGAGTCCGGCCATCAGCGGCAAGGCAAGGCGCGCCGTGAACAGAGCGGCGATGGATATCAGCCGCCGCGAGCGTGCACGCTCGACCAGCAGGATGGCGGGCGCCTGAAGCAGCTGGCACAGGAACGGGATTGCGGCGAGAATGCCGATCACCGTCGGAGAGGCGCCCAGGAAGAGGGCATAAGCGACCAGCACAACGCCGCTATTGAGGGTGCCGACGATGGTGGCGAAGGCGGCATCGGCCATCAGCCGGTTGACGCCACGGGTGAGTTCCTGCGGGCTCACCGAGCCGTGCGTTTGGGAAAGGCGCATCGCAATCCGGATCTTCAAGCGGGATGGGGAAAGGCCCGGTGCCGATCGCGGTCACTCGGGCTGGCGCGTATCTAGTCCCGCCTTCGGACGGCTTCGATTGCGGTGATTCACGTTAGGTAGTGGTACCTACCACGCCGTTTCGTTCGGCTACCGGACCAACGGCAGAGTGAAGGCGAACGTCGTTCCCGCCTCCGGGTTCGCGAAAGCCCGGATCTTGCCGCCATGCGCCTCGACGATGGTGCGGGAGATCGACAGGCCCACGCCGAGGCCCTCCTCCTTGCTGGTCATGAACGGCGTGAACAATGTGTTCTCGAAGGCGGGATCGATGCCCTTGCCCGAGTCCGAGATCCGCACCTCGGCATGGGTCTCACGCGGGGCAACGGCGACGACCAGCTCCCGCCGCGGCCGATCGATCATCGCCTCGATGCCGTTCCGCACCAGGTTCAGAACCACCTGCTCGATCTGGACCCTGTCGACACGAACGCGGGCGCTCTCGAGCCTCCTGTGGCAGGCGATGCCCGATACGCCGGAGCCGAGCAGCGCCAGGCGAAGGCTTTCGTCGACGATGTCGCGCAGATCGTGGATTTCGCGTTTCTCGCCTCCCCGCGAAAGCATCGCCCGGATCCGGCGGATGATCTCGCCTGCACGCTGGATCGACGCGCGCGCTTCCTCCAGCGCATCTCCGGCCTGCCCTGATATTTCGGGCGCGCGCTGCACCAGCACACGCGCCACGCCGATCCAGTTGTTGGCTGCGGCGAGGGGCTGGTTGAGTTCATGGGCAAGCGTCGCCGCCATCGCCCCCATCGCGCTGAGACGCGAGACGTGGATCAGCTCCGACTGCAATTGCTTCACCCGCGCTTCCGCCTCGATCCGTGGAGTCAGATCGGTAATCGCGCCGATCATCCGGGTTGCGCAGCCATCTGCCCCACGGACGACATAGCCGCGCTCGTAAACGTGCGAGTAAGCGCCGTCGAGGCGACGCATCCGGTATTCTGCCTGCCAGCGCTCTCCCTCCGCGGAGTGCAGGAAAGCGTCCAGGCTCGCGATCGTCTGCGCGCGATCGGCAGGGTGGATCGTCTCCTCCCACCAGTCGAGCGACGCCTGTGCCGGGTCGCTGCAATAATCCCGGATCGAGGCATTCCACGAAATCTTGCCGGTGGGAATGTCGAGGTCGTAGATGAGGTCGTTGGTTGCCAGGCCGGCGAGGCGGGAGCGTTCGATCGCGCTGCGAAGTTTCGTTTCCGCCTTGATCTGCTCGTGCACGTCTTCCGTGAAGCCGTAGATGAAGGCGGTGCGCCCCTCCTCGTTCACCCGCGTGTAGCCCCGGGTGCGAAGCCAGCGCCACTCGCCGTTCTGCCGCAAACCGCGGAAGCGCACGTCGTACGAACCGCCGCTGCGCCGGGCTTCCGCCAGCGCGTCGAGATAGCGATCGGAATCGTCCGAATGGATGAAATTGCGCCAGCCGGTGCCGAGCACCTCTTCGTCCGGCCGGCCTGTCAGTTCGTGCCAGCTCTTGCTGATGCCGATTACACGCTCTTCATGATCCGCGATCCAGCAGATCTGGGGGCTATGTTCCCACAGGAAGGCGAGATGATCGTCGCGCTGCTCCGCCGAGTGTTCCAGCGCCGAGAGCGCGTCGATCGCCGTCGAGATTTGCGCCTGCACCGCCTCGGCAGACATGATTCCGCCTTGCGCACCGCGGAGCGCGCGCAAGGCGGTTGTCAGCCGGCGTCCGGCATCGACACTCTCGAAAAATGGCACCTTGCCCCCCCGCAAGCCCATAGCGAATCTGGGCTCAACCTTAAGCGGGTCGGGAGTGCTTGTGCCAGAGATTCCTCGTTTCGGACGTGCCACGTTGGAACGGGAAACCTGTCTGATCGCAGTGACGTAGCGTCAATCGGATTCAGAGCGCCTGATGTCGGACGAGCGGGCGCCGGCGGTACACGGAGGGATCCTCGATCGTCGCCGCAGGCTCGGCGGTGACCCGGCGGCCGCCGCGGGCGAGGCCGGCCATCCTCTCGAACAGGCTGGCGCCGCGGCCCTCGTCCTTGGAGTCGAGGCGCGATGCCGGAGCGGCGATCTTGCCGGGCGTCACCCACATGCGCTGCGCTTCCGCCTCGCGGATGATCGCGGGCGCTGCCGGTGCTGCGGTCGCGATCGGCCGGTGCTCGGGCGGCGCCAATACAGAAGCGGGCGGATTCAACGGTGCAGGCGGCGCGATCGGTGTCGTGGGCATGGCGGCGATCGGCGGCTGCGGTGCCTGCTGTGCCGGCGCGGGCGCACTGGCCTGCGTAACCGGCGCGGGTGCGGCCGGGCGCTGCGGGGCGGATTTCGAAGGCGCGAAGGACTTGACGGCAGGCGCTTGGACATCGGCTGCCGCGTGCGGTTTGCCTTCGCTCTGGACGACGGCGGATTCGATCCCGGTCGCGACCACCGAGACCCGGATTCGTCCTTCGAGCTCGGGCAGGAAGGAGGAACCCCAGATGATGTCGGCGTCGGCATCGACGACGTTCTTGATGTGGTTGGCGGCCTCGTCGATCTCCATCAGGCGCATGTCGTCGCCGCCGGTGATCGAGATGATCAGGCCCTTGGCGCCGTCGATCGCGCCGTCGAGCAGCGGATTGGCGATCGCCGCTTCCGCGGCTTCGATCGCGCGATGCGGCCCGCTGGCCTCGCCGGTGCCGAGCATCGCCTTGCCCATCCACGACATGATCGCGCGAATGTCGGCGAAATCGAGATTGATGACGCCGGGCATCATGATCAGGTCGGTGATGCTGCGGACGCCATGTTCCAGCACTTCGTCGGCCATGCGGAAGGCGTCGCGGAAGGTGGTGTCCGGGCTCGCGACGCGAAACAGATTCTGGTTCGGGATGACGATCAGCGTGTCGACGCTCTTCTTCAGTGCCTCGAGCCCCTGTTCGGCGGCCTGGCTGCGCTTGCGGCCCTCGAATGCGAACGGCTTGGTGACGACTCCGATGGTCAGAATGCCCTTGGCGCGGGCGGCGGCGGCGATTACCGGCGCGGCACCGGTGCCGGTGCCGCCACCCATGCCCGCGGCGACGAAGCACATATGGGCGCCTTCCAGAGCATGCTCGATCTCCTCGATCGATTCTTCGGCGGCGATGCGGCCGACCTCGGCCTGCGCGCCGGCGCCGAGCCCCTGGGTGGCGCCGCGGCCGAGCTGGATACGGGTGTCGGCAGGCGACACGTTCAGCGCCTGGGCGTCGGTATTGGCGACCACGAAGTCGACGCCCTCGACACCACCGCGGACCATGTTGGCGACGGCATTGCCGCCGGCGCCGCCGACGCCGATCACACAGATGCGCGGACGAAGCTCGGGATTGGGACGCGGATCGATATCGAACATGGGAAGCATACCTTTTCGAGGAGACAGGCCGCAGGGCGGCACGGTCGGATCGCGAGGATCGACCCGCGCCGGACGGCGCGGGCAATGGTGTGAAGACGGATCAGGCGGCGAGGAGGCGCTGCTCCTGCTCTGGCTCGCGCAGCACATAGCCGCGGCCGCGCAGGGTTCCGATATAGCTCTCGCCGCTGCTGGTGACGGACAGCTTCTTGCGCAGGCGGCAGATGTAGACGTCGATCACCTTGCTGATCGGCTCGTCCATGTGGCCATAGACGTGATCGAGGAAGGTCTCCTTCGGGATCGGCCGGCCCTGACGGAGGGCGAGCAGTTCGAGCACCGCATATTCCTTGGCGGTCAGATCGACGCGGCTGCCGTCGAGTTCGACCGTCTTGCCGTCGAGATCGATGGTGAGGCCGCCGACGCGAACATTACGGTCGGCATGGCCGGAGGAGCGGCGAACCAGCGCGCGCAGACGGGCGGCAAGCTCGCTGCGGTGGAACGGCTTCACCACATAGTCGTCGGCGCCGTGCCCGAAGGCGGAAACCTTGGCATCGGTGCTGTCGACGGTGCTCAGCACCAGGATCGGGGTCTTGACCTTGGCACCGCGGATCTTCTTGATCAGATCGAAGCCGTGAAGATCGGTAAGGTTGAGCTCGGTAACGATCACGCTGAACTCGAAGGAACGGGCGAGATCGAGAGCATCGTCGCCGTCGGCGACCGCCTCGACATTGAAGCCCTCGGCGCGCATCGACAATTCGATGCGGTTACGCATCACGGCATCCGGCTCGACAACAAGTATACGCATCTCGGACCTCATGAATTGACTTGTCTGTGGAAGAGCCCGACTCTCGCGTTCGATCGCTCCCGATGAGGTCTCTGATGCCTGTTGACGGGTTAACGGGTAAGCGCGGAAATCTACTCTAAGGGCTAGTGCGTAAGCCGCTGGCGGAGTGCGAAATGGCGGGCTAAGCGGGCCTTGGACAGCGAAGGAAGCCGCTCGTGATCGATCTGGATATCCGCCCCGGCGACGCACTCGTGATCGTCGATCCTCAGAATGATTTCTGTCCGGGCGGCGCGCTCGCGGTAGACGGCGGCGACGAGATCATGGCGGCGATCGGTAATCTTGCCGCCCGGTTTCCGCTGGTGGTGGTCACCCAGGATTGGCACCCGCGCGGCCACAAGTCGTTTGCCAGCAACCATCAGGGCGGCGTAGCGTTCGGCACCGCCGAAATGCCCTATGGAGCCCAGGTGCTGTGGCCCGATCACTGTGTGCAGGGCACGGCCGGGGCCGATTTCCACCCGGGCCTTGCCGCCGCCCTCGATCGCGCCGATCTGATCTTGCGCAAGGGCACCAATCCGGCGGTCGATTCCTACTCGGCCTTCTACGAAAATGATCGCAGCACCGCGACCGGGCTTGCCGGCTATCTGCGCGACAAGAAGGTGTCGCGCTGCGTCTTCGTCGGCCTCGCTTATGATTTTTGCGTCGCTTATTCCGCGCTCGATGCGGTGCGCGAAGGCTTTGCGTCGGTGATCGCCAAGGATCTCACCCGCGCGATCGCAATGCCCGCTGGTGATGGCGGCGGCACCACCGTCGATGCGGCGGAACGGCAATTCGCGGAAGCAGGCGTCGCCATTCTCTAGGATTGGGGGACGCCTGGATAGGTTGCATCCTTCAGCAATGAGGCGAGATGCGCGGCGTTAGCGGCAAGCATCTCAGCCGTCGACGCCACCTGATCCGGCACCTGGGGCAAGTCCTTGAAGTCGGTCTTCGCCATCGCTTCACCGACCCAATAGCAGGCGCCCGCCGCCGGAATCGTCCAGCCGACGTCGTTCAAGGCCTGAAAAAGATCGGCGGTGATGCGATGGGCGCCATCCTCGTTGCCGACGATCGCTGCGACGGCGACCTTGCCGAAGCTCGGAGTCCGTCCGAGCGTGTCGGTTTCGCTCAGAAAGGCGTCCATCCGCTCGAGTGCGCGTTTGGCGATGCTCGACATCTGGCCGAGCCAGATCGGGGTCCCGAAGATGAGGATGTCGGCGTCGAGGATGCGGCGACGAATATCGGGCCAGGCATCCCCGGCCCCTGCATCGGATACGACGCCGGGCTTCACGTCGTGATCCGCCAGCCTGATCGTCTCGGCGAGGGTGACGTCGTGTCGGCCAAGAGCGGAGGCCAGCAGGCCGATCATCTTGTCGGTGGACGATCCTTCATCTCCTCCGGCCTTGAGGCTGCAGTTGAGGGCGATCGCGCGTAGCGTCATGACGTGCTCCTTGCAGAGGGATCGGCAGCCCGTATCGGCAGGGCACCGTTTTCCTCAACGAAGTCCTGGCGGCGTCGATCCACGGCCGCGGGGCACCTGTAACAAAGGCCGTAAAGGGAAAGCTTTCGGACGGCGCGCGTTGGGCCATCGTGCCGCGTTATTATTTCAACGTCTGCTGCGATCGCTTCGAGGCTACCGACGTCGTCGGCGAATATTGCCGAGACCGAACGGCAGCGCATCAGGAAGCGCTGCGTGCTGCGCGCGCGATCGTTCGGAAGCAACTCAGTGCCGAGGAATTGCCGCAACGCGGCTGGATCGAAGTCGAGGATGAGCGTCATCGAACGATCTTGCGCGTGCCGCTTCGCTCCGTGGCCTATTGAGTTGGCACGGCCGCATCCTGCGATTTCGTCCGAAGTGGAGGGTAGATCACCGACGTTTCGCGCGCACTTGCCGTGACGGAGCCGCTTCTGCTGGTCTGTCCTCAGACGCCGCGCCTTTTCAATGCTTTCGCCCGACAGGTGCCCGATCGGTTTTGCGACGTGGGCAGCCTCGATTGCCCGCTCGACATCGGGCTGCTGCGGCCGGGCTGCTCGGGTGCGATCCAATTCGGACCAAAACCGGCTATCTCGGTTCCGCAAAGGAAGGCACACAGAAGGCGTTCCGCATGGAACCCTATGGAAGACGCTTCGTTCGACCAGTCCCCCCCCCGGGTGATCAGACCTCCCCCACCCGCTGATCACCACCAGCCCCGGCCCCTCCCAAGGGGCTGGGGCTTTTCACAGGCGCCAGCCCGGCCTCACGCCTCGGACGGAATCGGCGACGGCACAGCCGTCTGCTCGCTGTGGGCGCTTCCGGCGACGGCATGGCACAGCTGATCCGGGGTGAACGGCTTCGAGAGGACCAGCACGTTCTCGGGACGTTTCGCGATCGATTGCGCATCCGCATAGCCGGTGATGATGATTGCCGGCAGATCGGGACGTCGCTCCCGCACCTGCCTGATCACTTCGGCACCGGAGATGTGGGGCATGGCGTAATCGGTAATCAGCAGGTCGTAATCTTCGCTGCTCTCTTCGAAGAGGGCGAGCACCTCGCGTCCGTCGGCTGCCTCGACGACCACATGACCAAGGTCGGACAGCAATGCGGACGTGGTTGCCCGAACGCCATCATGGTCGTCGACCAGCAGGATGCGCAGCGCTGTCGATGCCTTTTCCGTCGTCCTGCGGCGTTCCGCATCGTCATCGCCGGTTTCGCGCTGCTCCTCGGCGCGGGGCAGCCAGATTTCCGCGCGCGTGCCGACACCGACTTCGCTGTCCATTCGAAACGCGCCGCCCGATTGCTTGGCGAAGCCGTAGACCATCGAGAGACCGAGGCCGGTACCCTTGCCGACATCCTTGGTGGTGAAGAACGGCTCCATCACCTGTTCGAGCAGCTCGGGCGCTATGCCGCAGCCGGTGTCGGCCACGGTCAGCACCACATAGTCGCCCGGGGCGAGACCGTGGTCCGGATCCGCCGAAGCAATCCGGTTCTCCGCACGCACCGAAATGGTGCCGCCGTCCGGCATCGCGTCTCGGGCGTTGATGATCAGGTTCATCAAGGCGAGCTCGAGCTGCGCCTGATCGGCGAAGGCGCACCACAAATCGTCGGTCATCGCCCATTCGAGCTCGACGAGGCCGCCGAGCGTATGGGCGAGAAGATCGGTGACCGCCTCGGCGAGCGTTTCGATCTGGATGCAGGCGGGCTCCAGCTGCTGCCGCCGGGCAAAGGCGAGCAGCCGGCCGACCAGGTCGGAACCCTGTTCGGCCGCGCGCTTGGTCATCGTCAGGATCTTGAGCTGCTCGTCGGCGAGCGGCACCCGGCGCTCGATGAGCCCCAGCCCGCCAAGCACGGCAGCAAGAAGGTTGTTGAAATCGTGCGCGATGCCCCCGGTCAGTTTGCCGATCGCGTCCATTTTCCGGGCCTGGACGAGCTGGCTTTCCAGCTCCTTGCGATCGGTGACGTCGAGCAGGGTGCCGGCATATTCGATCGGCGTTCCGTCCGGTCCGCGCAGCAGAACCGCCTGATCGAGGAAATGCCGGTACTGGCCGTCGGCGCATTGCCAGCGATATTCCACGGCGAGCGAACGCCCTGTCGGCCTGCTCGAGATCGCCGCCACCACCCGCTCCCGGTCGTCGGCATGCAGCCGTTCGATCCACAGGCCGGGATTGCTGTCCAGCGCTTCATATTCATAGCCGGTCAGCGCCGAGAAATTGCCGCCGACGAACTTCGGGCGGCGCGGCTGGGCATCCAGCGCTTCGAGATAGAGCACGATCGGCAGCGACTGGATGATCGCGGCCTGGCGCTGTTCGGCGAGGCGCAACTCCTGCTCCACCCGCAGCCGTTCGGCATTGGCGCGCAAATTGGCATCGAGCAGAGCCTGTTCCTGGCGCGCCTTGCGCTGAATCTCCTTCCGCATTGCGAACAGATCGACGAACACCGCGACCTTGGAGCGCAGCACGACCGGATCGACCGGCTTGAAGACATAGTCGACCGCGCCCATCGAATAGCCGCGGATGAGGTGCTCCGTCTCCTTGTTGACCGCCGACAGGAAGACGATCGGGATGCGCTTGGTCTGCTCGCGGCTGCGGATGATCTGGGCGGTCTCGTAGCCGTCGATGCCCGGCATGTAGACGTCGAGCAGGATGACCGCGAAGTCGCCCTTGAGCAGGTGGCGAAGCGCCTCTTCGCCGGAGCGCGCCTCGACGATGTCGCCGACATCCTCGAGCACGGTGCGGATGGCGAGCAGGTTGCGTTCGTCGTCGTCAACGACCAGCACCCGCGGCCGCTCCGCCGCCTCGTCGCTGGTCGCAACCGGGCTGCTGACGGGCAATGGCTCCGCGGAACCGATGGACATGCGTACGCTCATCTTACTCCGCCGGGTTCAGGCTGTCGGCGCCGGCCGGACGGGCGCTTTGCCGCGCGCGCGCAATCCACACGCGCAGCAGCGCCAGCAGCAGATCGATGTCGACCGGCTTGGCAATATAGTCGGACGCGCCGGCGTCGAGACATTTCTGACGATCGCCCTTCATCGCCTTGGCGGTAACCGCGATCAGCGGCACCTCGGCGAGCGCCGGACGCTTGCGGATCTGCTGCATCGTTTCGTAGCCGTCCATTTCGGGCATCATGATGTCGATGAGGGCGATGTCGATCCCCGGCGTCTGTTCGAGGATGACGATGCCGTCCTTGCCGCGCTCGGCGTGCAGAACCTCCACATCGTAGCTCTCCAGCACGCTCGTCAGCGAGTAGATGTTGCGGATGTCGTCGTCGACGATCAGCATCTTGGCCCCGGCAAGCTCGGGTACGGCGCGGGCGCCGCTCGCGGCATGCGACGGGGGCGCATCTTCGGGCACGATTTCGAGCAGCGGCGCCGACGTCCGGATGTGCGCGGCGAGATCGCGGAACACCTGCGCCAGCGCCTCCTGGTCGGCAGGCTTCTCGGTCACGCCGAACGCGCCCATGTCGATCACCGAGTTGAGCTTGTCGGCGCCCGAAATGACGTGGATGGGAACGTGGCTGGTCTGCGAGTCGTGCTTTAGGAGATCGAGCAGCACGAAGCCGTCGATATCGGACAGACCGAGATCGAGGGTGATCGCATCCGGCTGCAGCTTGCGCGCCATCGCAAGCGTGCCGGCACCGGCGGTCGAGACGACTCCCTTCAGGCCCGCCGCGCGGGCGAGATCCAGCAGGATCGACGCGAAGGTGGCGTCGTCCTCGACGATCAGGACGAAGGGATCGCCGCTCAGACTGTCGCGATCGTCACTGACTTCGAATCCCGCCGGGAGCGCTGTCGGCACCATGGCGCCGCTATTGTCGTAGCGCGCGCTGCTGCCGCCGTTGCTGCCGATCTTGGGCGCGATCGCCTGCATCGGGATGAACAGGGTGAAGGTCGATCCCTCGCCGGGCTTAGAGCGGACCTGCAATTCGCCGCCGAGCAGCCGCGCGATCTCGCGGCTGATCGAGAGACCAAGGCCGGTGCCGCCATATTTGCGGCTGGTGGTACCGTCGGCCTGCTGGAACGCCTCGAAGATCAGCTTCTGCTTGTCTTCCGGAATGCCGATGCCGGTGTCGGTGACCGCGATCGAGATCGCCTTGTCGGCACCGCGCAGCACCGGGTGGTTGGGGCTCCAGCCGCTCTTCGCCGCCTTGACGGCCAGCGTGACGCTGCCCTGGGCAGTGAACTTGAAGGCGTTGGACAGCAGGTTGAGGACGATCTGCTGCAGCCTCTTCTCGTCGGTGCGGATGGTCGACGGCAGGCTGGCGTCGAAGTCGACGTTGAAGTCCAGATTCTTGTCGGCGGCGAGCTGCCGGAAGGTCCGCTCCATATGCTGCTTCATCGTGCTCATCGGCATCTCGCCGACCTCGATCGACACCGTGCCCGATTCGATCTTCGACAGATCGAGAATGTCGTTGATCAGGCTCAGCAGATCCGATCCCGCCGAGTGGATGGTGCGCGCGAAATCGGTCTGCTTCTCGTTGAGATTGCCCTGCGGATTGTCGGCGAGCAGCTTGGACAGGATCAGCAGCGAGTTGAGCGGAGTCCGCAGCTCGTGGCTCATATTGGCCAGGAACTCGGATTTGTACTTGGAGGTGAGGGCGAGCTGTTCCGCTTTCTCCTCCACCGCACGACGGGCCATCTCGATCTCGATGTTCTTGGCCTCGACCTGCTTCTTCTCGTTCTCGAGCAGCTGGGCTTTCTCCTGCAGCTCCTCGTTGGTCGCGTGAAGCTCCTCCTGCTTGGTGGTGAGCTCGGTCTGGCGCGCCTGGAGTTCCTGGGTGAGCAGCTGCGACTGTTTGAGCAGACCCTCGGTTCGCATGGTGGCGGCGATCGTGTTGAGAACGATGCCGACCGATTCCATCAGCTGATCGAGGAAGCTCTGGTGGGTTTCGTTGAAGTCGCTGAACGAGGCGAGCTCGATCACCGCCTTGACCTCGTCCTCGAACAAAGCGGGAAGGATTGCGACGCTCGCCGGCTTGGCATGGCCGAGGCCCGAGCCGATCCGGATGAACTCGCCGGGAACGTCCTTGAGCACGATCGCGCGCTTGTCGGCCGCGGCCTGCCCGACCAGGCCTTCGCGAAGCTTGAACTCGCGCTTCAACGCGTCGCTATTCTCGGCGCCGTAGCTGGCGACGAGCTCCATCTTGGCTTCCTCTTCCTCGCGCTTGGTGACGTAGAACACGCCATATTGCGCGTTCACCAGCGGCGCGAGTTCGGACATGATCAGGTTCGACACGGTGGTGAGATCGCGCTCGCCCTGGAGCATGCGCGAGAAGCGGGCGAGATTGGTCTTGAGCCAATCCTGCTCGGCATTCTTCAGCGTCTGATCCTTGAGGTTGCGGATCATCTCGTTGATCGTGTCCTTGAGGGCGGCCATTTCGCCCGACGCCTCCACCGCGATCGAGCGGGTAAGGTCGCCCTTGGTCACGGCGGTCGCCACGTCGGCGATCGATCGGACCTGGTTGGTCAGATTGGCGGCGAGCTGGTTCACGTTGTCGGTGAGATCGCGCCACAGGCCGGCGGCGCCGGGGACGCGCGCCTGGCCGCCGAGCCGGCCCTCGATGCCGACCTCGCGCGCCATGTTGGTGACCTGGTCGCCGAAGGTCGACAGCGTCTCGATCATGAAGTTGATCGTCTCGGCGAGCGCGGCGATTTCGCCTTTGGCGTCCACGGTCAGCTTGCGGCGCAGATTGCCCTGCGCCACCGCGGTGACGACGTCGGCGATGCCGCGCACCTGGTTGGTGAGGTTGGTCGCCATCAGGTTGACGTTGTCGGTCAGATCCTTCCAGGTTCCGCCGACGCCCGGCACCTGCGCCTGGCCGCCCAACTTGCCCTCGGTGCCGACTTCGCGCGCCACGCGGGTCACTTCCGAGGCGAACGAGTTGAGCTGATCGACCATCACGTTGATCGTGTCCTTGAGCGCGAGAATCTCGCCCTTCACGTCCACAGTGATCTTCTTGGAAAGGTCGCCCCTCGCCACGGCGGTGGTCACGTCGGCGATGTTGCGGACCTGACCGGTAAGGTTCGCCGCCATCAGATTGACGTTGTCGGTAAGATCCTTCCAGGTGCCGGCGACGCCGCGCACCTGCGCCTGTCCGCCGAGTTTCCCTTCGGTGCCCACCTCGCGCGCCACGCGCGTCACTTCGGACGCGAAGCCGTTGAGCTGGTCGACCATGGTGTTGATGGTGTTCTTGAGCTCGAGGATCTCGCCCTTCACGTCCACCGTGATCTTTTTCGACAAGTCGCCGAGCGCCACCGCGGTGGTCACCTCGGCGATGTTGCGGACCTGGCCGGTGAGATTGGCGGCCATCGCGTTCACATTGTCGGTGAGATCCTTCCAGGTGCCGCCGACGCCTTCCACCTGCGCCTGGCCGCCGAGCTTGCCTTCGGAGCCCACTTCGCGCGCCACGCGGGTCACTTCCGACGCGAACGAGTTGAGCTGGTCGACCATGACGTTGATCGTGTTCTTGAGCTCGAGGATCTCGCCCTTCACGTCGACGGTGATCTTCTTCGACAAGTCGCCTCTCGCCACGGCGGTGGTCACCTCGGCGATGTTGCGGACCTGTCCCGTCAGATTGCCGGCCATCAAATTGACGTTGTCGGTGAGATCCTTCCAGGTGCCGGCAACGCCTTCCACCTGCGCCTGGCCGCCGAGCTTGCCTTCGGAGCCCACTTCGCGCGCCACGCGGGTCACTTCGGAGGCGAAACCGTTGAGCTGATCGACCATGGTGTTGATGGTGTTCTTGAGCTCGAGGATCTCGCCCTTCACCTCCACCGTGATCTTCTTCGACAAGTCGCCTCTCGCCACGGCCGTGGTCACTTCGGCGATGTTGCGGACCTGGCCGGTCAGGTTGGCGGCCATCAAATTGACGTTGTCGGTCAGATCGGCCCAGGTCCCGGCGACTCCCGGCACCTGCGCCTGGCCGCCGAGCTTGCCTTCGGTGCCCACCTCGCGCGCCACGCGCGTCACTTCCGAGGCGAAGCCGTTGAGCTGGTCGACCATGGTGTTGATGGTGTTCTTGAGCTCGAGAATCTCGCCCTTCACGTCGACGGTGATCTTCTTCGACAAGTCGCCCGATGCGACGGCGGTGGTCACTTCCGCGATGTTGCGGACCTGGCCCGTCAGATTGTCGGCCATCAGATTGACGTTGTCGGTCAGATCCTTCCAGGTTCCGCCGACGCCAGGCACCTGCGCCTGGCCGCCCAGCTTTCCTTCGGTGCCGACTTCGCGCGCCACGCGGGTCACTTCCGAGGCGAAGCCGTTGAGCTGATCGACCATGGTGTTGATGGTGTTCTTGAGCTCGAGGATCTCGCCCTTCACGTCCACCGTGATCTTCTTGGAAAGATCGCCGCGGGCCACCGCGGTGGTCACTTCGGCGATGTTGCGAACCTGGCCGGTGAGGTTCGCGGCCATCAGATTGACGTTGTCGGTCAAGTCGGCCCAGGTGCCGGCGACTCCCGGCACCTGCGCCTGCCCGCCGAGCTTGCCTTCGGTGCCGACTTCGCGGGCCACGCGAGTCACTTCCGAGGCGAAGGCGTTGAGCTGATCGACCATCGTGTTGATGGTGTTCTTGAGCTCGAGGATCTCGCCCTTCACCTCCACGGTGATCTTCTTGGAAAGATCACCGGACGCGACGGCGGTGGTCACCTCGGCGATGTTGCGGACTTGACCGGTCAGGTTGGTCGCCATCGCGTTGACGTTGTCGGTCAGATCCTTCCAGGTGCCCGCCACGCCCTTCACGTTGGCCTGTCCGCCGAGCTTGCCTTCGGTGCCGACCTCGCGCGCCACGCGCGTCACTTCCGAGGCGAACGAGGCGAGCTGCTCCACCATCGTGTTCACGATCTTGCCGATGCGCAGGAATTCGCCGCGCAGCGGCCGACCGTCGATCTCCACCGTCATCGACTGCGACAGGTCGCCCTTGGCGACCGCGCCGATCACGCGCGCGACTTCGGCGGTCGGCTGGACCATGTCTTCGATCAGCTCGTTGACCGACCGGATCGCGGTCTCCCAGCCGCCGGTGGCGCTGCGCACGGCACCACGCTGGGTGATCTTGCCTTCCTTGCCGACGACCTGGCTGAGACGCTCGAATTCGTGCGTCATCTCCTGGTTGATCGACACCACCTCGTTGAACAAGGTCGCGATTTCGCTGTCCACGCCGGAGAGATCCTCGGGCAGGCGCACCGAGAAGTCGCCGCGGCGGAGGCTGCGGAGCGCGGTGACGAGCTGGCGGCGATCGAGAGATTCGCGAGGGAGTTCGACGTTCACTCAGGGCTCCATATTAAGCGTCAGTCCCCCCAGACATCGTTGCACCGTCCCCCCGGGCGGTGATGGCGCGCTCTACATAGCAGAGGATATTCTGAGCGCCGCCAGAAATTTGTCATGCCCCGCCAAACCTTAAGCAGGCATTGCTATCGGCTTCGAAACGCGATTAAGCGACCGTTCCGTGGACGGCAGAAGGACGGATCCCGGCATAATGGCGTCACGGGACGAACTCTCGCGTTTCATCCGATCGAGTTTCCGCTCGGTCTGGTCGCTCGAATTGCTGCTGCTGCTCAAGCGCGACCGGCGGCGCTGGACCCATGACGAGATCGTCGCCGGTCTCCGGGGCAGCGAGCTGATCGTCAACCAGAGCGTCGGCTGGCTCTCGGCGGCTGGCCTCATCGTCGCCGACGAAGACGGCAGCGTCACTTATGCACCGGTGTCGGAAGAGGTCGGAGAATTCGTCGATGCGGCCGAGCAACTCTATGCGCGCCGTCCCGATGCGGTGCGGCGGATGATCGTGGACGCCTCGGCAGGCGGCCTCGCCGCTTTCGCCGACGCGTTCCGGTTCAGGAAGGATTGACCATGAACGAGGTCTTCCCGGCGATCGTCTACCTGTTGTGCTTCGCCACCAGCGCCGCCTGTGCCTGGCTGCTCATGCGATCCTATCGCATCAGCGGCGCCCGCCTGCTGCTATGGAGCGGCCTCTGCTTCATCTTCCTGGCCGCGAACAATCTGGTCGTCGTGCTCGATCTGCTGGTGCTGCGCGATCTGGACATGCGGATGCCGCGCTTGCTGCTTGCGCTCGCCGCGGTGTCGATCCTGCTGTTCGGCTTCGTCTGGGATCTGGAGGAAGAATGAGATGACGATCTTCAACTTCCTCGCCGGTGCCGTCACGTTCGGCTTCTTGCTCGCCGGATTGTTCTTCCTGCGCTTCTGGAAGCGGACCGCCGACAGTCTGTTCCTCGCGTTCGCGGCCGCCTTCCTGCTGCTCGGGATCGGGCAGGCCCTGCTGACGCTCACCGACATCCCGGTCGAGGAACGGAGCTGGCTATATCTGTTCCGGCTGGCCGCCTTCGCGTTGATCCTGG
The DNA here is from genome assembly GCF_004135585.1 of Sphingosinicella sp. BN140058. Taxonomy (NCBI): domain Bacteria; kingdom Pseudomonadati; phylum Pseudomonadota; class Alphaproteobacteria; order Sphingomonadales; family Sphingosinicellaceae; genus Sphingosinicella; species Sphingosinicella sp. BN140058. The sequence continues at coordinate 1,960,029 of NZ_CP035501.1, read as the reverse complement.
TGGCGATCGTCGGCAAGAACAAGCGGCGCAGCTGATCGCCTGATCCAGACGCAAAAACAAACCCCTCCGGAGTGCCGGAGGGGCGTGTTCAGGCACCGCTGGTCCGCCTCAGTCGTCGAGCCGAGAGAGCAGGTCCTCGAACATCTTCAGCGATCGGACCTCGCCGTCCATCGCGAACGCCTGGCGGAGCGCGCTGCCGACGCCGGCATGAACGGTCGGCGGCGCGACCTTCACGAAGCGCCTTTCGGAAGCATGTACCATGGCTTCATGTCTCGGATTCATTGTATTCACGCCCGGAGAACGCCCGGAAACGACCAGAGTTGCAAACATTGCGCACCCCCAACGGAACTGATTTGAATTGTGGCTCGCCGGCCACGCCAGCGGCTGCGGACGAGCATCTGCAAGACGCGCTTGCGAGAGCCCGGCGTCATTCGCCATTTCTGCGCCTGCAGCTCGATCGATTTCCGGCCGTAGCGACGGCCCTTGAAACCGGGACGATCGTCCAGGCGGTGCAGACCGCGCGGGGTGCAGGCGTCGACGCGCCGAGCCTCGCCGCGGCACTGCGCCGCGAGCGCAGCGCGCTCGCAACCGCGTTGGCGATCGGCGATCTTGCCGGCCTGATCCCGTTCGAGGCGCTGGTCGCGGAACTCTCCGACCTTGCCGACAAGAGTCTCCATCGCGCTATCGAAGCGGCGATCCTCGAGCGCACGCCCGATGCCGAGCCCCGCGGCTTCACGATCATTGCGCTCGGCAAGCATGGCAGCCGCGAGCTCAATTATTCGTCCGACATCGATCCGCTGTTCCTGTTCGATCCAGCCACGCTCCCGCTCAAGCCGCGCGAGGAGCCGGGGCAGGCGGCGGTGCGGATCGGACAGCGCGTGATCGAGCTGATCCAGAAGCGGGACGGCGAAGGCTACGTGTTCCGGATCGATCTGCGGCTGCGCCCGTCGTCGGAAGTGACGCCGATCGCGCTGCCCGTCGACGCCGCAATCTCTTACTACGAATCGAGCGCCCTGCCGTGGGAACGTGCCGCGTTCATTCGTGCCCGGCATGCCGCAGGTGACGTCGCGCTCGGCCGCTATTTCCTTGACGCGATCCACCCGTTCGTATGGCGGCGCTCGCTGGATTTCGGAGCGATCGAGGAACTGCAATCGATCACGCGCAGGATCCGTGATCATTATTCGCAGGGGCAGAAATTCGGTCCCGGCTATGATCTCAAGCGCGGGCGCGGCGGCATCCGGGAGGTGGAGTTCTTCGCCCAGATCCATCAGCTCATCCATGGCGGACGGGAGCCGGGGCTGCGGGCGCGGGCGACCCTGGACGCGCTTGCCGCCCTTGCCGCAGACGCCCGGATCTCGTCCACGGACGCAGCCGACATGGCCGACGCCTATCGCCTGTTCCGAACGATCGAGCACCGCCTGCAGATGGTCGACGATCGTCAGACTCACAGCCTGCCGGCGGATCCCGCCGCCCTCGACAATGTGGCGCGTCTTCATGGCCTGGAGGACGGCGCATCTTTGCTTGCGCTGCTGCGCCCGCAGGTGGATCGGGTTGCCGCCGTCTATACGGCGATGGCCGGCGACCAGGAGGAGCATCTGCCGCTCGTCCCGGAGGCGCTCGAAGTTCGACTTGCGGAGATCGGGTTCGCATCGCCTGCCGAAGCGCGGGGGCGGGTGGATCGCTGGCGGTCCGGCAAGGCGCGCTCGCTGCGCACCGCGCCCGCGCGGGAGGCGTTCGAAGCGATGCTGCCGTTGCTGCTCGAAGCCTTCGCCAGGGCGCCCGATCCGATGCGCGCGATGAACCGCTTCGAGGACGTGCTCGAACGTTTGCCGAGCGGAGTCAATTTCTATCGCCTGCTGCAGGCGCGGCCGGGGCTCACCGAGCATCTCGCCGAAATCCTCAGTCACGCGCCGACCCTTGCCGATCAGCTCGCCCGGCGTCCCGAACTGCTCGACGGCCTGATCGACGCCTCGGCGTTCGATCTTCCGCCGCCTTTGTCCGATCTCATCGCCGAGTTCGTCCAGGCGGAGCGCAAGGGGGAGGATTACCAGATGATCCTCGATCGGGTCCGCCGACTGGTCAACGAACGCCGCTTTGCGCTTGGCGTTCAACTCGTCACCGGGCGCAGCCAGCCGCTCGACGTCACCACCGGCTATGCCCGTGTTGCCGAGGCTGCGCTCAACGTGCTTGCCGACGTGACCATCGCCGAATTCGAGAAGCGGCACGGCAAGGTACCCGGTTCCGAACTGCTGATCCTTGCGCTCGGCCGCTTCGGCGGCGAAGCGCTGACCCACGCCTCCGATCTCGATCTGGTCTACCTGTTCAGCGGCACCCACGAGGCCGAATCGGACGGCGAGAAGCCGCTGCGGGCTACCGACTATTTTAATCGGCTGGCGCCGCGGGTGACTGCGGCGCTCAGCGTGCCGACGGCGGCCGGGCCACTCTACGAGGTCGACACCCGCCTCCGTCCCTCCGGCAAGGACGGCCTGCTCGCGGTCAGCGTCGAGAGCTTCGAGCGCTACCAGCGCGAACAGGCGTGGACCTGGGAGCATCTCGCCTTGCTGCGCGCGCGCCCGATCTACGGTTCACCCGCGGCGCGGGCTGAGCTCGCGGCGGTGATCGATCGCACCTTGCGGCTTTCGCGCGACCCCGGTCAGGTCACCGCCGAGGCGGTGCGGATGCGCCGGGATATCGCGCTCCACAAGCAGGCCGGCGGGCCGTTCGACATCAAGCTTGGCGAGGGTGGGCTCGTCGACCTGGAATTCGCAGTTCACACGCTCCAGCTTCGCACCGGGATCGGCCTCGATCCGCATCTGGAAGTCGCCATCGAGGCGCTGTGCCGTGCCGGCCTCGTGCGGCAGGACAGCGATGAGGCTCTGCGTCTGCTCATATCGATGCTGGTCATGTTCCGGCTGGTGTCGCCGAGTTCGGCGGAACCCGCCGAAGCATCCCGGCCGCTGGTTGCGCGGGCCTGCGGGTTGCCGGACTGGCAGGCGCTGCTTGCAGCGCATGCGCAGGCGCGGCAGAGCGTTTCGGAACTCTGGCGGAACGTTGCCGCCGCCGCGGCGCCGGCGGCCTAATGATGAAAGGGCAAGTGGATGGTGAACGAAGGTGATCTGGTTCCGGACGTGAAGCTGATCAGCGTCGACGGCAAGGAGATCAGCCCGGCCGATTTCCGCAGCCAGAAGCTCGTCCTCTATTTCTATCCGAAGGACGACACGTCCGGCTGCACCGCCGAGGCGCAGGCGTTCAGCGCCCTTGCCGATGCCTTCCAGGATGCCAATGCGTGGGTCCTCGGCATCTCCAAGGACGATTCCAAGAAGCACGCCAAGTTCATCGACAAATATGATCTGAAGGTTCAGCTCGCGACCGACGCGGACGGGTCGGTTTGCGAAGCGTTCGGCACCTGGATCGAGAAGTCGATGTACGGCCGCAAATATATGGGGATCGACCGGGCGACCTTCCTGATCGATCGCGACGGCAAGGTTCAGAGGGTCTGGCGCAAGGTCAAGGTGCCCGGCCACGCCGAAGAGGTGCTTGAAGCGGCCCGCGCATTGCCCTGAGGGGCAAGCGCGGGCGGCCCACGCGTTCGACGGCGATGGCCCTGCTTCCCCCCGGCGGCTGATCGATCCTCGCTTCGGCGACCTGGCCCGTGCGCGCAGGACGGTCCACCCCCGGAACGCCTTGCGGCTCGGGCTCGGCGGCCTCGCGCCGCTGTCGGAACCTCTATTCGGCAGACTCTGAGGGGCGCGTCCGGTTTCGGACACATCGCGTTCGGAAACGAACGTAGACGAAGCACGCTGGAGAGAATTGCGCCGGAGCGACCGCTGGCATGCTTCTTGCGCAATAGCGGGGAAAGCATCAAGGCGCGCGACCCCGTAGAAGAAGCGGGGCCCAAGGGGAGTGAAGAGTGGGTAATCGGGTCAGGGTTGCGGCGGCGGCATTGCTGTTGGGGTGCAGCGTTCCGGCCGCGGCGCAGCAGGCCGGCCCGGGCGGACGCACGCTCTATGAAGCAGCCTATTTCGAGCGCTACTCGCCGTCGAGCGCATTGGAGATCGTCCGGCGCGTGCCCGGATTCGTGCTGGAATTGGGCGCGGAGGACGTGCGCGGCTTTGGCCAGGCGGCAGGCAACGTCGTCATCAACGGCAATCGCCCAAGCTCGAAGAGCGATACGCTGGAGGCGATCCTCGCGCGCATCCCTGCCAACCGAGTCGCGCGGGTCGAGGTCGGAACCGGCGATCTGTTCGGATCGGAATTTTCGGGCAGGGCGCAGGTGCTCAACCTGGTGCTGACCTCCGGGGGCGGGCTCGCCGGCACGGTTACGGCGACCGCCCGCCGCGACTATACCGGGCAGATCACGCCGGAGGGGAGTGTCTCGGCGCTCTATCGCCGCGGTGCCTCGAGCTTCAACCTGTCGGCCGGGTACAATAACAGTCATACGCCTGAGGAAGGTATCGACGACGTGACGGCGCTTCCGAGCGGAGCTCTGTTGGAGCATCGGCGCAAGATCAATGACATCAGCGAGCGTGAGGCCTTCCTTTCCGGTTCGTGGGAGCATCAGGGCGGTGCCAATCGCGGCGCGCACCTGAACTTCCGGGTGGAGCGCGAGCGGTTCGAGCTCGATCAGACCAACGACGTGTTCCCGGTGCGCGGGCCGATTCGCGACGATCGGCTCGGGCAGGATTATCGGACTCGGGAATTCGAGCTTGGCGGCGACGTCACGCGCCCGCTTTGGGGCGGCGCGATAAAGCTCATCGGCCTGGCGACGCGGCGCCACCGCAAGGAAGCGGAATTCTCCTTCAATCGCATCCAGGGGGATGTGATCGGCGGCTACGAGCAGAATGTCGAAAGCCAGCGCGACGAGACGCTCGGGCGGCTGGTCTGGTCGACCCCCAACGCGGGCGGCTGGAGCGTCGAGGCCGGGGTCGAGGCGGTTCTCAACAGCCTCGACAGCGACGTCAATCTATTCGAACTGGATGAACAGGGTGATCGGGTGCGGGTCGATCTCCCGATCGATCAGGCGGTGGTGAAGGAATGGCGCGGCGAAGCCTTCTACAATGTCGGCCGAAGCCTGTCGCCGACGGTGCGGATCGACCTCGGCTTTACGTTCGAAGCATCTCGGCTGACTGTCCGCGGGGACACCGAGGCGGAACGGACGCTGCGCTTCCTCAAGCCCAAGGCGGTGCTCGACTGGCGACCGAAGGGGCCATGGCATGCGCAAGTTTCGCTGATCCGGACGGTTGCCCAGCTCGACTTCGAGGATTTCATCAGCTCGGCCGAGCTCACCAACGACCGGGTCAATGCGGGCAATGCCGATCTGGTGCCGCAACGGGCCTGGGAAGGCTTGCTGACGGTCGAGCGCACCGTCCTCGGCGACGGCCTCGCCAAGGTCGAACTCGGCTATAATCTGATCGAGAAGGTGCAGGATCGCGTGCCGACGCCCGAAGGCTTCGACGCCCCCGGAAATCTCGGCACCGGACGGCAGGCGTTCGTCAAGACCACCGTCGACCTTCCGCTCGGCAGCGTCGGCATCAAGGGCGGCCGCTTCACCTGGAACACGATGTTCCAGGATACGTCCGTCGAAGATCCCTACACCCACCGGAACCGCCGCTTCTCGGGGCTGACCAGCTGGTCGTACGAGCTCGGCCTGCGCCAGGATCTCGGCAAGTTCGCGTGGAGCGTCAACTATACTGCCAGTCCGCGGGAGCCCTATTACTGGCGCGACGAGATCGACGCTCCCAACGGACGCGAGCCGTTCATCAATGCCTTCGTCGAATATCGGCCCGACCGGGCGACGACGATCACGCTCGGCGCCGACAATATCCTCGACGTCCCGGGCACCCGCACCCGCATCTTCTTCGCGCCCGACCGGTCGAACCCCGATCCTTATCAGCGCGAGTTCCGGGAGCGGAACGGCCACGTCACGGCCTATCTGCGTTTCAAGCGCAGCTTCGGCTGATAGTCATGCCCGTCCGGGATCGAGATCCGGGAGTAACGCCGCTTCGGCGTACAACGCTTCGAGATCGGCCGTAAGGATGGCGTCCAGCAGGGCTTCGAAGCTTTCGACCACGAAGTAGCCGGTCTGGAAGGCGTCGCTACGATAGGTGGTGCGCAGCACTTCGGGCAGCGCGAACGGACGACGCCTGGGCTCGGCGCTGTCGAGGCTGAAGCGGGATTCGCCGAAGCTGGAGAGGATGCCGGCGCCGAAGATGCGCAATGCGCCGCCTTCGCGCGCCAACCCGAATTCGACCGTGTACCAGTACAAGCGCGCCAGGCGGTCGAGCATGCCGAGGTCGAGGGCCTCGAGGCCTTTCTGACCAAGTGCCTGCATGAAATCGGCGATCGCAGGCAGCGCCAGCAGCGGCACGTGGCCGAAGACGTCGTGAAACACGTCTGGCTCTTCCAGATAGTCGAGCTGGCTGCGGCTGCGGATGAAATTGCCGGCGGGAAAGCGGCGATTGGCGAGATGCTCGAAGAAGATGTCGTCGGGCACCAGCCCAGGCACGGAGACCACCGTCCATCCGGTGCGGCGGTGAAGTCGCTCGTTGAGTTCGCCGAATTCCGGGATGCCGGGCCGCGACAGTCGCAACACGTCCAGCCCTTCCTCGAACGCGGCGACGGCGCGACCGCGCAGCATTTCCTGCTGGCGTGCGAACAGGATATCCCAGGTCGCATGCTCCTCGCCGGTGAAGCGATGCCAGTTCTGCGGCACCGTCCAGTCGGCCGCGGCACCGGCGGGCGGTGCCGGCGCGGCGGGATCCGTTTCGGTGAAATCCTTGAACATCTGCGGTCTTCCTCGTGCATAAAGAAAGACCCCGCCCGGAATGTCCGGACGGGGTCGATTGAAGCGTTCGCTGTGCGATCAGCGCGTCAAATCGGTCCCGTCCCCGGGGGATAATAATAGGTGTAGCCGGCCGCGCGCGCCGACGCTGCGGCGGAAGCCGCTGCCGTCGTGGCGAGGATATGCGCAGTGCCGATCATCGTTTCTATCTGACCTTCGCGACCATGTTTGTCAAACCGGGTGATGCAAGTCCCTGCACGCGAAGCGATGAACCCGGCGTGACCATCGGGCATTGATGCCGCAACAGGCCGGTTGACCGGATCCTCCGGCCGGTTTAGCTGTTGCGATGTTATGACCGGCAATTCCGCTCTGTCTTTTGGTTCGACCTTCGGTCTGTGGTGGCGCTGGCCTTCGCAGAGCGATTTGGCGCGCCCATCGACGGAGTAAGAGGAAGGCAGTCGCGCTTCCTGTGAGACCCGATCCGAGGCCCGCCCACAAGGCGGGCTTTTTTTTTACCTTCAGACACGGAAACATCATCATGATCATCGTTCTCAAGCCGGAAGCGCCGCCCGAAACCGCGCAGGAGCTGCTCGATCGAATCGCCGCCAAAGGGCTCAAGCCGCTCCACATGCCTGGCAGCGAGCGGGTCGTGCTCGGCGCCCTCGGCGACGAGCGCGTGCTCGCCGAACTCGCCCTCGAAGGCCATCCGATGGTCGAGTCGCTGAAGCCGATCCTTGCGCCGTACAAGCTCGTCAGCCGCGAGATGCAGGCGCACGATACGATCGTTCGCCTCGGCAAGGTCGCCGTCGGTGGCCGCGGCTTCACCGTCATCGCCGGGCCCTGCGCGGTGGAAACGGAGAGCCAGATGCGCAACACCGTCCGCGCCGCCAAGGCGGCCGGCGCCCATGGTATCCGCGCCGGCGCCTACAAGCCGCGCACCAGTCCCTATGCCTTTCAAGGGCATGGGGTCGAAGGGCTGAAGCTGCTGCGTGCGACCGGCGACGAATTCGACATGCCGGTGGTGACCGAGGTCATGGAGACCGCCGACGTCGAGATCGTCGCCGAATATGCCGATGCCTTCCAGATCGGCGCGCGCAACATGCAGAATTTCTCCCTGCTGAAAGCCGTCGGCCGTGCTCGCAAGCCAGTGGTTCTGAAGCGCGGCATGGCGGCCAAGGTGGAGGATCTCCTGCTCGCCGCGGAATATCTGCTGGCGGAGGGCAACGATCAGGTGATCCTGTGCGAACGGGGCATCCGCACCTTCGAGACCGCGACGCGCAACACGCTCGATCTGAACGCAATCCCGTTCATCAAGCAGAAGACCCACCTGCCGGTGCTGGTCGATCCGTCGCATGGCACCGGGGTTCGCGATTTCGTCATTCCGATGGCGCTCGCCGCTGCCGCCTGCGGTGCCGACGGCATTCTCGTCGAGATGCATGAGAACCCGGCCGTCGCCTGGTCCGACGGCGCCCAGTCGCTCTATCCGGAGGGGTTCGAACGGTTGATGGCGAGCTTGGCGCCGATCGCCGCCGCCGTGGGACGGCAGATTCAGTGAGCGTCGCACCTCTTTCCGGCGGCACCGCCAAGGCGCTGACCCGGCGTCTCTACCGCTCGCCGGATCCGCTCTCCCTTTATGCGGCGCTGAGCGACCGCGGCACCCGCACCGATACGATGCTGCTCGAGACGCTCGCCGGACCGACCTTGATCATGGATCAGGCGGCGGTGCGGGTGGAGTGCCGGGGTCAGAAGGTCGCTCTCGAAGCGCTGACCGCGGGCGGCATTCTCGTTCTTCGCACGCTCGAGAAGAGCTTCGGCCATTGTGTCGCTGAGAAGGCGGAGCGCAACCTGGTACTCCACTTCGCGCCGCCCGCGGGGGACGATGCCGAAGCGCGCCTGCTCGCGGCGTCGCCGTTCGACGTGCTTCGTGCGCTGTCGACCGGTACCCGCAGCGACACTCCGGAGGAGCCGTTCACGCTTGCCCTGCTCGGCACGGTCGCGTTCGATCACGTCGATCTGTTCGAGCATCTGCCGGCACCGGCAGCGGATGCGCTCGGCTTTCCCGATTATATCTTCTGGCTCGCCGAAAGCCTGATCGTCTACGAACAGGGGCTCGCGCCGCGGCTGGTCTGCACCGCTTTCGGGTCGGAGGATCCGGCGGAGACCACCCGCGCCCATTTCGGCGCGGCAGATCGCCTTGCCGCGCTCGCGGCGCGCTGCGAACAGCCGCTGGACGATGTCGCTCCTGCGGAACGGAGCGATCCCGCAGCTGCCGACACGGACCTCGACGACGCCGCTTACGGTGCGGTGGTGACTCGGATGAAGGAGCATATCCTCGCCGGAGACGTCTACCAGATCGTTCCGTCGCGCACCTTCCGCGCACCCTGCGCGGATCCGATCGCAGCATTTGCGGCGGTGCGCCGACTCGATCGTTCACCCTACATGTTCTTCATGGCGGCGCCCGAGCACCTGCTGTTCGGCGCTTCGCCCGAAACGTCGGTGCGAATCGTCCGCGAGGAGAAATGGCCGATGGTCGAGGTCAAGCCGATCGCCGGCACCCGTCCGCGCGGCGGCGATCCGGACGAGGACGATCGCATGGAGGCCGATCTCCGCCTCGATCAGAAGGAGATTGCCGAGCACATGATGCTGGTCGATCTCGCCCGCAACGATGTCGCCCGGGTCAGCATCCCGGGGACCCGGCGCGTCGCCAGGCTAATGACGGTGGAGCGCTACGCGCGGGTGATGCACCTCGTCTCGTCGGTGAAGGGCGCGCTTGCGATCGGCTATGACGCGCTCCACGCGCTGCAGGCCTGTCTCAACGTCGGCACCCTGTCGGGCGCGCCCAAGATCAAGGCCACCGAATTGCTGCGCCGGACCGAGCGGACCAAGCGCGGACCCTATGGCGGCGCGATCGGCTGGCTGAACGGCGAGGGACTGATGGACACCGGCGTCGTCATTCGATCGGCGGTGGTCAAGGACGGTGTCGCTTATGTCCGTGCCGGTGCCGGCGTCGTCCACGACAGCGATCCGCAGAAGGAAGCGGACGAGACCCGGCGGAAAGCGTCCGCCATCCTTTCGGCGCTCGGCGCCCCGGAGAAGAGCCAGTGACCGCATCCGTGCTGATGATCGACAATCTCGACAGCTTCACCTTCAACCTGGTCGAGGCGATCGAGCGGCTCGGCGCCAAGGTCCGCGTGCTTCGAAACAGCGTCGCCGCCGCCGAGGCGCTCGCTGCCGCCGAGCAGGTCGGAGCGCATATCATCCTGTCGCCGGGGCCCGGCCGCCCGGAAGATGCCGGCTGCTGCCTGGAACTAATCGCACGTGCCAGGGGACGGGTGCCGGTGCTCGGAGTCTGCCTCGGCCACCAGGCGATGGTGCTGGAAGCGGGCGGGGAGGTCTGCCGGGCGCCGGCGCCCGTGCACGGCAAGACATCCTTGCTGGTCCATGACGGGCAGGGTCCTTTCGCCGGGCTGAACGGTCCGGTGCAGATCGGCCGCTACCATTCGCTCTGCACCCGCAACATCCCCGCGCGCTTCACCGTCCATGCCGAGACCGAAGGCATGGCGATGGCGATCAGCGATCCTTCGGCACTGCAGACCGGCCTTCAATTTCATCCGGAGTCGATTCTGACGCCGGCGGGGAATCGGATCCTCGCCAATATCCTGCTCAAGCCGGCGGCGGCGCAGGCGCAGGCCGCCTGAGCCCGCAAGGGTGACGGACCTTGGCCGACGCGCTACGCCGTCGGCGATGAACCAGACCACCATCGCGCAGGCGTGCCGTGCCGTCCTCCTCGCCGCCGAGCCGCGCGACAAGGTGCGCGCGGCGCGGGAGACGGCACGGGCATGGCGGCGCGGCCGGCTGGCGCATGTGTTCGACGTAGCGATGCCCGACAGGCCGGCCCGGCCCGACCAGCCCGAGCTGATGCCTGCGTCGCGCATGCCGAAGCGCGGCAAGGGCGGGTCCGAGCGGGGCCGCATCGCGATGCTGCACGCGCTGGCCCATATCGAATTCGCCGCCATCGACCTCGCCTTCGACATGGCCGGCCGGTTCGGCGGTGCGTTCCCGCGCGCGTTCGTCGATGACTGGATCGGCGTCGGCGCCGACGAGGCGATGCACTTCGCCTTGCTCGATCGGCGGCTGAACGGCCTCGGTGCCGGCTACGGATCGATGCCGGCCCATGACGGCCTGTGGGAAGCGGCCGAGGCGACTGCGCACGATCCCCTGGCGCGGCTCGCCGTCGTTCCGATGGTTCTGGAAGCACGCGGGCTCGACGTCACGCCGGCAACCGTCGCCCGCTTCGAAGCAGTCGGCGACGTCCGCTCCGCAGCGATCCTCATGCGTATATTTACGGATGAAATCAGGCATGTCGGGGTCGGTACGAAGTGGTTCGAACGGGGCTGTGAATCGCAGGGTTTGGCCATCGTTTCGCACTGGCAACAACTGGTTCGAACCCACTTCCGGGGGTCGCTGAAGCCTCCGTTCAACGACTCAGCGCGCGGTCAAGCCGGTCTATCCCGCGATTTCTACTCCGCACTTGCGGTGAAAGGATATGTTTAACAATCTCCGGCCACGTCGCGGGGTGGGCAGCTTCCTTGACGTCACGGGCGGGGCAGCAATGTCCAGCGTATTGGCTTGAACATATCAAAGGGCGGTGCCGCCTTCGTGAGGCGAACCGTACCGGGGACCGATCTGTGCTGACTAAGACAATCAACGCCGGCTGGGGGAACAAGTTCCGCAAGCTCTTCCGCCCGCGGGACATTTTCTTCCATGACGGCGCTGCGCTGCGTCGTGTTCGGGTCGGCGCCGGAGTTCAGATCTCCGCGGCCCTCGTTGCCACGATGACCCTGTCCTGGTCGGCGTTCGCCGCCGCGCAGCTCGCCACCGCCGACGCGGCGCCGCAGAGCGCCGACGTCGCGCGCATGGAGCAGGAAGTTCGGGCGATGCAGGCCGATGTCGCCGCGATCAAGGAAGCCGCACAGAAGCGCTTCCAGATCACCGCGAGCGAAGTGCGCGGCCTCGGTCTCGATCCGGCGCGCCTCCAGACCCAGGACGGCGTCGGCGGCCCTTACGAGGCGATCGACGGCGGCCAGACCGCCGATCCCAATTTCAAGGCGCTGTTCATGAGCTGGAAGCAGCTCGACAGCCTGGAGCAAGGCACGATCGCGATCCCCTCGCTCGAGCCGGTCAAGGGCACCCGCTTCACCTCCGGCTACGGAGTCCGCTCCGATCCGTTCAAGGGCCGCGCTGCGATGCACGCCGGCATCGATCTTGCCGGCCCGATGGGCACCCCGATCTACGCAACCGCCGACGGCACCGTCGGCCGCGCCGAGTGGAACAATGGCGGCTACGGCAATCTGGTCGAGATCGATCATGGCCGCGGCATCCAGACCCGCTACGGCCACCTGTCCAAGTCGATGGTGTCGGCGGGCCAGCGCGTGAAGCGCGGCGATCTGATCGCGCTGATGGGCTCGACCGGCCGTTCGACCGGCAGCCACCTCCATTACGAAGTGCGCATCGACGGCAAAGCCGTCAACCCGATCCCGTTCATGCAGTCCTCCGACTATCTCCAGTCGGTCCAGCGGCGCGTGTCCGACGTGGCGATCGGCGGCCCGGTCAAGGCCGAGTAAGGATCAGGAGAGAGCCAAAAGGCCAAGGCCCCGCCGGCAACGGCGGGGCCTTATTTTTTGCCGCGCGCTCGGGTGAGCGGCAGTCGTGTCAGATCGAAGCGGGCTTCGAGGAAGCGGCCCGATCTTCCCGCGCTTACTTGCCGCGCTTCTGGCGGTGCTGATCGAGATCGAGCACGCTGTTTTCGCCCTCGGGGAGCAGGCCGAGCCGGCGGGCAACCTCCTGATAGGCTTCCGCTTCGCCGCCGAGGTCGCGGCGGAAGCGATCCTTGTCGAGCTTCTCGTTGGTCTGCATGTCCCACAGACGGCAGCCGTCGGGGCTGATCTCGTCCGCCAGGATTACCCGGGCGTAGTCATTCTCCCAGATCCGGCCGAACTCGAGCTTGAAGTCGACGAGGCGTATGCCGATCGCGGCGAACAGGCCGCACAGGAAGTCGTTCACGCGCACCGCCATGTCGGCGATGTCGTTCATCTCTTCCTGGCTCGCCCAGCCGAAGCAGGCGATATGTTCGTCCGCGATCAGCGGATCCCCCAGCGCGTCGTCCTTGTAATAATATTCGATGATCGTGCGCGGCAGCTGGGTGCCTTCCTCGATGCCGAGACGCTTCGACAGCGATCCCGCGGCGACGTTGCGCACGACGACCTCGATCGGGATGATCTCGACCTGGCGGATCAGCTGTTCGCGCATGTTGAGGCGGCGGATGAAATGGGTCGGCACGCCGATCGTGCCGAGCAGGGTGAAAACGTGCTCCGAGATGCGGTTGTTGAGCACGCCCTTGCCCGAGATCGTGCCCTTCTTCTGGGCGTTGAACGCGGTCGCATCGTCCTTGAAATACTGGATCAGCGTGCCGGGCTCGGGGCCTTCATAGAGGATCTTGGCCTTGCCTTCGTAGATCTGGCGGCGGCGGGACATGTGGTGCGCTCCGGCTGAAAAAGGTGCGCCCCGGACGCTGCGTCTCCTCGTCGGAACGCGCGGGCGGGGCGGAGGCGAGCCCTATAGCGGATGGGCGGGAGCGGTGCAATTCGCCGGCAGCGGCCCGTCCGGCACCCTGCCGGACGGGACCGATCCGGTCATCGGCTGCCGATCGCCTCGGCGAGACCGGGGGCGAATTCGGCGCCGTGCTGGACCTGCGCGGTCGAGGCCTTGAGCGTGTCGCCGATCGGCTCCGCCCGGCCGCCGAGGCAGTTGGCCAGGAAGTTTTCGGCAACGGCGTTGAACGCGATGTTGTTGACCGGACGCGCGAAGCCGTGACCCTCGTCGGGAAAGACGACATAGGTGACCGGGATGTTCTTGGCCTTCATCGCCTCGACGATCTGTTCGGATTCCTTGACGTTGACCCGCGGATCGTTGGCCCCCTGGCCGATCAGCAGCGGCTTCCTGATCTGGTCGGCCTTGTAGAGCGGCGAGCGTTCCTTGAGCAGGGCAAGCCCCTCGGCCGTGGTCGGATCTCCCATCCGTTTGTAGAATTGGGTGCGAAGCGCCGTCCAGTAAGGCGGGATGGTCTGCAGCAATGTCTGGAGGTTGGACGGGCCGACGATGTCGACACCGCAGGCGAACTTGTCCGGTGTGAAGGCGAGCCCTGCAAGGGTCGCATAGCCGCCGTAGGAACCGCCCATGATCGCGACCTTGTCGGCGCTGGTGACGCCGCCGGCGATCGCCCAGTCGACCGCGTCGATCAGGTCGTCGTGCATCTTGGTGCCCCATTGCAGGTCGCCGGCGGAGATGAACTTCTTGCCGAACCCGGTCGAGGCCCGGAAGTTCGGGGAGAGCACCGCATAGCCGCGATTGGCGAGCCATTGATGGGTGCCGTTATAGCCATAGGCGTCGCGGCCCCAGGGTCCGCCATGCACCAGCAGAACCAGCGGCACCGGCTTTTCGGGCCGCCCGTCTCCGTCCGCGTCAGAGCCCGGAGGCAGCGTCAGGTAGGAGACCATGGTCATACCGTCGCGGGTCTTGATCTCCCGCGGATACATTGCGGCGAGCGGCGCCCCTTCGAGCTCGGGCCGTGTGGTGTAGAGCTTGGTCAGCGACTGCGCCTTGCGGTCGTAGAGATAGGCGGTGGACGGGGCGACCACCGGATCGTCGGCGACGATCCAGCGATCGTCCGCGTCGGTGCGCGAAGTGACCGCGAACTCGCCCTTGAGGCGGCTCTTCAGGAAATCGAGATCGCGCTTGATCTTCGGGTCGAGCGGAGTCCATTCGGTCTTGAGGTAGTTGACCGCATAGGCTTCCACTCTGCCGGTCGCGGGATTGCTGAGCGCGCTGCTGATGTCGGCCTTGGCGTTCTCGGCAATGACGCTCTTCCTGCCGCTCGCGACATTCTGGGCGATCAGGGCGGCGGTGTCGCGGCCGCGGCTGTCCAGCCAGTAGAGCGTCTTGCCGTCCTTGGTGAAGCCGGCCGGAGCCGTCGTCTGGCTGTCTTCCAGGGTGACCTGCTCGAACGGCGTCGCTTCGACGACGTTGTTCGTCACGCGGTAGAATTCGCTTCCGCCGTCCTGCCGGGCCTTGGTCGCCGCCCGGATGCGAAGCTGCTCGTCGGCGAGGAAGCTCGAATACCCCCCCTTGTTGATCAGCACCGGCGTCAGCTTGGCGGTGGCGAGATCGAGGCTGTAGACGTCGTGCCAGCGCGGATCGCGATTGTTGATGCCGACGAGGATCCGGTCCTTGACCGCGTTCGACGTGCCGAGAACCTGCACCCTGGTCTTCTCGAACGGAGTCAGCGTCCGCTGGGCACCGCTGGCGACGTCGAGACCGTAGAGCAGGAAATTCTCGTCGCCGCCCTTGTCGTTGATGAACAGGATCTGCCGGCTGTCGGGTGACCAGAAATATTGGCGGATCGGCCGTTGCCGTTCGTTGGTGAGCGGCTTCGCGGCGCCCGCGTCCGCCGCCGGCGCGACGTGGATGTTGAGCACGCCGTCGCGCGGCGCGATCCAGCTCAGCCACTTGCCGTCCGGCGACAGGCGCCCGTTCACGCGGCTTGGATTCCCGAAGATCTTCTCGCGCGCGATCAGCGGCACGTCGGTCTGGGCAGTCGCGGCCGTCGCCGCAACGGCGGTCGTGGTCAAATCGGCCGCAAGCAGGATCACCTTGTGCATCGCATTCCTCCCGTTGGCGGGCGCGCGAACCGCGACTCACCCGGCCTTCAGGGCATGATGTGTCTTATTCGAGTAACACACAAGGGGTCAGGTGACCTTGCCCCGGACGGCGAAGCGCGCCTCGCGCCAGCGGCCGCTCTCCAGGATCGCGCGCAGCCGCTCGATCGCCTGCCAGACGTCCTCGAAGCCGAGATAGAGCGGGGTCAGGCCGAAGCGGATCACATCGGGTGCACGGAAATCGCCGACCACGCCCTCGGCGATCAGCGCCTGGCAGATCTCGAAAGCGTTGGGATGGCGGAAGGAGATGTGGCTGCCCCGGCGCTCCGGCTCCGCGGGCGAGATGCAGGACAGCTCCGGACAGCGTTCCGCCATGCGCGCGGCGAACAGATCGAACAAAGCGATCGATTTCGCCCACAGAGCGTCAATCTCGATTCCGTCAAAGGCATCGACGCCGCTCTCCAGCGCCGACAGCGCCAGGATCGAAGGTGTACCGGCCAGGAACCGCGCAACTCCCGGGGCCGGGACGTAATCGTCAGTGAAGGCGAACGGCGCCGCATGGCCCATCCAGCCCCGTAAGGGGGAGACGAGCCTCTCCTGAAGATGCTCGGCGACGTAGAGGAAGGCCGGGGCGCCCGGGCCGCCGTTCAGATATTTGTAGCCGCAGCCGACGGCGAGCTCCGCTCCGTCGTGGTTGAGGTGGAGGGGGACCGCACCGACGCTGTGCGAGAGATCCCACAAGGTCCGCGCACCGGCATCGCGGGCGCGGGCGGTGACCTCCGCCATGTCGAAGCGGTAACCGGCCTTGAAGTGGACATGGGTAAGCAGCAGCAGATTGAGGTCGTCGCCGATCCGGGAGTCGAGCTGGTCCCGTGCGACCACCTCCAGCCGCAGGCCCGGCACGCATTCGGCGGCTCCCGACGCGATATGGAGATCGGTGTGGAAATTGCCGGATTCGGACAGCAGCAGCGTTCGCTCCGGCGCAAGCGCGGCGGCGGCGACGATCAGCTTGAACAGGTTCACCGAGACGCTGTCGGCGACGATTACCTCGTGCGGCCCGGCGCCGATCAGTCGGGCGATCTTGGCGCCGATACGCTGCGGGGCGTCGATCCAGCCATGGTCGTTCCAGCTGCGGATCAGGCTGTTTCCCCATTGCCGTGCCACCACCTCCTGCTGGCGGGCGATGGTGGCGAGCGGCAGCACGCCGAGCGAATTGCCGTCGAGGTAGAGGATGCCGTCGGGCAGCGCGAACCGCTCCCGATAGCTCCGCAGCGGGTCGGCCGCGTCGCGCGCCCGCGCCGTGGCGAGGTCCAAGGTCATCGGCCGAGCGCCTGCCCGATCTCGCTTGCCGCGACCTTCCAGGCGTCGCTTTCCGGAACGATCAGCTCGACGTGGCCGGTCCGCTCGACCATGTGCACCCGCACGTTGTCCCCGGCCTTGCGCATCGGCGCGGCATAGCCCTCGGCATAAGCGGCCGGAATGATCCGGTCCTGCGCGCCGTTGATCAGCACCTGCGGCACGCCGAGCGGCGCCAGGCGCGGAACCGACGTGTCTTCGAAACGCCCGCCCGTCAGTTGTGCGATCACCTCGGTGCCGCAGCCGCTGCCCGGCGCGCGCGCCGCTTCCTCGAGATCGGGGAGGCCGCCGAGGCTGACCACGCCTGCGATCGGCAGCGGGTCGGCGGCGCGTAGCGGGCTCGACGCCGGCAGCCTGCCGCGGCCGGCCAGCCACAAGGCGAGATGGCCGCCGGCGGAATGTCCGACCGCGACGACTCTGGCGAGATCCAGATTGTAGCGCGCGGCGTGCACGCGGAGCGAATCGGCGGCGGCGGCGGCGTCCAGGAAGGTGCCGGGATAGCCGCCGCCGGCGCGGTCGACGCCGCGATAATCGATGTTCCAGACGGCAATGCCGCGGCGGCGCAGATCGTCGGCGATCCAGTTCATGATGCGGCGGTCGGCAATCTCGCTCTGCCAGCAACCGCCATGGACCATCAGCGCCACCGGATGCGGACCCGGGCCGGTCGGGAGCCACAGGTCGACGACCTGCAATTGATCGTCGCCATAGCGGATCGATGCGGAGGGCGTCGGCCGCGTGCGGGCGAACAGATCCGGCCACCTCATCAATGCGCCGGGCGCCGAGTCGCGATGTGCTGGAGGTGTCGTGTCGTTCACCGCACAAGCGGCTAGCGTGAGCGAGAGAGCAGCGGCAAGCGCTTTCGAAGGGAATGCCATGCCGTCTTCATGGCCGAGCCGTCGAAGCGGCGCCAGTCTCGTCGGTATCCGGGCCCGCCGCCGCCGAGAGGCAGGTGCGGCGGCGGGCGACCGGTGCCGAAGGCGGCCGGCGGGGACCAATGCCCGCCGCCTTCTGCATTCGAAAGTTCAGCAGCCGCCGCACTGACGGCGCC
The DNA here is from genome assembly GCF_004135585.1 of Sphingosinicella sp. BN140058. Taxonomy (NCBI): domain Bacteria; kingdom Pseudomonadati; phylum Pseudomonadota; class Alphaproteobacteria; order Sphingomonadales; family Sphingosinicellaceae; genus Sphingosinicella; species Sphingosinicella sp. BN140058. The sequence goes on along the minus strand of NZ_CP035501.1, from coordinate 1,942,130 downwards.
AGGGCGCCTGCCATTGGATCCGGTTCAGCTTGCAGAAGCCGAGGTCGAGCGCTTCGATGGTGCGGCGAAACGCGGCAAAGAGGCCGTTCGGCGTTGCGGGGTTGGTCATCGACTTTCTCCTTCGTCTTCGGGGCGGGCGATGGCCGGTCAGGCCCCCGCGGCGGTGAAGGTCAGCATCGTCAGGCTGGCCGCGACTCCGGCTGCGAGCAGCTGCGGAGCCGTTCCCCCAAGCACCGGCAGCCGGTTGCGCAGCCCTCGCCCGGTAGCGATCAGAACACCTTCAAACCATTCGGAAAATTGATCATGATGGGCAATCCACATCTCGGCTTCATAGCGATCACGCATCGTCATTCTCCTCATCATCCGAGGTCCGGTCTCGCCGGCTGCAGCAGTAGAATGACGATTCGGCGGTCGTTCCGCCAACGAAAGACTGGACCTTTATGATAAGTACGGCTTATCATCTTGGCATGCGCCACCTGCCTCCGCTCGCCGCCGTTCGAGTCTTCGAAGCCGCCGCGCGGCACGAGAATTTCACCCAGGCCGCTGCCGAGCTCGGCATGACCCAGGCCGCGGTCAGCTATCAGATCCGCCTGCTCGAGGAGCGGCTCGGCCTCCCGCTCTTCATTCGGTCGAAACGGCGGGTGACGCTCAGCGAGCCTGGCCGAAAGGTGGCGCCGCTCGTCTCAGCCGCCTTCGACGGTATCTCGGAAGCGTTCGAAGGGATCACCCAGGAAGACGATGGCGTGCTGACGATCAGCACCGCACAGACCTTTGCCGCCAACTGGCTCGCGCCGCGGCTCGGCACCTTCCAGATTGAACGGCCCGAACTCGCGGTGCGCCTGCACACCTCCCACACGATGGTGGATTTCGCGCGCGACGAAGCGGACGTGGCGATCCGGATCGGTACCGGACCCTGGCCGGGCCTGTGCCAGCACTTCCTCATGCGGCTCGCCGGAACGCCGCTCTGTACGCCTGAGTTCAAGGGGCGGAACGACATCGAGCAGCCTTCCGACCTGCTCCGGGTGCCGCGTCTCAGCCCGCAGGATGCTCTCTGGCGGCAATGGTTCGAGGTGGCCGGTGTCGACACGCGCGATGGCGATCATTCGGGCGGCATTCGGCTCGATACCCAGGTTGCGGAAGGCAACGCCGCAATGGCCGGGCACGGCGTCGCGCTGCTGACCCCACTGCTGTGGCGCCCGGAGCTCGCGTCCGGCCGCCTCGTGAGGCTGTTCGATACGCTTGCCTTCGAGCAGGGGTCGCTCTGGCTCGTCTATCCCGAGCACAAGAGGGCGCGGCCGAAGATACGTGCCTTTCGCGCCTGGCTGGAGCGCGCCGTTGCCGAGGAAGCCGCCCAGAGCGCGCCGGAAGAGTTCACGCCTCCGGAGGGGTGGCCGCCGCCGGAGCCGCAATGATCGACCCGCCGCCAAGGAAGCGGCGATTCGCCCACCGCCAGACCAGCCACAGCAACAGGAGGAAAATCGCCCAGGGAAGCAAGGTGACGATGATCACCAGCAGGGTTGCGATGCTGTGCGAGAGCATCTTCAGCGAATCGCGCGCGGCGCTGGCGATCGGCCCGCCAGTGTCGCCGGCCTGATAAACGAACACCATCGGCGTCGAGGCGAGCTGGGCGCGCCGGTCGCTTTGCTGGACCTGGTTGGTTCGCGCAGAGGCGCGCAGTTCCTGCGCCTGGCGCTGAAGCTCGGCACGCTCCGACGCACTGAGGCCGGGACGCGCCAGTTGCTGCTCGATCCGGCTGAGCTCGTCGCCGATCTGCGCACCGGACTGGTTGCCGGCGGCGATTTCGGCACCGACATCGGTGCCGGTGATGTCGGCGCTGCGCAATTCGCCGCCGGCCCGGGTCACCGCGCCGATGCCCTCCCGCCCAAACGCGCGTGCCAGCGCCGGATCGAGCTTGAAGGCGAGCTGCGCCTCGATGTCGTCCTCGCCATTCTGTTCGTAATGCATGCCGGTAATGCGGCAGCGGCTCACCCCCAGCTTCTCGCATGCGGCGGCATGCTGTTCCTGCACCGCGCTGATCCGCAGGCCCGGAAGGCGAAAGGCATAGCGATAGTTGAACGCCACACCGGGCGCGGCCGTCGGGCTCACACCGGGCGGCGTCGGTGTTCCGGCTGCGTCCTCGAGCGCGCCCGACGCGGTTTCATGGTTGCTGCCCGATCCGGCGGTCTCACCGCCGCCGCACCCGGCCAACAGAACAGCCACGAACACAGGGAAAGCCTTGCGCATGCGTCGTCCCCTCAATCAGCATCTACGTTACTCTACTTGCCAAGTAGACAATCGGCAATAGCGGCTCGCATCGACCCGGCGCCCTTGCTATCTCCCGCTCATGTCCGACACGCTCAACGATATCGATCCGATCGAAGACACCCCGTTCGACAAGGCTCTCTCGCAGCGATATCTGGTCTACGCGCTGTCGACGATCACCGCGCGCTCGCTGCCGGACGTTCGCGACGGGCTGAAGCCGGTGCACCGGCGGCTGCTCTGGGCGATGCGCCTGCTGCGGCTCGATCCGGCGGCCGGCTACAAGAAATGCGCCCGCGTCGTCGGCGACGTGATCGGCAAATATCACCCGCATGGCGATCAGTCGGTCTACGACGCGATGGTCCGCCTCGCCCAGACCTTCTCGCTTCGTTATCCCCTGGTCGACGGGCAGGGCAATTTCGGCAACGTCGACGGCGATAATGCGGCGGCGATGCGCTACACCGAGGCGCGGCTCACCCAAGCCGCCAACGACCTCATGGCGGGTCTGGACGAGGGCACGGTCGATTTCCGCCCGACCTACAATGGCGAGGAAGAGGAGCCGGAGGTCTTTCCCGGCCTGTTTCCGAACCTGCTCGCCAACGGCGCCAGTGGCATCGCGGTCGGCATGGCGACCTCGATCCCGCCACACAATCTGGCCGAGATCGTCGATGCCGCGGTCCACCTGATCGACAATCCGCAGGCCGAGCCCTCTGCGCTGATGGACTTCGTGTCCGGTCCCGATTTCCCGACCGGCGGCGTGATCGTCGACAGTGCGGAGGCGATCGCCCTTGCCTATCGCACCGGCCGCGGCAGCTTCCGCGTCCGCGCCCGCTGGGCGACCGAGGATCAGGGCCGCGGCACCTGGACGGCGGTGATCAGCGAGATCCCGTTCCAGGTCCCGAAATCGAAGCTGATCGAACAGATTGCGACGCTCATTTCCGACAAGAAGCTGCCGATCCTCGCCGACGTCCGCGACGAATCCGACGAGCAGATCCGGATCGTCATCGAGCCGCGCAGCCGCACCGTCGATCCGCAGATGCTGATGGAGAGCCTGTTCCGCCTCACCGATCTCGAGGTGAAGATCCCGCTCAACATGAACGTCCTCGATGCCCATCACACGCCGCGGGTGATGGGGCTCAAGGAAGTGATCTCCTCGTGGCTCGCCCACCAGTTCGAAGTGCTGGTCCGCCGTTCGCAGCACCGCATCGCCAAGATCGAGGATCGGGTCGAACTGCTGGTCGGCTATCTCGCCGCCTATCTCAACCTCGATCGAGTCATCCAGATCATCCGCGAGGAGGACGATCCCAAGGCGGTGATGATGGCCGAGTTCGCGCTCACCGACCGCCAGGCCGAAGCGATCCTCAACATGCGCCTGCGCTCGCTTCGCAAGCTCGAGGAGATGCAGATCCGCGGCGAGCGCGAAACGCTGGAGAAGGAGCGCGATCAGCTGCTCAAGCTGGTCGGCTCGCCGGCCTTGCAGCGCAAGCGCCTCCAGAAGGATCTGGCGGCGCTCCGTGCCCGCTACGGCCCGGAGACGGAGCTCGGCCGCCGCCGCACGCTCATCGAGGAAGCCGCGCCGGCACGCGAGATCCCGCTGGAGGCGATGATCGAGCGCGAGCCGATCACCGTGATCATGTCCCAGCGTGGCTGGATCCGGGCGATGAAGGGGCACGTAGACCTTTCGAACCCGGAAGCGATGAAGTTCAAGGAAGGCGACGGACCGCGCTTCTTCTTCCACGCCCAGACCACGGACAAGATCCTGCTCGCCTCCACCACCGGCCGTTTCTACACGCTGGGGGCCGACAAGCTGCCGGGCGGCCGCGGCTTCGGTGAACCGGTGCGGCTGATGATCGACATCGAAGGGGAGGGCGACATCGCCGCCCTGCGGCCGGCCGCGTCCGGCGAGAAACTGATGCTGGCGACCTCCGATGGCCGCGGCTTCCTGACCTCGGCTGCCGGTGCGATCGCCGAGACCCGCAAGGGCAAGCAGATCGTCAACGTCCGCACCGGCGCGAAACTGGTCATCGTCCAGCCGGTCGGCACCGAAGACGATTATGTCGCGGTGGTCGGCGAGAACCGGAAGATGATCGTCTTCCCGATCGGCGAACTGCCCGAAATGGGCCGTGGCCAGGGCGTGCAGCTGCAGCGCTATCGTGACGGCGGCTTGTCCGACGCCAAGACCTTCCGCTTCGCCGACGGGCTCAGCTGGGGCATGGGCGGGAGCACCGGCCGCATCCGCACGGAGACCGATCTGTCGCCGTGGCGAACGGCCCGCGGCGCCGGCGGCCGCATGCCACCGGTGGGCTTCCCCCGGGACAACAAGTTCCAGTCGTGACGGGGAGGGAGCGTAGTTCGGCGATCGGTCCGAACCGGATGATCAACATGGACCAATCGTAGGCTGTCCCAAGGTTAGTCAACCGGCTGTTAATTCTCCCCGGCTATCGCCGCGGACATGAGAGCCGCTGCTGCAACTGCGCAGAGTCAGAAAGCCAGCGTCGTCGCGGCGCTTCCGGCGGATGGCGACGCGACTCTTCGTGCCGCCGCACGCCAGGAATATCTCAATGCGTTGCCGATCGCGGCGGCGATCTTCCGGCTCGACGATCTGGACCGCCTTTGGGTGGATTTCGCGAACGAGCCGTTCACCGATCTGGTCGGCTGGAACCCGGTGGCGCTCAGCCGGCCCGCCGCGGAGGCCGAGATCGTCGAAGGCAGCGGCCTTGCCGATACGATCGCTCTGTTCCTCAAGGGGACGGAGGAATCCCGCCAGTTCGAACGCAGCGACGGCCGCGTCGTCGGCGCCCGTCATTTCCTCGTCCGGCTCGCGCGGCTGACCTTGTTCCCGCAACTCGGCACACGCTGCCTTGTGTCGATGATCGATCGCACCGCCCAGGTGGAGACCGAACGCAGCCTGCGCGCCGAGATGCTCCGCGACAGCCTCACCGGCCTGCCCAACCGTCTCGCCTTCAACGAGCGGGTTGAAAAGGTCCTCGACGATCCGGGCTTCCTGCCCGGCAATCATGCGGTGCTGGTGGTCGACATGACCCGGTTCAGCCGGGTCAACGAGTGCGTCGGGTCGATCGCCGGCGACGAATTGTTGATCGCCTTTGCGCGGCGCCTGTTCTCGTCGCTTCGCGGCGGTGATTTCCTCGCCCGCACCGGCGGCGACGAGTTCGGCCTGCTGCTGAAACTGGACAAGGGGCTCGAAGACGCCACCCAGGCGGCCGAGCGCATCCGCACCGCATTGTCTGCACCCTTCAAGCTGTCGGAGCTCGAGATTCGCGTCGATTGCGCGATCGGCTGCGCCTTGCTCGGCGGCTCGGAGGAGCTTGCCGAGGAAGTGCTGCGCAATGCGCAGTTTGCGCTGAAGCGGGCGAAGGCGACCGGCGCCGTCCGCTTCTACGAGCCCAATCAGGCGCGTGCCGCCCGGCGCCGCTTCAGCATAGAGACGGAATTGCGCCGCGCGATCGAGGGCCGCGAGCTCGAGCTCGCCTTCCAGCCGTTGATCGATCTCGAGAGCGGGGCCGTCTCCGGCTTCGAGGCGCTCGCACGCTGGAACAGCGGTCGCCGCGGCGCGATTTCGCCGGTCGAGTTCATCCCGGTGGCCGAGGAATCCGGCCTGATCGTACCGCTCGGCCGCTGGGCGCTGGAAGCGGCGGTCGAAACGCTCGCGGCCTGGGACCGGAAAATGGGCCGCACCCTGCCGCTGTCGGTCAGCGTCAACCTGTCGCCCATCCAGGTCGCCCGCGACGATGTTGCTTCCTGCGTGTCGGCGGCGCTCGCTGCCTACGGCATCGGCGGAGAGCGCCTGACCCTCGAATTGACCGAGAGCGCGATCATTCAGGATCCGTGGCGTGCAACGAAGGTGCTCGAGGATCTGAAGGGCCTCAAGGCGCGAGTCGCGATGGACGATTTCGGCACCGGCTATACGTCGCTCGCTTACCTGCAGCGCCTGCCGATCGACGTGCTCAAGATCGATCGCAGCTTCGTTTCCGCGATGCTCGGCGACGGCGATTCGATCGCGATCGTGCGCGCCATCCTGTCGCTTGCCGATGCGCTCGGCATGGACACCACTGCCGAGGGGATCGACTCGCCGGAGCTGGCCAAGGCGCTCACCAGGCTTGGCTGCACCTATGGCCAGGGTTTCTATTTTGCGCGGCCGTTGGCGCCCGACGCAGCACTCGATTACTGGGTTTCGCGCAGCGCCTGAGCGACCGCCGCTTCGGCGAGACGGGTCTGCTCGTGTGGATCGCCCGGAAAGCCGGCCGCCGACCAGCGCCGCTTCAGATCTTCCATGGTTGCGGCGACGATCGGTCCGGCCTGCAATCCCATCCGGATCAATGTCCCGCCGCTGATCCGCAATTGCGGCCGGTCCCAGTCGAGGAGTCCGGCGGCCGCCGCAGGCTCGGCGTCGCTCAGCAGCAGGCGGTCGATCGCCTCCTCGCGCCCGATCCGATAGGCGAGCACCGCCGGCACCGATTCGGGATCGGCAGTGCGCGATGCGGCACAGACGAGGCGTTTTACCGCCTTGTTCGAGAGCCGCAGGCGCGTGCCGACCGCGCCGGCGACGTCGGCATCCGCGGGTAGTAGCGCTGCGAACCTCCGCAGCGGGTCGCCGGGGATGCCGGCCTCCGCTTCACGCGCGATCAGGCGCTCGAGCGGCGCCACGTCGGTGATTTCGGGGAGCACCGGCCGAAGGATGCCGCGCTCGATCATCAGACGTATCGCGCCCGATGGGGCGGCGAGCGCCAGCAGCTTGGTGATCTCGTCCGCGATCCGCTCGCGCGAAAGCGCCATCAGGTCGTTGGCGCGCATCGTGCAAGCGTCCAATGCGGCGGCGTCGGCCGGGCCCCGGCCGAAGCGCGCATGGAAACGGAAGAAGCGCAGAATGCGCAGATGATCCTCCGCGATCCGGGTCAACGGATCGCCGATGAACCGGACCACGCCGGCTTCGAGATCCGCCTTGCCGCCGAAATAATCGTGGACCTCGCCGCTCTCAGGATCGGCCGACAGCGCGTTGATCGTGAAATCGCGCCGGGCGGCATCCTCCGCCCAATCGTCCGTATAGGCGATCGTCGCGCGCCGGCCGTCGGTGGCAACGTCACGCCGAAGCGTGGTGACCTCGACCGGGCGGCTCTCGACGACGGCGGTGATCGTCCCGTGGGCGAGACCCGTCGGCACGGCCTTGATGCCGGCGGTGCGGAGCAGGGCGATCACCTCTTCGGGGCGATGGCGGGTGGCGAGATCGATATCGCTGACCGGAAGGCCGAGTAACGTATCGCGGACCCAGCCGCCGACATAGCGGGTCTGGCCCTGCTTCGATCCAAGCGCGTCGAGCAGTCGGCGCATCCCGGCGCTGGGCGCTTCCGCGGGAAGCTTCATGCCGCAAGCTCCAGCCGGCGGCCGAGGTTGACGATCATCGCCGCGGTCGCGCCCCAGATCCGCCGGCCTTCCCAGATGATCTCGTAATAGGATCGCTCGCGCCCCTGAAACTCGACCGTGCGGACGATCTGGCGCTCGGGATCGAGCAGGAAGTGGAGAGGAGCTTCGAACATGCCTGCCACTTCGCCGGGGTGCGGCGTCAGGGCAAGCCCCGGCGGCACCACGCCGATCACCGGCGTCACTTCGAAGCCGGTGATCGTCCGGTACAGATCCGCCGTGCCGATCACGTCGACATCGGCCGGCGCCAAGCCGATCTCCTCCTCGGCTTCGCGCAACGCGGCCGCGATCAGGCTCTCGTCCGATGCTTCCACCCGGCCGCCCGGAAAGCTGATCTGGCCAGGATGCTTGCGCATCGTCTTTGGCCGCTCGGTGAGGATCACGCCGGGCTCCGCCCGGTCGACGATCGCGACCAGCACCGCGGCGGGCACGATCGGCAGATCGCTGTCTTCCAGAACGTCGCTCTCGAGCAGGATCGGAGTCCGCGCGCGGCCTTTTTCGAACGCATCGCGCAGGCGGTCGGCCAAGGTCATGCGGCCGGCTCCAGCGGAAAGAATGCGCCTTCGCTCCACAGGCCGAGGGGATCGGCCGAATCGCCGAGCGCCAGCTCGACCAGCTCGTAATAAACCGCCCGGCCGATCAACGCATCGAGGCCGTGCCGCACCTCCAGATAGGGGCGCGGCCCGTCTGTGCCGGCCTCGAAGCGGAGGCGATGCTCGGGGCCCGCGACGACGAGGTCGCCGGTGTTGAGCCGAAAGCCGAGCCTGCGGCCGTCGCCTTCGCCCTCGCTCTTCAGCTCGACGGCGACGAACGGCGCCTCCTCCACGGCGATGGCGAGCTTCTCGGCGGGCGTGACGAGCACGAAGCTGCCGTCCGGCTCCCGCCGCAGGATGGTCGAGAACAGCCGGACAAGGGCTTGCCGGCCGATCGGACTTCCCTGGTGATACCAGCGGCCGTCACGTGCGATGCGCATCTCGCTGTCGCCGCAATGCGCAGGGTTCCACCGCTCGACCGGCGGCAGCTTCTTTTCCTCGGCCAGTCGAGCAATGTCGGCCAGCGACAGTCCCGTGAGGTCGGGCAGGGAGGGCGGCATCGGCATGGCGCCGCGTTAGGCGAAGCGGCGCCGGACCGGCAAGCCTTGCCGCTCGATGGCACCGCGCCTAACGCTGCCGCCATGACGCGCGAGTTTCAGGGACCACGGACCGCGATCGTGACCGGCGGCGCCAGGCGGATCGGCGCCGCTCTCGTTCGCGCGCTTGCCGAAGACGGATGGCATGTGCTCATCCACTGCAACCGCTCCCGCGCCGAAGCGGAGACGCTGGCCGGCGAGATCGGCAACGCCGCGCTCGTCCAGGCCGAGCTCTCGGACCCCGGCGCCGCGGAGGCGATCTTCGCGGCGGCGGCGGCGCTGCCGCCGGTGCGGTTGCTGGTCAACAACGCGTCGCTGTTCGCGTTCGATGGCGCCGACGATTTCACCGTCGAACAATGGGATCGGCATTTCGACGTCAATCTGCGCGCACCCGCCTTGCTCTCCCAGGCCTTCGCCGCACGCACGGACGGCGGCGGGGTCATCGTCAACCTGCTCGACGCGAAGCTGGAAGCGCCCAACCCGGATTTCTTCAGCTACACGGTCTCGAAGGGGGGGCTGGCGTCCCTCACCGAACTCAGCGCGCGCGCCTGGGCCGCGCGGGGCATCCGGGTGTGCGGGATCGCGCCGTCGGTGACGTTGGTGTCGGGGCCGCAGAGCCGTGAGAATTTCGAGACCGTCCACGCGCTCAACGCGCTTCGGCGTGGCGTCCATGTCGAGGAAATCGTCGCGGCCCTGCGCTTCATCATCGACACGCCGACGCTCACCGGTCAGACGATCACCCTTGACGGCGGCCAGCGCTTTCTCGGCCTCGCCCGCGACGTGCAATTCCTGGAGACGAAAGAATGAACGACCGGCCGAGGCTCGAAGGCCTCGTTCCCGAGCGGCTGGCGCCGAAGACGCGCAAGATCGTGCTCGAAGACTATATCGTTCCGGCCGACATCGGCTTCCACGATTTCGAGATCGGGACGCCGCAGCGGCTCTCCATCACCGTCGAGGTGTGGGTCGACGAGGCGGCCTTCCCGCTCAGCGACGCCGTCGAGGATGCGTGGGATTATGATTGCCTGCGCAGCGAGATCGGCGTGCTGGTGGGCGCCCGGCGTTTCAACCTGCAGGAGACGCTGGCCCGCGCGGTCTACGATTTGGTTGCCGCCCGGCGCGGCGTCACCGCCCTCAGGGTTTCGACCCGCAAGCCCGACATCTATCCGGATTGCGCCGGCGTCGGCGTCGAGCTCGCCTCCTTCTGAGCGGTGCGGCTGGGCCGAGCGCGGCTCAGCGCCGCGGCTTGGACCGCGTGCACTGGCCCAGCTGCGCCAGCACGTAGCGATAATCGTCCTGGATCGCGGCGACGCCCGCCGCATCGGCTTCCGCCATGCTCTGCGCGGGAAGGGTCCGCGGCAGGGTGCAGGCCAGGCGATACCACAGCAAGGTGTCGCGCGTCGGCGGTCCCGCGGCATCGTCGACGATCTCGCTCAGCGCCACCGCATATTGCGGCAACTCGCCGGGACGGCGAAGGACGGTGATCGAAACCGGCTCGTTCTGTGCGGTGAGCAGGAAGAACTGGGTTTCGCTCTCGCCGGGAATCGCACCGGGAACGTGGAAGGCACGGCCGATTCCCGTGATCCGGGGCGCCGCGCCGGACTGGTTCGCTTCCTTGAGGATCGCACGCACCTGATCCGCACGCGCCTGCGTGTAGGGAATTTGCGCGTCCGGGCCGGCCAACCGGATCTCGCCCGGACGACCGGCCACCGGGAGCGCGAACAGGATGAATTCCGTGCCCTTGCGGAGCTTTGGTGCCTTGCCTTTGGGATCCCGTGGCAGGTCCACGACGTACCGGATCCGCGCTGGCAGCCCTTCCGGGCTGCGGATCAGCGAAATAATCTCGGCTTCGACATAATATCGTGCCAAATTGGGTTGCAGGCCGACCGCCTCCTTCGCCTTCAGCAGGGTCGAATCACGCAGTCGGACATGTGCCGCGACGGGTGCGGTAAGCGCCAGATCCGCGAGGTCGGCATAGGTGGGAGCGGCGGAAATCTGCGGCTGCGGCACCTGCGAATCGGCTGTCGTCGTAAGGCCGAGAAGCAATGCGCCGGCGGCGCCGACAATGTATTTGTGGTGAAGATTCTTCATTGCCGCTCCGCAAGCTGATGCCCTATTCCCCTTAGCTTTAGCCACATGAACGCCGGATTTCAGCCATTTTTCCGGATTTTGGCGCTGCAGCACAGGAGGATTGCGTAGGCGTTTGGGACACGATAGAGACAGCCCGATATCGGATGATATGTTGAAACATCAATGGACCCGATGAGGGGCGTTACGCGTTGTTAACGAATAACCCCCCGAACCGTTTTGAGAGAGGGAGTGTGGCTGGTTAATGGCATATGCTGACAACAAGATGAGCTCGGGGCGCATCGGGGCGATCGTGATCGTTGCCCTGCTCCATGCTCTGCTCGGCTACGCCTTCGTCACGGGACTGGCCTTCAAGGTCGCCAAGAAAGTGGCGCAGGACCTTAAGACTTTCAACGTCGAGGAGCCGCCGCCCCCCGAAGAGGAGCCGCCGCCCCCGCCGCCCGACGTGCCGGTCGAAACGCCGCCGCCGCCGGTCGTCAGCCCGCCGCCGCTGGTGCGCCTGCCTAGCCCGCCGCCGCCGGTGGTGTCGCAGAACGTTCCTCCGCCCGTGCAGGTGATCACCCCGGTCGCGACTCCGGCCCCGCCGGCGCCTCCGGCGCCGCCGCCGCCGCCGCCCGCGGCACCGCGCGTGGTCGAGACTGCGAAGTCGAAGGGCAGCCTCGCCGGCCTCATCACCGACACCGATTATCCGGCTGCGGCGATCCGTGCAGAAGAAGAAGGCACCGTCAGGGTACGCATGGGCATCGGCGCGAACGGCCGGGTCACCTCGTGCGAGGTCACCCAGTCCAGCGGTTCCTCGTCTCTCGATGCGGCCACCTGCCGTATCATCAGGAGCCGCGGCCGCTTCACGCCGGCCAAGGACCAGAACGGCCAGCCGACGACCGACACGGTTACCAGTCCGCCGATTACCTGGCGCTTGCAGTAACCCGACCTACACACGCCAATCAGTTCCAATCGAGAGGAAAGCTTCAATCATGGCCCAACCAGCAGCAGCCCATGGCGGCGACAACCCGTATGGCCTCCTGGCCGCGCTTCAGCAGGGTGGCGCGATCGCCTACGCCACCTTCTTCATTCTCGTGATCATGTCGGCCTCTTCCTGGTACGTGCTCTTCGTTAAGCTGTTCGAGCAGCAGAAGATCATCAACCAGGGCAAGCGCGCGCGCACGTCCTTCTGGCAGTCGGCCAACCTTCGCGAAGGCGCCAGCAAGCTCGAGAAGAACAGCGCCTATCGCCAGATCGTCGACGACGGCATCCTGGCGCTGGAACAGCATGACAAGCTGACCGATCCGATCGATCAGCACGATTGGATGCTCAACTCGCTCAGCCGCAGCCAGGGTGCGATCGCTTCGCGCCTCAGCACCGGCCTGGCGCTGCTCGCCACCGTCGGTTCGACCGCGCCGTTCGTCGGTCTGTTCGGCACCGTGGTCGGCATCTACCGCGCGCTGGTGAAGATCGGCGCCGCCGGTCAGGCCTCGATCGACGCCGTTGCCGGTCCGGTCGGTGAAGCGCTCATCATGACCGCCATCGGTCTCGTCGTCGCCGTTCCGGCCGTGCTCGCCTACAACTGGCTGCAGCGCCGCAACAAGGCGATCATCGAGGAACTCGCCCGCTTCGCCAACGATCTCCATGGCTACATGATGTCGGGCGGCGCGGTTCGTCCGAGCGTCACCACCCGTCCGGCCGCCGCGACGGCTGCTGCCGGCGCGACCAAGGCGGGCTCGACCGCCACGGGCAGCGCGACGGGCACCACCACCCCGGGCCTCAAGAAAGTCTAAGGATCGCTTCGGCGGAGCGGGCCTGGTTGTTCGCTCCGCCGACACCTTCGATTTCGCTGCAGGCGTTGAGAGAGAGTAGGAATTTAGCAATGGCCATGAGTGTCGGCGGCGAAGGCGGTGAAGACACCCCGATGTCCGACATCAACACGACGCCGCTCGTCGACGTCATGCTGGTGCTTCTGATCATCTTCCTGATTACGGTTCCGGTCGTCATCCAGACCGTGCCGGTGGCGCTGCCCAAGGTGCGCTACGAGGCGACCACCACCAAGCCCGAGAACGTCTCGTTGTCGGTGCGCGGTGGTCCGGGCGACACCTGCGAGGTCTATTGGGGCCTGCAGAAGGTCGGCGCCGAGGAACTGCTCGAAAAGGCTGCCAAGAAGCTCGAGGACGAGGTCAAGAAGGCCGGCGGTCCGGAAGCCATCACCGAAGAGAACATGCCCGAGGCACACATTCGCGGCGACATCAACACGCCGTACAAGTGCATCGGCGGCGCCGTGTTCACGATGCAGCGCGCCGGCTTCGCCCGCGTCGGCTTCATCTCCGAGCCGCCCCCGGGCGGCGTGGTGACGCGGCTGTAAGTAGAGATCAGGAGTAACGACAATGGCAATGGCAGTTGGCGGCGGTGAATCCGACGAACCAATGATGGATATCAACACCACGCCGCTTATCGACGTGATGCTGGTGCTCCTGATCATGTTCATCATCACCATTCCGATCCAGACGCACGCGGTGAAGCTGGACCTTCCGGTCGATCAGCCGAACAACACTCCGCCGCCGGTTGATCCGGTGAAGAACAAGATCGTGATCACGCCGCAGGGCGCGATCCTGTGGAACGGCGAAACGGTCGATCAGGTGCGTCTGCGCCAGTATCTCGACATCTCGCAGACCATGAACCCGATCCCCGAGCTGCACCTGCAGCCGGATCCGCAGGCCCGCTACGAGCTGGTCGACGAGGTTCTGGCCGTCACCAAGCAGGCGAGCGTCGAGAAGATGGGCTTTGTCGGCAACGAGGCTTATTACCAGGCCTTCTGAGCGACAGCCGATCGGCGAAACGGAAAGGGCGGTCCCGCAAGGGCCGCCCTTTTTCGTTGCGTGCGGACCAGATGTGCGGCGGAGGCGGACTTGGACGCAAGTGGCTCCCCTCGTGCGTTCTCGTCACGCGCCGCCCGCTTTATCCCCCAGGACCGGTTTCGAACCGGCCGCCACGCTGCCGGATGCAGCGCGACGTTGATGGACGTGCGCGAGCCCGCTGCCGGCACGCGCCCGAACCTACGGCCCATGGTGAGCAGGACGTGCTGCTGGAGCGATCAAGATTATCCGACTGTGCGTGGCTGGAAGGAGCCGCTCAGCTTTGAACGAGGCGCTACGCCGCCGCGACCATCCAAAGCCTCAGGCGGCGAGGCCTTCGAACTGCAGCCGGGCAAGACGCGCGTACAGTCCGCCGGCGGCGAGCAGGCTGTCGTGATTGCCTTCTTCGACGATGCGGCCACCGTCCATCACGATGATCCGATCAGCGGCGCGTACCGTTGCGAGGCGGTGGGCGATCACCATCGTGGTGCGGTCGGTCATCAGCCGCTCCAGCGAGGACTGCACGAGGCGCTCGCTTTCCGCGTCGAGGGCGGAGGTCGCCTCGTCGAGCAGCAGCAGCGGCGCGTCGCGCAGGATCGCGCGGGCGATCGCAATCCGCTGGCGCTGACCCCCGGAAAGCCGTGCTCCGCCTTCCCCCATGTACGTGTCGAGGCCGTCCGGCAACGCGCGCAGGAAGCTCGCGGCATTGGCCGCCTCGGCGGCTGCCCAGAGGGCGTCGTCGCTCGCCTGCCAATGCCCGTAGCGGAGATTGTCGCGTGCCGACGCGGCGAAGATCACCGTCTCCTGCGGCACCAGCGCCATGCGGGCGCGGATCTCGGCAGGGTCGAGCTCGGGGAGCGGCACGCCGTCGAGCAGCACTGCACCGCTTTCCGGATCGTAGAAACGCTGGGCAAGCTGAAACAGGGTCGATTTGCCGGCGCCGGATGGGCCCACGATCGCAACCGTTTCCCCCTGTCTGACGCTCAGCGAAAAGTCGCTGAGCGCACTGACGTCCGTCCGTGTCGGATAGCGGAAATGCACGTTGCGAAAGGCAAGCTCGCCGCGCGCCGGTTCGGGGAGGCTGCGCGGCTGTGCCGGCGGCGCGATCGCCGGCTGCTCGCTGAGCAGCTCCGCCAGCCGCCCGGCGGCGCCTGCGCCGCGAAGCAGGTCGCCATAGACTTCGGTCAGCGCGCCGAAGGCGCCCGCGACGAGGCCGCCCGTCAGCACGAAGGCGGCGATCGTGCCGCCGGAGATCCGCCCCGCCTGCACGTCGAGTGCGCCCTGCCACATCACCAGGGTGATCGCGCTGAAGATCAGGCCGATCACCATCGCCGTCATCATCGCCCGCAAACGGATCCGCCGCCGCGCGGTGTCGAAGACGCTGTCGACGATGGTCTGGAACCGCGAGGCTTCGCGCGATTCCTGGCCGAAGGCCTGGACGATCTTCATCGCGCCGAGCACTTCCACCGCCATCGCACTGACCTCGGCCACACGATCCTGGCTTTCGCGCGAGACCTTGCGGACCCGGCGGCCGAGGAAGACGATCGGCAGGATCACTACCGGGATGCCGAAGATCAGCATCGCCGCGAGCTTGGGGGCGAGGGCGAACAGATAGGCGATTCCGCCGATCCCCATCACGACGTTGCGCAGCGCCACGGAAATGGTGGTGCCCACAACTTGTTCTATAATGGTGGTATCGGCCGTGAGCCGCGATGCGATCTCGGAGGGGCGGTTCTCTTCGAAGAAGCTCGGGGCGAGGCGCAGCAGGTTGCGCTGCACGGCCGCGCGGACATCGGCGACCACGCGTTCGCCGAGCCACGAGACGAAGTAGAAGCGGAAGGCGGTGGCGATGGCCATCACCACCACGACGCCGAGGAGATATTGAAACCAGCGGCTGATGTCGCCGCCGATGCTGTTGAAGCCGCGGTCGATGATCAGGCGAAAGGCATTGGGGATGGCAAGCGTCGCCGCCGCTGCGACGAGCAAGGCGGCAAGCGCGCCGGCAACCTGCCCCTTGTAGCGGCTGGTGAAGCGCCAGACCACCACCAGGTTGGAGAGCTTGCGGGGAGCCGGAGCGCTATCGTCTGCCATGCAGCGGCGCGTAGCAGTGCGCAGGCCGCCGCTCAACCGGGGCGCTGGAGCCTTCCGCCATACCGTTGGTTTACCTAGGATAATTGTTAGCGATTGACGCCCCCTTCGGGGCGGCCCATCTTGGAGACGAAATGCTCTACGACGCCTATGAAATGCAGCGGTCGCTGCTCGCCGGAGCCAGCACGCTCGCCAATATCGGCGCCGGCTGGATGCAGAACCCTGCCAATCCTTTCGCCTACAGCCACATGGGTCCGATCGTAGCCTCCGCGCTCGACGTCTTCGCCCATGCTTCGGCGCCGCGCGGCAAGCCCGCCTTCGGCTTCGAAAGCACGGTCGTTGACGGCAAGACGGTTGCCGTTCACGAGGAGGTCGTCTTCCGCAAGCCGTTCGGCCAGTTGAAGCGGTTCGTCCGCGAAGGCGTCGAGGGCGGGCCGAGGCTCCTGATCGTGGCGCCGATGTCCGGCCATTACGCGACCTTGCTTCGCGGCACCGTCGAACGGATGCTGCCCCGCCACGACGTCTACATCACCGACTGGCGCGATGCGAAGCTCGTGCCGGCGGAGGAGGGCCGCTTCGATCTCGACGACTACGTCGATTACATCATCGAATTCCTCGAGCATATCGGCCCCGGCGCGCACATGCTCGCGGTCTGCCAGCCGTCGGTGCCCTGCTATGCCGCGGCCGCGGTGATGAGCGAGGACAAGCATCCGTGCCGCCCTCGCACCCTCACCCTGATGGGCGGCCCGATCGATACCCGCGAGGCGCCGACGGCGGTCAACACGCTCGCCACCCAGCGCCCTTATGCCTGGTTTCAGCGCAACGTCATCGCAACGGTGCCCTATCTTTATCCGGGCAACGGACGGCAGGTCTATCCGGGCTTCCTTCAGCTCGCCGGCTTCATGACGATGAATCTCGGCAACCATCTCACCAGCCACTGGGAGCTGTTCAAGCATCTGGTCGAAGGCGACGGCGAGAGCGCCGACGCGACCAAGGGGTTTTACGAGGAATATCGCTCGGTCTGCGACATGACAGCGGAATTTTATCTGCAGACGATCGACGTCGTCTTCCAGCGTCATCTTCTGCCGAAGGGCGAGATGTTGCACCGCGGCCGACGGGTCGATCCCGGCGCGATCACCGACATCGGCCTGCTCGCCATCGAAGGCGAGCGCGACGACATTTCGGGCATCGGACAGACCAAGGCCGCGCTGGAAATTGCCGTGAAGCTGCCCGCACGCGAAAAGAAATACCATCTCGCCAAGGGCGTCGGCCATTACGGGATCTTCAACGGCAGCAAGTGGCGCGGCAAGATCGCCCCGGTGGTCGAGGATTGGATCGCAAGCCACGACGGCTGACGCGCCGCAGACCCGCAACGGGCAGGGCGAGGCCGGCAGCGAAGACCGGACCGATCGTCCGCTTGCGGCTCCGGTGCTGCGAGTCTCGCGCCCGACCGACCGGCTCGATGCCATTGTCGCTTTCTATCAGGCGGCGGGGCTTCGGATCCTCGGCGGGTTCGAGGATCATGAAGGCTTCGACGGGGTCATGCTCGGCCATCCGGGCGCGGCATGGCACCTCGAATTCTCCCGCTGCCAGGGCTATCCCGCAGGCAGGGCGCCGACTCAGGACAACCTCCTGATCCTGTATCTGCCGGAACGGAGGGCTTGGGAGGCCGCCGTGGCCGCGATGAGGATGGCCGGTCACGCGCCGATCGCCTCGTTCAATCCCTATTGGGATCGCGACGGAGTCACGTTCGAGGATCCGGATGGTTATCGGCTCGTCTTCCAGAACGCCGCATGGCCCGCCACCCCGGCGCAGGCGGATGCCAAGTAACTGGTACCACTTGAAAACCTATTCCCTGCTCCCATCTTCAACTCAGTGTTCAACAACTGAAAGGAGGTGGTCTGATGTCTCATTGTCACATGCCGAACGCGGCTGATCTGGTGAGCGCGGCCTCCACGGGGGCTCGCGCCTAAGGATTACAGCCGCTTCGGCTGACAATGGAGAGGCCGCCCGGTATGCCGGGCGGCCTCTTTTGCTTGCGAGGCTCAGGCAGTCTCGGCCTCGAGCGCGGCGAGCACCATTCGCTCCCATGTCTCGACGTTGCCGGCATCGGCCATGATCTGGTCGGGCTCGCGCAGCGTCCGCAGCACCGACAGTGCGTCCTCGACATAATCGCGCCAGATCTCGTCGACCCGCGGACCTGCCGAAGGATCGGCGCCTTCCGCGTTGATGCTCACCACACGGCCCGCAATCACGCGCGCGATCCGCTCGACGATGGACGTGTTCGATACGGGCATTCCTGTCCTCCTTCGTTTCGCTCCGATAACGGAGGAGGCGGCACCGGGTTTCCCATCGCCGAGAAGAACTAGCCGGCGAGCCACAGCCACCCGAGCCAGGCCGCACCCGCCCAAAGCGCAAACACCATCACGATGCCCCAGGCCGACCGCGGCTTCTCCGCGTCGGCTGCAAGCGCTGCGCGATGCTCCTCCATCAACCCCGGAGGAAGCAGTCTCGCGAACAGCCACAGGCCCGCAGGCACGAGCAGGACATCGTCGAGGAGCCCGAGCACCGGAATGAAATCGGGGATCAGATCGATCGGGGAGAGTGCGTAGGCGGTCACGATCAACCCGACGATCCGGGCATGCCAGGGGCAACGCGGATCGCGGACGGTCCGCCATGCCGCAATGATCTCGATGCGGAGCCGTCGGGCGAGCGATCGGCCGTGGCCGCGCCCGCCCGCCCGCTCGCTCACAGGACCTCGAACAGTCCCGCCGCGCCCATCCCGCCGCCGACGCACATCGTCACCACCACCCATTGCACGCCGCGGCGCTTGCCCTCGATCAGCGCATGGCCGGTCATGCGCGCGCCGGACATTCCGTACGGGTGTCCGATCGAGATCGAGCCGCCGTTGACGTTCAGGCGGTCGTCGGGGATGCCGAGCCGGTCCTGGCAATAGAGGACCTGTACCGCGAACGCTTCGTTCAGCTCCCAGAGGCCGATATCGTCGACGCTCAGGCCAAAGCGCTCGAGCAGCTTGGGGACGGCGAAGACCGGTCCGATGCCCATCTCGTCGGGTTCGGTGCCGGCGACCGCCATACCGACGTAGCGGCCCAGCGGAGTAAGCCCCCTGGCCGCGGCGACCGAGGCTTCCATCAGCACCGAGGCCGAAGCGCCGTCCGACAGTTGGGAAGCGTTGCCGGCCGTGATCGCGCCTTCCGGTCCTGCGACCGGATGCAGCTTCTTCAGATCCTCGAGCGTCGTCTGCGGGCGGTTGCCCTCGTCCTTGGCGAGGGTGACTTCCCGCATCGCGGTTTCGCCCGTTTCCTTGTTGGTCACCTTCATCGTCGCTGTGACCGGGATGATCTCGTCGTCGAACTTGCCCGCTGCCTGTGCCGCAGCGGTGCGCTGCTGCGACCGCAGGGCATATTCGTCCTGGCGATCGCGATCGACCGTGTAGCGCTTGCCGACCACCTCGGCCGTCTGGATCATCGGCATGTAGATGCCGTTGTGCATCGACAGCAATTCGGGGTCGGAGCCGACCCGCATTTCCGGCGTCTGCACCAGCGAGATCGATTCCACGCCGCCAGCGACGGCGATGTCCATCCGGTCGACGATGATCTGCTTGGCCGCGGTCGCGATCGACATCAGCCCCGACGAGCATTGGCGATCGATCGACATGCCCGAGACGGTCACCGGCAGGCCGGCACGGAGCGCCGCGGTACGGCCGATCGTCGTCTGTACGCCCTGCTGCATGGCCGCGCCGATGATGCAGTCGTCGACCTCGGCCGGATCGATCTTCGCACGCTCGACCGCGGCGCGGATCGCGTGGGCGGCAAGCGTGGGCGAAGGGGTGGCATTGAACGCACCGCGATAGGCCTTGCCGATCGGGGTCCGGGCGGTGGAAACGATGACGGCTTCACGAGTGGCCATGGTCAAACTCCTTTGACGGCAAGGTGGGTGTGCCCGGTTCGGGCGCAAGCGCGAGCGCACCGCAGAGCAGCGAGACGCCGTGATAGAAAGCGACGAGCTGTACGATCTCCAGGATCTGGGGCTCGTCGAAGTGCCGGCGCAGGCGGCCGAACTCGCCATCGTCCAGCCTCTTGCGATCGAGCAGCGCGTCCACAGTGTCGAGCAGCACGATCTCTTCTTCGCTCCACAAGAGCGGATCGATCTTCGCAGCGGCGCTGCCGGCGAGTTGCGCGTCGTCGAGCGCGGCGCGTTGCGCGAACAACGCCGCATGGATGCCCCATTCATAGTCGCAGCCGCAGCGCGCCGTTGTTCGATCGATGACGATTTCGCGCTGCCGCAGCGGAAGCGGCCCCTTGTCGAGCAGCGATCCGGCGGTGAACTTGGTCCAGGCGCGCTCTGAGGATGCGATGCTGGTGAACAGCGCCAGCGGCGGGACGCCGGGCGGCATCACCTTGGCCATCGCATCCGCGAACCAGCCCGGCCACGGCGCCTCGAGGGGCTGGATCCTGCTCACAGGAAAACCTGTCCGATCCACTCCGCCGTGAGCGCCGGCTTCGCTTCGTTTTCGATCTCGACCGTGACCGCGTGAACGAACTGCCACTGTCCCGGCCGCTTTTCCTCGGCGCTGTTCAGCACGAAGCGCCCGCGCACCCGTCGTCCCGAACGCACCGGCGCGATGAAACGCACCCGCTCGAATCCGTAATTCACGGCCATCTTGAGGCCGTCGGGCACGAGCATGACGCTCGCCGCCATCTGGCTGAGCAACGACAGCGTCAGGAAACCGTGGGCGACCGTGCCGCCGAACGGCGTGCCGGCGGCCGCCGCCGGGTCTGTGTGGATGAATTGGTGATCGCCGGTGACCGAGGCGAATGCGTCGATCGCGGCCTGGTCGATCAGGATCCAGGGCGATGCACCGATATCCTGCCCAACCTTCGTCCGAACCTCGTCGAGCGTCGCCAGCGGCATCTCCGCACCCTCCTTGCCCGCGTCTTTCCGCGTTACGCTTGCGTGGTAGAACCGCTGACCGGGCGGACTCAAGGGGGCCGGGGCCGGAGCTCGCAGCCCTGGTGGCGGCGACGTTACGGCAAGCTGCACTCGGTCCGGGGACAATTTTTCTAGAGGGGCAGGGCGACTCCGCTCTTCACCTCCTCGATCACCGGATAGGAGCGAGTCTCGCGCACACCCGGCATCTCGGCGAGGTGGGTGAGGAAGGTACGATAGCTGGTCATGTCCGGCATGCGCAGCTTCAGCAGATAATCGAATCCTCCCGCGACCATGTGGCACTCGACGATCTCCGGGCGGTCGCGCACCGCTTCGGCAAACTCCCGGAAGACGTCGCCGGTGGTTCGATCGAGCGTCACCTCGATGAAGATCAGCAGGGGCTGGCCAAGCTTTTCCGGATTGAGCAGCGCCGCGTAACCGAGGATGTAGCCGCGTTCGCGGAGCCGCCGAAGCCGCTCGAGGCAGGCCGAAGGCGACATCCCGCAGCGTGCTGCGAGCTCCTGATTGGTGATCCGCCCTTCCTGCTGGAGGATGCGCAGGATCTTCTTGTCGCTTTCGGAGAGCATGAAATTCGTCTTTCGAGCGCTCAGCCGAAGGATCTTCGAGTTCATTCGCGCAATCTAGGCAAATTACGTCAGATTTACGGGCGGAAACAAGCTATTCCTGCGGCATGCTGACGACTCCGAGCCATCGCGACGCGATCCGCCGCCTCCACCGGGCTGCAGAGCCCGAAATCCTCATCCCGCTGCTGCGTGACGCGGCGCTGACGCCCGACGCCCGACGGCGGGTGGAATCGCGCGCGCTCGGCATTCTCGCCGAGCTGCGCGCCGCGCAATCCTCAGGCTGGGTCAACCAGTTCCTCCAGGAATACCGGCTCAACACCTCGGAAGGCGTTGCCCTGCTGTCGCTCGCAGAAGCCTTCCTGCGGGTGCCCGATCCCGAAACCGCTGACGCCCTGATCGCCGACAAGCTCGGTAATGCCGATTGGCGTGCTCATGCCGGCAAGTCGCACTCGAAACTGGTCAATTCGGCCACCTGGGGACTGGTCATCGGCCGCGCTTTGGTCGGTGAAAGCGAGCAGGCGAGCGCCCTCAAGCGGCTCTTCTCCCGCGCCGGCGAGCCGTTCGTGCGTCAGGCCGTGGGCGCTGCGATGCGGCTGATGGGCGAGATCTTCGTGATGGGCCGGACCATCGACGAGGCGATCGGCCGCGTGGACAAGAAGGAGAATCGCGGCTTCACCGCCAGCTTCGACATGCTCGGCGAATCCGCGCGCACGTTCGACGACGCCCGGCGCTATTTCGTCTCCTACGAGCAGGCGATCCGCGCGGTCGGCAAGGTCGCGAACCGCGGCCATTCCATTTCGGTCAAGCTCTCGGCCCTCCACCCGCGCTACGAGGTTGCGCATTACGAAAGCTCCGTCTCCTCGCTGATCGAGCAGGTCGAAGCGCTCGCGACCCTCGCGAAGGAACTCGGCATCGCCTTCACCATCGATGCCGAGGAGAGCGAGCGGCTCGAGATGAGCCTCGACATCATCGAGGCGGTGGCCGGATTGCCGGCGCTCAAGGGCTGGGACGGGCTTGGCATGGCCGTCCAGGCCTATGGCAAACGCTGCCGTCCCGTGCTCGCCTGGGCCGACGCGGTCGGCGCCGCCACCGGTCGGCGCATTGCGGTACGGCTGGTCAAGGGCGCCTATTGGGACAGCGAGATCAAGCGTACCCAGGAGCAGGGGCTCGCCGATTACCCGCTGTTCACCCGCAAGGCGTCGACCGACGTTTCCTATCTCGCCTGCGCCCGCGACATGCTCGCGGCGAAGAACATCTATCCCGCCTTCGCCACCCACAATGCGCTGACCGTCGCCACCATCCTCGAATGGGCCGGCGACAGTCGCGACTTCGAGTTCCAGCGGCTGCACGGCATGGGTGAAGGCCTCTACGAACAACTGGTTCGCGAGCAGGGCTACCACACCCGCATCTACGCGCCGGTCGGCGGCCACCGCGATCTGCTCGCCTATCTCGTGCGACGGCTGCTCGAGAACGGCGCCAACTCAAGCTTCGTCCATCAGCTCGCCGACGAGCGGCTCAGCGATGCCGACATCCTTGCCGATCCGGTCGCGAAGATCGCTGCCGTCGCAGGCAGCCGGCACCCGGGCATCCCGCTGCCCAAGGATCTGTTCGAACCGATCCGCGGCAACAGCGAGGGCCTCGATCTCGCCGATCGGGTCGAGCTCAAGCGGGTCGCGGACGTGGTCGCTCCCCTCCCCTTCAGGGGAGGGGCCGGGGGCGGGGGAGTCGAAGCCGCTGCAGTGACGGGAGGACCATCCCTCTCCGCTGCAGGGGAGAAGGGGCCGGTCACCTCGGCCGGCGAGAATTGGACCGACTGCGCCGGTGACGCGAAGGCTGCCGTCTCCCGCGCCCTCGCCGCCTTCCCGGCCTGGGATGGCGCCGGGATCGAGCATCGCGCCGCCTGCCTCGATCGTCTTGCCGATTTGCTCGAGCAGGAACGCGACACGCTGATGCGAATCTGCGTCCAGGAGGCGAAGAAGACCATCCCCGACGCGCTCGCCGAAGTCCGCGAAGCGGTCGACTTCTGCCGTTACTATGCCCAGCAGGCGCGCACCGGCCTGCAGCCGATCGAGCTTCCCGGGCCCACGGGCGAGAAGAACCTACTGCGGATGAAAGGCCGCGGTGTCTGGGTGTGCATCGCACCGTGGAACTTCCCGCTCGCCATCTTCCTCGGCCAGGTCAGCGCCGCGCTGGTCACGGGGAATGCCGTGGTCGCCAAGCCTGCGCCGCAGACGCCCGAAATCGCGGCGTTCGCGGTGGGTCTCGCGCATGGCGCCGGCGTTCCGGAGGACGTGCTGATCCTCGCCGCCGGCGGGCCCGATATGGGCGCCGCTCTGGTCGAGGACAGCCGCATCGCCGGCATCGCCTTCACCGGCTCCACCGCGACGGCCAAGCGGATCGCGCGATCCCTGCTCGACGATGAGGAACGCCCGATCGTGCCGTTCATCGCCGAGACGGGCGGCATCAATGCCATGATCGTTGATTCGACCGCTCTGCCCGAACAGGTGGTGGTGGACGTCGTCACCTCGGCCTTCCGCTCGGCCGGGCAGCGCTGCTCGGCGCTGCGCGTCCTCCTGCTGCAGGAGGAGATTGCCGAACGCACGCTCGAAATGCTCGCCGGGGCGATGGACACGCTCATCGTCGGCGATCCGGCCGATCCGCGGACCGATGTCGGGCCGGTGATCGATCGGGGCGCGTATGAACGGCTGATGGGGCACCGTGAAGCAACCCGTTCCAAGTGGGTGAAGACGGTCGACGTGCCCGAACAGGGGCTGTTCGTGCCGCCGACCTTGATCCGGGTCGACCGGATCGAAGACGTCCGCAAGGAGTGGTTCGGTCCGTTGCTCCACGTCACCACCTGGAAGGCGGGCCAACTCGCCGAGACGGTCGAGCGGGTCAATCGGTCGGGCTTCGGCCTCACCATGGGCCTGCACAGTCGCATCGCCCGCGCCGCCGAGACGGTCGAGGAGCTCGCCACCGCCGGCAACCTCTACGTCAACCGCTCGATGATCGGCGCGATCGTCGGCTCCCAGCCATTCGGCGGCGAGGGGCTCTCGGGCACCGGTCCCAAAGCCGGCGGCCCGCACTATCTGCCGCGCTTCTGCGCCGAGCGGGTGACCAGCACCGACACGACCAGCGCCGGCGGCAACGCGACTTTGCTCAGCCTGGAGGACGTCGGCTTGTAAGAGCTGCGGCGGGGGCGGCGATGCGCCTCTCCGCACCGTGCGCTTGGTGGCTGCGCGAGCGCATGGAACCTTCTCATCCTCTCTGTCCGCGCAGCGGATGGGGAGGATGAGAAGATCAAATGCAATCGCTTGGCCAACGCGCCGGCAACACTTGAAACCGCTCCGATTTCAGCTAAATTGGATGCGCGGACCGGGCCCCTCTGGCGGTCGTCCTCGTGGACGCCGTGATGTCGGACCGCATCGAGCAAGCTCGATGCTGGTTCAGGTGGCATGTCAACGCTCCTCCCATCGCAGCCTGCTCGATCGAACTGCAATTCGATTGGAGTGTGGCGATGAATACACCTTTCGCACAATATCGGCCGGCGCCGGTTTCGGGCGCCGCCTTCGATGCCGGCCTGCGCCGGCACATGCTTTCCATCTACAACAACATGGGTATCGGCCTCGTCATCACCGGTCTCGTCGCCTTCGGGGTGGCGAGCAGCCCGGCGTTGACGGCGGCGATCTTCGGCACGCCGCTCAAGTGGGTGGCGATGTTCGCGCCGTTGGCGTTCGTCTTCTTCCTCTCGTTCCGGATGGAGAGGATGTCGGTCGGTTCGGCGCGCATGGCCTTCTTCGCCTTTGCCGCAGTGATGGGCGTTTCGCTCGCCAGCATCTTCCTGGTCTTTACCGGCGCCAGCATCGCCCGGACCTTCTTCATCGCGGCGGCGATGTTCCTCAGCGTCAGCCTGTGGGGCTATACGACCAGGCGCGATCTGACCAAATGGTCCACCTTCCTGTTCATGGGCCTGATCGGCGTCGTCATCGCCAGCCTGGTCAACGTCTTCATCGGCTCGACCGCGCTGCAGATGGCGGTCTCGATCGCGGGCGTGCTCGTCTTCACCGGTCTTACCGCATGGGACACGCAGCAGGCGAAATCGATGTATGTCGCCTATGCGGGAACGTCGCACGCCGAGAAGTTGGGCGTGATGGGCGCGCTCTCGCTCTATCTGAACTTCGTAAACCTGTTCCAGCTGCTGCTGACCTTCTTCGGTCAGCGCGAGGAGTGAGGCAGGTGGCGCGGAGCGGCGGATCCGCTTCGCGCCTAAACCTCAGGGGCGCTTGCGAAGCTCGTCGCGGATTTCGCGCAGCACGAGCAATTCGTCGGAGGGCAGGGGCGCCGCCGGCTCGGCTTTGGGGCGCTCCATCCGCTTGGCGACCCGAACGATCTGGTAGATGATGAAGGCAAGGATCAGGAAATTGACCACGGCCGTCACGAAGCTGCCATAGCCGATCACCGCGACCCCAGCGGCCTTCAGCGCCGCGTAGCTGGTCGGATCGCCGGTGAAGCCGGCTGGGATCGGTCCGAGCCGCAGGAAATAGTTGGAGAAATCGAGGCCGCCGACGACCGCGCCGACGATCGGCATCAGCAGATCGTTGGTCAGCGAGGTGACGATCGTCCCGAACGCCGCACCGATGATCACCGCCACCGCCAGATCGAGCACGTTGCCGCGCGCGATGAATTCCCGAAATCCCGCCATCTTCGTCTCTCCTGCCTGTCGGCGCGAAGGATACCGCCTGACGGGCGACGCAGGCAACTGCGCCCCGACTTGACGCCTCGGCGGGCTTGCTTGACGTTGAACCATATGGCTGAACGACGCGCTGCGGCCTTCCACGCCCTCGCGAATCGATCCGCCGCGAGGGGGATGGCGACGCGAAAGGCGCGGTCGCCTTCGAACCGTCTCTGCCTGGGGACCCTGGCTCGTGCTCGTCCACAGCGGCAGGTCGAGGCCGGCCGGGATCGCCGATATCAGGGGCGACGGCCTATCGGATTGCCGGGCGCTGCATCGGCGCCAGCGGGCCAGGGTCGCGGCCGCCCCGCGTAACGATGGATCGCCGAAAGGGGATGGGGTAGCAGGGCGCTCTTGCCAGGAGTCCGCGATGAACCTCGAGAACAGCCGTTCCTATTATGGCCAGACGCTCACCGGATCGGCCGATCTGAGAACCGATGCGTGCTGCACCATGGAGGCGCCGCCGCCCGCCGTCCGCGCCGCGCTCGCCAACGTCCATGACGAGGTTCGGGCGCGCTATTATGGATGCGGCCTCGTCGTGCCGGACGCGGTGCGCGGGCTTTCGGTTCTGGATCTGGGATCGGGATCGGGGCAGGATGCCTATCTGCTCGCCCAGTTGGTCGGTGAGAGCGGCAGGGTCGTCGGCGTAGACGCAACGCCCCAGCAACTCGATGTGGCGCGCCGCCATCTCGATTGGCATCGTGCGCGCTTCGGCTATCGCGCGTCGAACGTCCACTTTCTCGAAGGGGACATCGAGCGGCTCGACGATCTGCCGCTCGAAGCGGAAAGCTTCGACCTCATCGTCTCGAACTGCGTGATCAACCTCGTCGCCGACAAGGGCGCGGTCTTCCGGGCCGCGCACCGGCTGCTGAAGCCAGGCGGTGAGCTCTATTTCTCCGACGTCTATGCGGATCGGCGGGTTCCGTCCGCCTTGCTCTCCGACCCGGTCCTGCACGGCGAATGCCTGTCGGGGGCGCTCTATTGGGGCGATTTCCAGGCCATCGCCAAGGCCAGCGGCTTCGGCGATCCGCGTCTCGTCACCGATCGGCCGCTGGCGATCGACGATCCGCAGATTGCCGCCACGCTGGCCGGCATCCGCTTCTTTTCCGCCACCTACCGGCTGTTCAAGCTGGCGGGGCTTGAGCCGCAATGCGAGGATTACGGGCAGGCGGTACGCTACCGCGGCACGATCGATGGCTCGGAGCACAGCTTTACCCTCGATGGCCACCATGTTCTGGAGGCCGGGCGCATGTTTCCGGTGTGCGGCAACAGCTGGCGGATGCTGGCCGAGACCCGCTTCGCGCCCCATTTCGATTTCTTCGGGGATTTCAGCCGGCATTTCGGCGTGTTTCCCGGCTGCGGAACGTCCTTGCCGTTCACGCCTGTCGAAACGGCGGCGGGCAGCAGTCCTTGCTGCTGACCCCGCCTCAGGATTTGCGGTAGGACTCGATCAGCCGATAGGCCGCTTTTCGGAGACAGATAGACGGGCCCTGTGACCCGAAGATGTGATGGGTGCTGAAGGCCCCCTCGATCAGCAGGACGAGCCCGTCGGTAAGCGATTCGGGCTCTTTGGTGTCGATCTGACGGGCGAGCCCCAGGATGCGCTCGCGCACCTCCGACTTGCAGGTCTCGGCAATGCCGCGACCGGGATTGTCTGCCTCCGGAAACTCGACCGCAGTGTTGGTCATCGGACAGCCGCGGAAATCGGGATCGCTGGTCTGCGCGGCATAATGGTCGATGAGGGCGTGCAATCTGGCAAGCGGCTCCGGCCCGGCGGCCTCCAGCCTCGCGTCGATGCTCGCCCTGGATTCGTCCGCGTACGACACCAGGCAGGCGGCGACTAAATCGTCCTTGGAGGCGTAGCTGCGATACAGGCTCGGCTTGGTTACGCCGGCACTGCAGACGATCTCGTCGACGCCCACGGCGCGAATGCCGCGGCGGTAGAAGAGATCGCGCGCGGTCTCGAAGATCCGGGCCGCCGCATTCTTCTTCGGTTCGCCGCAGCCCGAGCCGCACTCCACCGTCTGATTCCTTGCCACCATCGCAGAAATATTCCCGAACAGGCCTTGACGAAATGTTACTGAACGGTACGTAACACGTAAGGACGTACCGGTCAGTAACATTCTTCGCATCGGTATGTGGCTGATTTGAGGGAGGAAATCAATGGCTAATCGCAACTTTGCCGAATCGACCGGCTCTGCGACTCGCTCTGACGCTACGGAATGGGTGGCCGAATCGCCGATCTTCGGCCCGATCGAGCGCGAAGTGATCGCCTTGGGACGGCGCGAAGCCGAACGCTGGCTGCGTCTGCCGCGTGCGCTCGTCGCGCTGCTCGGCCGGCTGCTCGACCTCGCTGACGCGAAGCCGCTGGCCAACCCGCAGCTCGAAGCGCTCCGCCGCTTTTCGGTGCGCACCCGCCTGACCGGCGGGGTGCCGCCGCCCGACGATGTCGAGCGCTTCCTGTCGGCCGGCTTCTCGCCGGTTCAGGCGCGCGCGCTCACCGCATCCTCCTTCTCCGCACGCTGACGGAAGCTCTCTCATGTATCTCTCTCCTTCCACCGGACCGGGCGTGGCGACGCCGACGCCCCCGGACGTGCGCGAGAGCGCACCACGCAAGATTTCGCGGCTCGGCCTCGGCATCATCCTGCTGCTGATCGTGCTTCTCGCTTATGGCGGCTGGACTTTGTTCGGCGCCAGGGAAGCCCATGCCGATGCCCCGCCGATGCCGACCGTGAACGCGGCCAGGCCGATCCAGCGCAGCCTCGTCGAATGGGACGATTATTCCGGCCGGTTCGAGCCCAGCCGCTGGGTCGACATCAAGCCGCGGGTCTCCGGCCAGCTGCGCGCCGTCCACTTCCGCGACGGCGAGATCGTCCGGCAGGGACAATTGCTGTTCACGCTCGACGATCGGCCCTTCGTCGCCGCCCTCAACGAGGCGCGCGCCCGCGCCAGTGCCGCCCGCACGGCGCTTGCCCTCGCCCGCGCCGAGCTCGCCCGGGCCACCGCCCTCGTCGATGACGAGGCCATCTCGCGCGAGGAGGTCGACACCCGCCGGGCGGCCGTCGCCTCGGCGCAATCGCAGGTTGCGGCGCTTGACGCCGTCGTCCAGCAGCGCGCGCTCGACGTCGATTTCACCCGCATTCGCGCGCCGATCGGCGGCCGTATCTCCGATCGCCGCGTCCATGGCGGCAATCTGGTTGCAGCCAACGACACTCTGCTGACCACGATCGTCGCGCTCGATCCGATCCATTTCGTCTTCGACGGCTCCGAAGGCCTCTATCTGCGCGCGCAGCGCAGCCGCGAAGCGGGGGCCGCGCCGCAGGTCGAAATCCGCCTGCAGGACGAAGCCGATTACCGGTGGAAGGGACGGGTCGATTTCAACGACAATCGCATCGCGGCGGATTCGGGAACGATGCGCAGCCGCGCGGTCGTCGCCAACCCGACCCACTTCCTGACGCCAGGCATGTTCGGCAACATGCGCCTCGCCTCCGGCGTGCGCCGAGATGCGCTGCTGGTGCCCGATGCCGCCGTGATGACCGATCAGGCGCGCAAGATCGTGCTGGTGGTCGGCAAGGGCAATGTCGTCGAAGCGCGGCCGGTCACCGTCGGTGCCCGGGTCGGCACGCTTCGCGCGATCCGCTCGGGCCTGAGGCCGGACGACGTGGTCGTGATCGACGGTGTGCAGATGGCCCAGCCGGGCGCGAAGGTGAACGTTCGTGCCGTCAGGATCGCCGACGCCGCGCCGGCGCCGGCACCGCAACCCGATCTCGCGCCGCCGCCTTCCCAGGCGACGCTCGCAAACTGATCCCGCCGGCCGCGTCCAGGCGCGGCCGGCCCTGAAAATCGAAAGACCAGACGATGAGACTGAGCCACGTCTTCATCCGGCGCCCGATCTTTGCCGCAGTCATTGCGGTGGTGATCACCATCGTCGGCGCGTTCGCCTATTTCGGGCTTCCGCTCTCCCAATATCCCGACGTCGTACCGCCGACGGTGACGGTCAGCGCCAATTATCCCGGCGCGTCGGCCGAGACGGTCGCCGACACCGTCGCCGCGCCGATCGAGCAGGAGATCAACGGCGTCGACGACATGCTCTACATGTCGAGCCAGTCGACCGGCGACGGCCGAGTCACCATCACCGTCACCTTCAAGCTCGGCACCGATCTCGATTCCGCCCAGGTGCTGGTGCAGAATCGTGTCGCGCTCGCCCAGCCGCGTCTGCCCGAAGAGGTGCGGCGTCAGGGGGTGGTCGTCCGCAAGTCGTCGCCCTCCTGGCTGATGGCGGTGAACATCCTCTCGCCCGACGGCTCGCTCGACCGTTCCTATGTCTCCAATTACGCGCTCACCCAGATTCGCGACCGGCTGACCCGGGTCGACGGCATCGGCGACGTCCAGGTGTTCGGCGCCCGCGACTATGCGATGCGGATCTGGATCGATCCGGCGCGTGCCTCCGCCATCGGCCTGACCGCCGGCGAGATCGTCAGCGCGCTGCGTGCCCAGAACGTTCAAGTCGCCGCGGGTGCGGTCGGCCAGCCGCCGTTCGACACCGGCGCCGCCTATCAGCTCAACGTCGAGACCCAGGGTCGCTTCACCGCGCCCGAGGAATTCGCGAAGATCATCGTCAAGCGCAGCCCCGACGGCGCCGTCACGCGACTGTCGGACGTCGGCCGCGTCGAGCTCGGCGCCGAGGATTACGGCGTCAACGCCTACCTCTCCAACACCGATTCGATCATCATGGGCATCACCCAGCGGCCCGGCACCAACGCGCTCGCCGCGGCCGAAGGGGTCAAGGCCCAATTGGCCGACGCCGCCAAGGATTTCCCCAAGGGTCTCGAATATCGGATCGTCTGGAACCCGACCGAGTTCATCAGCGAATCGATCACCGCCGTGCAGATGACGGTGCTCGAGGCGATCGTGCTCGTCGTCATCGTCATCCTCGTCTTCCTGCAGAGCTGGCGGGCCGCGATCATCCCGGTGGTCGCGATCCCGGTGTCGCTGATCGGCACCTTCACCGTGCTCGCCGCCTTCGGCTATTCGCTCAACACCCTGTCCCTGTTCGGGCTGGTGCTGGCGATCGGCATCGTCGTCGACGACGCGATCGTCGTCGTCGAGAATGTCGAACGCAATCTCGAACGGGGGATGAGCCCGCGCGATGCCGCCCATCGCTCGATGGACGAGGTCGCGGTCGCCCTGGTCGCGATCGTGCTCGTGCTCTGCGCCGTGTTCGTACCGACGATGTTCCTCACCGGCATTTCCGGCGAATTCTACCGTCAGTTCGCGGTCAGCATCTCGGCCGCGACTCTGATTTCGCTGCTGCTCTCGCTGACCTTGTCGCCCGCCCTTGCCGCCCTGCTGCTGCGGCCGAAGGCGCATGACGTGCCGGTGACCGGCTGGCGCCGCTACCCGCATCTTGCCGGCGAGCGCTTCAACCGGGCCTTCGATCGCCTGAGCGGCTGGTACGGCAGGACCACCGCGGCCCTGCTAAAGCGCAGCGGCCGGGTCCTTGTCACCTACGGCGTGCTGATCGCCGCAACCTTCTTCCTGTTCTCGGCGACGCCGGGCGGCTTCATCCCCGCGCAGGACCAGAATTACGCGCTCGCCGTCGTCCAGCTTCCGCCGGGCTCGTCGATCGAACGCACCGACAAGGTGCTGAAGAAGGTCACCGAACGGCTCCTCAAGGTCGACGGAATCGCCGAGG
This sequence comes from Sphingosinicella sp. BN140058, assembly GCF_004135585.1. Lineage (NCBI taxonomy): Bacteria > Pseudomonadati > Pseudomonadota > Alphaproteobacteria > Sphingomonadales > Sphingosinicellaceae > Sphingosinicella > Sphingosinicella sp. BN140058. Next base: position 1,910,329 of record NZ_CP035501.1, on the reverse strand, counting down.
CGGTGATGTTCGCCGGCTTCGACGGCGCCTCCTCCACCCAGGCGCCGAACGCCGCCGCCGCCTACGTCACCTTCGATCCTTATGCCGACCGTGCCAAGACCGGGCGCAGCGAGGCTGCCATCCAGGCCGACATGCGCAAGGCCGTGGCCGACATCAACGAAGCGATGGTGATGGTGATCGGGCCGCCGGTCATCCAGGGCATCGGCAATGGCGGCGGTTATCGGATGATGGTCCAGGCACGCGAGGGCCAGAGCTATCAGGCGCTCGAAAAGGCGGCCGGTGGCCTGATCGGCGCCGCCAACCAGGCGGAGGGCCTGACCCAGGTCTACACCCTGTTCAACACCGCCACGCCCCGCATCTACGCCGACATCGATCGCACCAAGGCGGACATGATGGGGGTTCCGCCGAGCCGGGTCTGGGAGGCGCTTCAGGTCTATCTCGGCTCCGCCTACGTCAACGACTTCAACCTGCTCGGCCGCACCTTCCGGGTGACCGCGCAGGCGGAGAACCGGGCGCGCGACGATCTGTCCGACATCGGCCAGCTCAAGACCCGCTCGGACAGCGGCCGCATGGTCCCGGTCGGCGCCGTCGCCACCTTCGAGGATCGCACCGGGCCGTACCGGGTGGTGCGCTACAACCTCTTCCGCGCGGTCGAGGTCGATGGCGAGACGGCGCCGGGCTACTCGACCGGCCAGTCGATCGGAACCATGGAGCGGCTCGCGCAGAGCCTGCCGGCCGGGTTCCGCGGCGAGTGGACCGATCTCGCCTTCCAGCAAAAGGCCGCAGGCAACGTCGCCGCCCTGGTCTTCGGCCTCGCCGTCGTGTTCGTCTTTCTGGTGCTGGCGGCGCAGTTCGAAAGCCTGATGCTGCCGCTGTCGGTGATCCTGATCGTGCCGATGACCCTGCTCGCGGCGATGGCGGGCGTGAACATCCGCGGCATGGACAACAACATCCTGACCCAGATCGGCCTCATCGTGCTGATCGGCCTCGCCGCGAAGAACGCGATCCTGATCGTCGAATTCGCCAAACAGGCTGAGGAACGCGGGCTGAGCGCCATCGAGGCCGCGATCGAGGCGGCGCAGATGCGGCTGCGGCCGATCCTGATGACGAGCTTCGCCTTCATCCTCGGCGTGCTCCCGCTGGTGACGGCGACCGGCGCCGGCGCGGAGCACCGCCAGGCGCTCGGCACCGCCGTCTTCTTCGGCATGATCGGGGTGACCTTCTTCGGCCTCGTCTTCACCCCGACCTTCTACGTCGCCTGCCGCACCCTGCGCGTTCGCCTGCCGTGGCGCCGCCGCCGTCCGGACGCAGCCCCGACGCTGCAGCCGGCCGAATGAGGAAACCGACCATGTCCCGCTTCCGAATTCCCGTCCTTGTCAGCCTGCTCGCGCTCGCCGCCTGCACGGCGGGCCCCGATTACGTCCGCCCGGACGCCCCCTCGGCGGCGACGGCGCCCCTGCTCGGTGCCGCCAATCCCGCTTTCACTCTGGAGGAGCCGCAGGGCGACTGGTGGCGCCTCTACCAGGACCCGGTGCTCGACGCGCTGATCGCGGACGCCTTCCGGGCGAACACCGATCTCCGCGTCGCCGCCGCCAACCTGGAACGCGCGCGTGCGCTGCTGCGAGAGACACGCTCGCGCCGCCTGCCGCAGACCTCGGTCGGGGCCTCGGCCGGGTACGGCCGCGTCGCCGAGGGCCAGATCCCTGCAGGGGTGGACCGTGAGGATTGGAGCTTCGACGGCGGCCTCGACGTCGCCTACGAGGTCGATCTCGCCGGGCGGGTTCGCCGCTCGATCGAGGCGGCCCGCGCCGACGTCGCCGCCACCGCGGAGGTTCGCCATGCCGTCCAGGTCTCCGTCGCCGCGGAGACCACCCGTGCTTACGCAGACGCCGCGGCTGCCGCGGAGCGGCTCGACGTCGCCGAACGCAGCCTCGCGCTGATCGATCGTACGCTCGGCGTCACCCAGAAAAGATTCGAAGCCGGCTTCGGCACGCGGCTCGACGTGGTTCGCGTTACCTCTCTGCGCGACCAGCAGCGTGCCGAATTGCCGACGCTTCGAGCCGAGCGCGACGGGGCCTTGTTCCGCCTCGCCGCGCTCACCGGTCGCGCGCCCGCCTCCTTGTCCCCGAGTGCGGGCGCGCGCCGGACCATCCTCGAACTCGATCGGGCGATCCCGGTCGGGGACGGGGCCGGCCTGATCGCCCGGCGGCCGGACGTGCGCGAGGCCGAACGCAGGCTCGCCGCCGAGACTGCGCGGATCGGGGTGGCGACCGCCGATCTCTACCCGAACATCACTCTCGGCGGCTCCGTCGGCGCCACCGCAACCTCGATCGGCGACCTGTTCACGGGCGGCGCGTTCCGCTTCCTGCTCGGGCCGCTGATCAACTGGTCCTTCCCCAACCAGGAAGCGACCCGGGCGCGGATCCGGGCGTCCGAAGCATCGGCGGACGCCGCCCTTGCGCGGTTCGACGGCGCAGTGCTCGAGGCGCTGCGCGAAACCGAAACCGCGCTGTCCGCCTATCGCCACGAGATCGATCGCCGAGCGGCACTCGCCTCCGCCCGCGATGCGGCCCGCCGCGCCGCCGAGATCGAGCGCGCCCGCCTCCGCGCCGGCCGCACCGATTCGCTGGCGGTGCTCGATGCCGAGCGTACTCTCACCGAAGCGGAAGCGGATCTCGCTTTGTCCGAGGCGCGGATCGCCGGCGCCCAGATCGACCTCTTCCGCGCCCTCGGCGGCGGCTGGTCGGAAGGCCAGAGCCAGGCCGCGGCGCAGGCGGCGGCCTCGCCCGGCGCGGCCCTGGCGGCGCGCCGCTAGACTCGCGTAGCAAACATGACCCGTTCGGGCTGAGCCCGTCGAAGTCCTTCTCTTCCCCTTTGAGCAAGAAGAAGTGAAGGAAGGACTTCGACAGGCTCAGTCCGAACGGGACCAAGCTTTTCCAGAGGTTACGCGTTCGCCCCGCGCGCCGCCGGCCGCAGCTCCGTCAGCAGCTTGCGCACGCTGTCCCCGCTGAACGGCTTCTCGATCACCGGCCGGCCGCATCGCTCGACGAAGCGGGCGGCGCCTTCGCTGAGGGTGTCTCCGGTGACGAAGCCGATCCGCGGCACCAGATGCGGTTTCTCCGATGCGATCCAGTCGAACAGGCCCGGGCCGTCGAGCCCGGGCATGCGCAGATCGGACAGGATGATGTCGAAATCGGCCGTCTCCAGCCGGCTTCGGGCCTCGTCGCCGCTGGCCGCGATCTCGACCGTATAGCCGGCACGCTCGGCGAACAGCCCCAGCACTTCGGCGACGTCGGCCTCGTCGTCGACGACCAGCACGAGGCCGCGCTCGCCGGACGGCGGTGCCAGCTGCTCGGCCTCCAGCAGCGAGGCCTCGACCCGGTCGGCGGTGCCAAGCTCGATCCGGAAGCAGGCGCCGCCGCCCGGCGTGTCGACGAGCTGGAGCGAACCGCCATGCGCCTCCACCAGGCCGAGCGAGAAGCTCAGGCCGACGCCGGTGCCGCTGCCCTGCGGCTTGGTGGTGAAGAACGGCTCGAACACCCGCCGCCGGATCTCGTCGGGCACGCCGGGGCCGTTATCCTCCACCTCGATCCGGATCCTGGCGGGGTCGGGTGCCCGGGCAACCCGCACCGCAAGCCGGCGCGGCCCCTGCTGCTCCTGCAGCGCCTGCTGCGCATTGACGATCAGATTGACCAGCACCTGATGAAGCTGATCGGGATCGGCGTGGAGCGGCGCCAGATCGGGGGCGATGTCGCAGGTGACTGCGATCCCAGCCGTCCGCAGCGAATATTCGGTGAGGTCGAGCGCGGCCTCGACGATCTCGCCGGCGGCGACGCTTCGCCGCTCCGGCGCCTTCTGCCGGGCCATGGCGAGAAAGGTCTGGACGATTCGGGAGCAACGCTCCGCCGCCCGCCGGACCTTCTCGGCGCGGGTCGCGAACTCGCTTCCCTCCGCCAGTTCTTCCAGCAAAGCGCTCTGGGCGGTGACGATCGTCAGCGGATTGTTGAGTTCGTGGCTGACCCCGGCGAGCAGGCTGCCGAGCGCGGTCAGCTTCTCGGCCTGGTGGAGCGCATCGCGGGACCGGGCAAGCTCGTCCTCGTGGCGCTTGCGCTCGGTCAGATCGACGATCGACGCGATCACCGCCGGCGCGCCCTTGTAGGTGATCCGTCGCCAGTTGATCGTCACCGGGAAGCGGACTCCGTCGCGCAGGAATTCGGCCTCGTAATTGTCGTGCCGGGGATTGGCGCGGACGAAATCCAGAAACGCCGAAAATTCCTGCGGGTCCTTGGTCCAGCGGAGCGGATCTTCCGCGCGCGCATCGCCTTCGCCAACGCCCAGCATCTCGTAATAAGCAGGATTGGCGAGAATGATGCCGCCGTCCTGCGCGATCACCACCGGGATCGGATGCGCTTCGGTGACGGTGCGGAACAGCTTCTCGCTGTCCCGCAACGCGGCGTCGGCACGGGCGCGCTCCAATGTCGCCCAGGTCCGTTCCGCGACCTCGTCGAGCAGGCGGAGCTCCGCTGCCGTCCAGCGCCGGGGCGCGGATTGCTGAGCCGACATGATCGCGCGAAGCACGCCGCCCTTGACCAGGGGCACGCTGGCGAACGCCTGCACGCCGGCGCCCAGGAAACGCGCGCGCATGGCGCCCGAAACGTCCGCGTCGGCTCCGACTTCGAACGAGACCAGCGGCTCGCCGCGGCTGTGGGCCCGAACATAATCCTCGGGGAATTCCGTCATCGGATAATCGTGCGCGGGCGATGCCGGCGCATCGGCACGCCAGTCGCGGTTCACCCGCATCATGCCCGCCTCCCAGTCGATCGTCGCATAGACGATGCGGTCGGCGTGAAGCTCCGATCCGATCTGGTCGGAGACGATGGTGAGGATCGTCTCGGGATCATATTCGTCGCGAATGGCATCGCCGAGGCGCAGCAGGAAGGCTTGCGACCGGTCGAGCCCGTCGCCGGCCTCGACCGCGGTGCCGATCCAATAGGCGATCGCGCCGTCCTCGCCCCGCACCGGTCGTGAGGAGAGAAGAAAGGCGCGCAAGCCGCCCTCGACATGGTGCAGGTCCGCGCTTGCGCTGAACGCGACGTTGCGCGCGCCATTCTCCCGCACCGCATCGATCAGCGGACGGTGGGATTCGATGTCGTCCGGGGCCTCGCCGGTCTGTTCGTGCCAGCGCCGGTTGACCCAGCGCACGCGTCCGTCCGGCTCGGCCACCCAACAGATCACCGGCAGAGCTTCGGCAAAGCTCTGGAATTCCGCGCCGTCGGTCAGCGACGCTGCATTCATCCGGCTCGTCCCTCCCTTGTTCCGCACCCCCGTGCCGGGCGCTTCTAGCGGGGAACGCCGGCGCAGGCGAGAGCGGCCGCGCCGGTTCGCGCGTGAAACGAATGGCACGTTTGCCGACGTCGCGGCGTTGGAGGGGGCAAGCGAATGAAGGAGCAGCGAGTGGCCAACCCCGAGAAGATCGTCGCCGTGGGACTTCTGACGCAGCGCGATCTTGAAATGCTCGGGGCCGGTTTTCGCAGGGCCATTCCGCTTACCGACGTCAGCGAGTTCGAAGATCTGCTGGCAGCGATCGACGAAGCCGAGCAGCGCGCCGGCGAACGGGATTAGCGCCGGGCCGGTTGCACCCGGTCGAGGGCGTGCCGCTCGGCCACCCGGAACAGCAGATCGAGATCCTCGCGGGCGACGTCGAACGTCTCGCCGAGCTCCTCCAGCGCCGCATCGACATCCTCGGTCAGGATTCCATTGACGGTCGCGACCACCTTGTGGCCGGCGACCGGCACCGGGCGATGCGGATAGGAATGGCCGGAGAAACGGTGGAACAGCAGTCCCATCGCGATCAGCAGCAGCGCATTGAGGCCGACGGGGAGCAATGCGAAGCCGAAATCGGTCGCCGCGGATTGGCCGCTGGCAAGGATCGGCAGGATCGCGCAGGCGCCGCCGGGCGGGTGCAGGCAGCGCAGCGCCGACATCGCCAGAATGGCGAGCGATACCCCGATCCCGACCGCCCAATGAGGATCGGGGACGAGGCGCGCGACGCAGATGCCGACGAGCGCCGAGACGATGCTGCCGCCAAGGATCGGCCATGGCTGGGCCATCGGCGACGAGGGTACCGCGAACAGCAGCACCGCGGAGGCGCCCATCGGAGCGACCAGAAACGGAAAGGCGCCGACATGTGGCGCCACGCTCGATGCGGCAGCGGTGGCGGCGATGCCGATCAGCGCACCCAGGCAGGCGATCAGGCGGTCGGACCAGCGCGCGCCGGCAAGCAGCGGCACGAACAGCCGCACAGGGATGAGAAGACGGCGCATCAGGCGGTGACCGGCCATCCTCGCCGCGCGCCCTGTTCGCGCGCGATCGGCTGCGATATGCCGGAGCCATGGAGAGCAAACGCAGGATCCTGATCGTTGGCGGCGGCACGGCCGGCTGGCTCGCCGCCGCCTATCTCGCCCGTTCCTTGGGCCTGCCCGACAATCAACACGTCGAAATCACTCTGCTCGAATCTGCCGAGATCGGGATCATCGGGGTGGGTGAGGGCACCTTTCCGACGATCCGGAATACGCTGAAGTTCCTCGGGATCGAGGAGGCGCGCTTCATCCGCGAAACCTCCGCCACATTCAAGCAGGGGATCCGCTTCGCCGACTGGGCGCGCACGCCGGAGAACGGCGTCCACGATCACTTCTTTCATCCGTTCGAGGCGCCTTTCTATGCCGAGGACGCCGAACTGGTGCCCTACTGGCTGCTTCAGGATCCCCGTACCCGCCGCCCCTTCGCAGAGGCGATGACGATCCAAAACCGGGTCGCCGAGGCCAAGCGGGCCCCCAAGCGTCCCGACGAGAGCGATTTCTCGGGGCCGCTCAACTATGCCTACCATTTCGATGCGACCAGCCTCGCCCATGTCCTCGCCGAGCGCGCCGGCGAACTCGGCGTCGGCCATGTCGAGGACAGGATCGAGGGTGTCGAAACGGATGATCGCGGCATCGCCCGGGTGCTGACCCGGCGGCACGGCGCGATCGAGGCCGATCTCTACGTCGATTGCACCGGCTTCCGCGCCGAACTGATCGGACGTGCACTCGGAGAGCCGCTCAAGTCGATCCGCTCCGTCCTGTTCACCAACCGCGCGCTGACCTGCAAGATTCCCTATGCGAGCGCCGCCGCGCCGCTCGAAAGCTACACCATCGCCACCGCCCATGAGGCGGGCTGGATCTGGGACATCGGCCTGCGGGGCGCACGCGGCATCGGCTGCGTCTATTCCGCCGACCATGTCGACGACGATCGCGCCGCGGACATCCTGCGGGCTTATGTCGGCGCGGCGGCGGACGATCTTTCGCCGCGCCGGATCGAATTCGAGCCTGGCTATCGCGAACGGCAATGGATCGGCAATTGCGTCGCCGTCGGCCTTGCCGGCGGTTTCCTCGAGCCGCTCGAATCGACCGGCGTCGTGCTGATCGAGGCGGCGATCGCGATGGTCGCCGAGATGTTCCCGCACAGCGGGCCGATCGACGCACCGGCGCGCCGGTTCAATCAGCTGATGGCTGCCCGCTACGACAACATCATCACCTTCCTGAAGCTGCATTATTGCCTCAGCCAGCGGCAAGAGCCCTTCTGGCGCGACAATCGCGACCCGGCTTCGATTCCCGAGCGGTTGCAGGAGCTGCTCGAACAATGGCGGTATCGTCCGCCGGGGCGGTTCGATTTCATTCTCGATCTCGAATCCTTCGCCTTCTTCAACTACCAGTATATTCTCTACGGAATGGGCTTCCGGACCGATCTCTCGCCCGGCCGCGGCGATTTTCCGAACGTCCGCGCCGCCGACCGGATCTTCGCCCGCATCCGCAATTTCGGCGAACGCGCCACCCAGGATCTGCCCGCCCATCGCGCCCTGATCGAACAGATCAATGCGGAAGGCGAACCGGCGTTCGCGCTTTGAGGCACCAAACGGCCGCCAGCCCTGACGCCTGTTGGGCTTCCACAGCAAGTCACCAGGGATCATCCCCATCCCCATCTCCGTTCGGGCTGAGCCTGTCGAAGCCCCTTCTTTACCTTGTACGAGGAGGAAGAAGGGAGGGCTTCGACAAGCTCAGCCCGAACGGATGTTCGTTGATGATGGTGGGCGGTTAGGCCGCCCCCGCCGCCAGCTTGCCGTCGAGCGCGTCGAGCTCGCCGCTCGCCCGCGCCTTGCGGCCGTAGACCAGTTCGAACAGCGGGCTCGCCATCACCGTGGTGACGATCGCCATCAGCACCAGCATCGAGAACAGGGTCGGGCCGATGATGCCCTTCTGAAGGCCGATGTTGATGATGATCAGCTCCATCAACCCGCGCGAATTCATCAGCGCGCCGATGCCGAGCGCGGTGCGATTGTTCTCGCCGGCAATGCGGGCGGCGGCATAACAGGCGCCGAATTTGGCGAAGATCGACGCGGCGAGGATGCCGAGCGCAATCAGCAGCAATTCCGCGCTGTTGACCATGTCCATGCGCGTGTTCAGGCCGGAATAGGTGAAGAACATCGGCAGCAGCAGCACCACGGCAAGCGGCTCCACCTTCTTCTTCAGTTCCTCGGCGAAGAGCCCGCGCGGCATCACCGCCCCGAGGATGAAGCCGCCGAAGATGGCGTGGATGCCGATCGCGTCCATGAAGAAGGCGGAAAGGCAGAAGAGCGTCATGGTGATCGCGAGCACGGTCATGCTCATCTCGCCGGCGCGCTCGACGGCGCGGCCGAGCGGCGCCAGCAACCTGCGCCCGAACAGCATCAGGAAGGTGGCGTAACCGACGCCGCCGACGATCGCGAGCACCGCGACTCCCGGGCCGGCGCCGAAGGTGGCGAGAACGATGGCGAGGACGCACCACGAAACCGCGTCGTCGAACGCGCCCGCGGTCAGCGACAATGTGCCGAGCGAGGTCTTCGCCAGCCCGCGCTCGTTGATGATGCGGGCGAGCATCGGAAAGGCGGTCAGCGCGATGCAGGCGCCCATGAACAGGGTCGCGCTGCTGGTCGAAATCCCCGCCGCGAACAGCCCCGGCACGTTCAGCAGCAGCGGCGTGATCGCCGCCGCAACCAGGAACGGCATCACGATTCCGGCGAGCGACACGCCGAAGGCGCTGCGCGCCTTGGACTTGAAATGATCGATCTCCAGCGTGATCCCGACCAGGAACATGTACAGGCCGACGCCGAGCTGCGCGCCGGTGTAGAGGACGTTGCGCGTCTCCTTGGGGAAGATGGCGGCCTGAAGGTCCGGGAACAGAAGGCCGAGCAGCGAGGGGCCGAGCACCACACCGGCGATCATCTCGCCGACCACCTGCGGCTGCCCGAGCAGCTTCTTGCCGAGCCAGCCGACCACCCGGCAGGCGATCAGGATGACGGCGAGCTGAAGAAAGAAATGGATGCTGAAGTCGCCGGGCGCGTAGCTGGACGGCGCGCCGGCGACCGCAGGTCCGTGCGGCTTGAGCACGTCGGCAACGGCGCTGCCGAGCATGTTCAGAAATTCGGAAATCATTCGGTCCCCCTCCCAAGGAATCCTGTTTCGGTCGGCCGACATGGGGCCGTCGTGCCGACTTGGCCCCGGACCGAGCGGTCGCCGCAACCGGGAAACAGTCGGTTTTCAGTGGCCGTGCGCACATTTTCCACCGTTCCGTCCAATCTGTTGCGGCGGCGCTACATTGTAGGTACGTACCTACGCATCTGCGCCGCCCGCCCGGTCGGCGCCAAGGTGGGGAAGTGGCGGATGAAGGTGCTCAGCAGCCGCGAATTCAACCAGGACGTGAGCCGGGCCAAGCGGGATGCGCGACTCGCACCGGTCTTCGTCACGGACCGTGGTCGCCCCACCCATGTCCTGCTCAGCATCGAGGCGTTCCGGCGGCTGTCCGGGCAGAGCGAGACCATCGTCGATCTGCTCGCCATGTCCGATCATCTCGATGCCGCGCTCGACGATCCGCCGCGCGGCGGCTGGCCACGTCCCCCCGGGCGCCGCTGATGTACCTGCTCGACACTACGGTGGTTGCCGAACTCCGCCGTGCGAAAGCGCGCCGCACCAGCGAAGGGCTGGTCAGTTGGGCCGCGGGCACCGACCGAACGCAACTGTTCCTCTCCATCATCAGCCTGCTCGAGCTCCAGAGCGGCGCGGCGCGGCTCGCGCGACGCGACAAGGCGGCCGGTGCGGCGATCGGCGCGTGGATCGCCGACCAGATCCTGCCCGCCTTTGCCGGGCGCCTGCTGGCGGTCGACGCCCCGATCGTGCGCCGCCGCGCCAGGGTGCCGATCGCCGACGATCGCGACGGATTGCTCGCGGCGACCGCGCTCGAGCACGGCCTCACCCTCGTCACCCGAGAGACGGCAGCGTTCAAGGGCGCCAAGCTGAAGCTGCTCGATCCGTGGGATTTCGACGAGGACGATGCGGAGGACGACTGGCAGCAGGCGGGGCGCAGCGGACCGCTCTGGCTGAAGAACCTGTTCGTCCGCGGCTGAACGCCCCACATAAGCGGGAACGACGTCGATCCGATCCAGGACAGCCAATGACCAGCCTTCCCGCCTTCTTCCTGCCGCATGGCGGCGGACCCTGCTTCTTCATGGACGATCCGCAGGGCATCTGGTCGGGCATGGCAGCCTTCCTCCGCGCTCTCCCCGCCAGCCTCGACGCTCCGCCGAGCGCAATCATCGTCGTGTCAGGCCATTGGGAGACGGAGGGCTTCGCCTTTACCGGTGCCGTGCGGCCGGGCCTCGTCTACGATTATTCCGGGTTTCCGCCGCACACCTATGCGCTTCGTTACGACGTGCCGGGCGCGCCGGAGCTTGCCGCAAACGCGGCCACCCTGCTGCGAGGTGCCGGGCTGGAAGCCGGAGTCGATCCGGCACGCGGGCTCGATCATGGCGTGTTCGTGCCGATGAAGGTCGCCTTTCCCGAGGCTGAGATCCCGATGATCGAGATGTCCGTCGATCGGAGCCTCGATCCCGCGCTGCACATCGCTGCCGGACGGGCGCTTGCGCCGCTGCGCGAACAGGGCGTGCTGATCCTGGGTTCGGGGATGAGCTTCCACAACATGCGGGGCTATGGCGATCCCCGCTTCACCGCGCCGTCCGAAGCCTTCGACGCCTGGCTCGCCGATGCGGTGCAACTGCCCGGCCCTGAACGCGCCGTCGCCCTCGCCGGCTGGGCGGAGGCCCCCGCCGGGCGATTGTCTCATCCGCGGGAGGAACATCTGGTGCCGCTGATGGTCGCCGCCGGCACCTCGCAAATTGCGGGCGCCAGGGTCTATGGCGAACGCGTGCTCCAAACCGCGATCAGCGGCTTTCGTTTCGACTGATTCCGGGGGCGACGGCGCAGGTCACGAACGCCACCGCCGTTCCCAGGCACAGCTGGAACGGAAACGCCATGGCCTTCCAACCGTCCGGAAGACCGAGACTGTCGACGACATAAGGCTGCATCGCCACGATCGTCACGAACCCGGTGGCGAGTGCCGCCATCGCCGAGGCCGAAGAGCCGCGGCGGGTGAACAGGGCGGTGAAGAACACGCCGAGCAGACCGGAATAGGCGAACGACATCACCGCCAGCGCGAAGGTCAGCAGCGGCGTGTCGGTATAGTGCTGCCAATGATAGCAGAGCACCGACATCGCCAGCAGCGCGGCACCGAGCACGATCATTCCGATCCGCCCCGCCGTCACGAAATGCGCGTCAGGGAGCGTGCGACGGCGCGAGATCCAGGGTCGATAGAAATCCTCGATCAGCACCGACGCCATCGAGATCAGCCCCGAATTGACCGCCGCCGCCGCCAGAATGCCGACCGCGACGAAGCCGCGCAGGCCGGCCGGAAGCTCGGTCAGAATGTAGTGCATGAAGATGGTGATCGTCTCACCCTGGAACGCACCGGCCGCGGCCGCGCTGCGGCCCATCAAATCGGGGCGCTCGTAGAAGATGTAGAGCAGGGATCCGATCGCCATGAACAACAGCACCACCGGGATCGCCGACAGCACCGACCAATAGAGCGCGCGGCTGCCCTCGCGCGCGTCGCGGCAGGCGAGCAGCCTCTGGGTCGTATCCTGGTCCAGGCCCATGCTGGCGAAGAACAACAGGGTGATGCCGGTCAGCGTCGCGAGCACGGAAAAGGGCGCCGCCGGATCGAGCGACCAGTCGAGCAGGCGCAGCTTGCTGGCACCGTCCGCCGGCGCCGCGAGCGCCGCAACGATCTCGCCGTTGTCGGCGGGGATGGCGAGCCGCAGCAGCACCAGGACGACGAGCGCCGCGCCGGTATAGAGCAAGACCTGGACGAGATCGGTCCACACGATTGATTCCAGCCCGCCGAGGAAGGTGAAGGCGAGGCCGACCACGATCAAAGCCAGCGAGGCCAGAAAGATCGAGCCCGGCCCGACCTCGCCGAAACCGATCATCGCCACCGCGATCGCCGCCAGATAGAGGCGCGCACCGCTCGCCAGAATCCGCCCGATCAGATACATTCCGGCCGCTGCGCGCATCGCGCGAGCGTCGAAGCGATGGCGCAGCAGCTCGTAAACGGTGGTGACGCGAAGCGCGTACAGGCGCGGGATCAGCCAGCGGGAGATCAACCAGGCCGCGAGCAGAGGCCCGGCATAGCTGGCGAGATAGGTGTAATCGCCGCGGAAGGAATAATCGGGCGCGCCGAGAAAGGTCGCCGCCGATTGGGTGGTGGACAGCACCGACACGGCCACCAGCCAGACCGGCACTCTCTGTCCGGCCAGGAAGTAATCGGCGGCATCCCGCTGCCGCCGTGTCGACAGCAGACCGGCCAAAGCGAGCAGCAGCACGTAGCCGCCGACGATCGACCAATCGAGCGCGGTGAAGCCTCCGGTCACGACGGTGCGCCGCTGACATGGTCGAGCAGCCCGGCGACAAGCCGCTCGAACACGGCGCGTACCCGAGCGACCGAGCGCAGGTCTTCGTGCATCACCACCCAGCAGTCGAGATCGAACTGGAAGCCTTGCGGCAGGATGCGGACGAGGCGGGGATCGGCTTCACCGAGCCGGACCTGGCAGATGCCGATGCCGAGCCCCGCTCGGATCGCGGCGAGCTGGACGAGATCGCTGTCGCTGCGCAGGGCGAAATCCTCCAGCCGGATCGGGTGACCGGCCTTGCGCATGGCCCGGACGACGGCATTGTCCTGCTCGACCCCGATCAGGCCGCGTGCAATCACCTCTTCCAGGCGCCTCGGCGGATCGCCGATCATGTCGCGGCGGGCGAACAGGCCAAGCGGAATCGTTCCGATGCGCCGCGCGACCAGTGCTTCCTGCCGCGGCGCGACCATCCGGACGGCGATATCGGCTTCGCGGCGAAGCAGGTCCTCGTTTCGGTTGCTGGCGGAGAGTTCGAGCAGGATTGCCGGATGCGCGGCCCGGAGAGGCGCGAGGATCGGCGGCAGCACTTCGACGCTGACCACCTCGCTCGCCGAAATCCGCACCGGCCCGGCCAGCGCCTGGTCTTCGGCTGCCGCCCGGGCGAAGGCGGCGGCGGCGAGCTCCATCGCTTCGGCATGGCTGCGGAGCCGCTCGGCCGTGGCGGTCGGGATCAGTCCCGACGGCGCGCGGGTGAACAGAGCGGCGCCGAGCTCGGCCTCCAGCGCCTCGATGCGCCGGCGAACCGTCGGATGGACCAGCCCCAGCGCACGCGCCGCGCCGCTCAGGCTGCCGGCGCGGAGCACGGACAGGAAGGTGCGGTGCATCTCCCAATCGGTCATGCGGCGATGTTCATCAATTTGTGATAGGCTGCCTATCAAAGTCTGGCAATTTTCTTCAACTTCTACAGCGGCCATCTCCTTACCTGCCAAAAGGAGATGAGCATGCATGAGAACAAGGTTGCGCTGATCGTGGGCGCACGCGGCGGGATCGGCGGCGAGACGGCGCGCGCTCTGGTGCGGCATGGCTGGCAGGTTCGTGCCTTCGCCCGCACCGCACCCGCCGCGCCGGATTCCGGCTTCGAATGGATCGAGGGCGACGCGCGCGATCGCGCTGCCATCGTCCGCGCCGCCGCAGGTGCGCGCATCATCGTCCACGCAGTCAACCCGCCGGGCTATCGCGGCTGGGCGAAGCTCGTCCTGCCGATGATCGACAACAGCATCGCCGCGGCGCGGGCATCGGGCGCGCGTATCCTTCTGCCGGGTACCATCTACAATTACGGTCCGGACGCCTGGCCATTGCTGCAACCGGGCTCGCCGCAGCATCCTGCCACTCGCAAGGGCAGGATCCGCGTCGCGCTCGAACAACGGCTGGAGGCGGCCGCGTCGGAAGGCGTGCGCACCGCGATCCTGCGCGCCGGGGACTTCTTCGGTGCGAACGCCGGCAACAACTGGTTCTCGCAAGGTGTGGTCACGCCGGGGAAGCCGGTCCGCGCGCTCTCCTATCCCGGCCGACCCGGTGTCGGCCACGCCTGGGCCTATTTGCCCGATCTTGCAGAGACGTTCGCCCGGATCGCCGATGTCGAACAGAGGCTGCCGCCGTTCGCGCGCTACCATTTCGCCGGCCATCATGATGCGAGCGGCACCGAAATGGTGCAGGCGATCGCGGCCGCTCTCGGCCGCCCCGATCTCCCGGTCCGGCGCTTTCCCTGGTGGCTGCTGCGCCTTGCCGCGCCGTTCAACGAGACGCTGCGGGAACTGGGCGAGATGCGTCCGCTTTGGGACCATGATATCCGGCTCGACAATGCCGATCTGATCGCTCTGCTCGGCGCGGAGCCGCACACGCCGCTCGACGAGGCGGTTGCGGAGACCCTGCGAGGCCTCGGCATCCCGCGCGTCTGATCGCGCTTGCGCTCGGTGCGCGGGGATGCTGTCGTCAGGGGATGCTTGCCCCTTTGATCCTGCTGCCCGGCCTGCTCTGCGACGCGACCTTGTGGCGCGCCCAGGTCCAGGATCTCGCCGATGTCGCAGCGGCGATCGTGCCCGATCTCACGCTGGACAGCAGCATCGAAGCGATGGCGGCGCGCGTGCTCGCCGCCGCGCCGCCCGTCTTCGCGCTCGCCGGCCTGTCGATGGGCGGCTATGTGGCGTTCGAAATCCTCCGTCAGGCGCCCGCGCGGGTGGAGCGCCTGGCGTTGTTCTCGACGAGCGCCGCGCCCGATGATCCGGCGCGCGTGGCCGCCCGACGCGGCGGCATCGAGTCGCTGAAGCACGGCCGCTTCATCGGCGTGACCTCGCGGCTCCTGCCTCAGCTGATCCATCCCAGTCGGATCGGCAGCGAGGTCGGGGAGACGGTGACGGCGATGGCAAAGCGCGTCGGCGGCGCTGCCTTTCTCCGCCAGCAGCAGGCAATCCTCGGTCGCTCGGACAGCCGTCCCGGGCTGGCCACGATCCGGGTACCGACCCTGGTCGCAGTCGGCGACGCCGATATGTTGACGCCACCGGAACAATCTTGCGAGATCAACGCCGCGGTTGCGGGGTCGACCTTCCACCTGTTCGAGCAATGCGGTCATTTGCCGGCGCTCGAGCGGCCCGCGGAAACGAGTGCCCTGCTGCGCAGGTGGCTGTCGGGCTGACTTCTTGTAGGGTCAGCGGAACACGTCTTCGATACCGGGTGGTTCCGACACGTCCTCAGCGGCCTTGCGGGTGCGGTAAGACAGCAAGCGGGCCACAGCGACGAGGATACCGGTCAGGATGATCACGAAGGCGCCCGATGCCGGGCCGCGACCACGAGCGATGCTTGGAAGATAGAGGAAGAACAGGATCACCGTCGCGACACTGGAGGCCGCGACCATACCCGTCCTCGGATCATCGAGGATGCGTCGGAACAGCGCCCATTCGATCAGGCTGGAAAGCGCCCAGTTCATGGTCGCGGCGCCCACAAGGAACCCGATCCAGAAGTCCATCTGCGCCTCCCCCAGGAACGCCGCCCTAGTCGCAGATTATCGCATCGGCGATGTTGTGAAAAGCGTTGGGCGTGATGTTCGTCCGTGCAGGGCGTATCACCAGCACCAAGGTTGCGCGGCGCAACCCACCGCGCCTAGGCTGACGCATCCTCTCTCGCGGAGTCCCCAATGACATTGAAGCTGGTCCTGCTTGCCTCCCTCGCGCTCACCACCGCGACCGCCTTCGGCCAGACCACTGTTCCGGCGAGCCCGGCTGGCGACATCCCGGCCAAGTTCACTCCGCCGAGCGAGGATCGCGATTACGTCAAGCGCGAGGTGATGATCCCGATGCGCGACGGGACGAAGCTGTTCACCGTCATCGTCTTCCCAAAGGGCCTGACCGACGCGCCGATCGTGCTCACCCGGACGCCCTACAATGCGGCCGGCCGGGCGAAGCGGATGGACAGTCCCAGCATCCTCTCGACCCTGCCGCTCGCCGACGAAATGTTCGTCAAGGCCGGCTACATCAGGGTCTATCAGGACATTCGCGGCAAGTACGGCTCCGAGGGCGACTACGTCGTCACCCGGCCGGTCATCGGGCCACTCAACCAGACCAAGGTCGATCATGTCACCGACGCCTGGGACACGATCGATTGGCTCGTCAACAAGGCGAACCTGCCCGAATCGAACGGCCGCGTCGGCATGATCGGCTCCTCCTACGAAGGCTTTACCGTCGTCAACGCGCTGCTGAAGCCGCATCCGGCGCTCAAGGTCGCGGCACCGGAGAGCCCGATGATCGATGGCTGGATGGGCGACGACTGGTTCCATTACGGCGCCTTCCGTCTCGCCAACATCGCCTGGCTGGGCGCGCAGACCGGCTACAAGGGCGAAGGCAAGGCGCCGCCGACCGGCGGTTATGACGATTACGACAATTTCCGCCGGGTCGGCTCCGCCGGCGCCTGGGCGAAGAAATCGGGTTACGATCAACTGCCCTTCTGGCAGCGCATGGTCGATCATCCTGCCTACGATGCTTTCTGGCAGGGCCAGGCGCTCGACAAGATGGTCGCCGCCAATCCGTCGAACGTGCCGACCCTGTGGGAACAGGGGCTGTGGGATCAGGAGGACATGTACGGGGCGATCACCACCTGGGAGGCGCTCAAGGCCAAGGGCAAGACCGGCAACAACTTCCTGGTGATGGGGCCATGGCGGCACAGCCAGGTCAATCGCGACGGCCGCTCGCTCGGCGTGTTCCAGTGGGAAGGGGACACCGCCGCCCAATTTCGCGAGCAGATGGTGCTGCCCTTCTTCAATCAATATCTGAAGGATGGCCCGCCCGCGCCGATGCCCGCCGCGACCATCTACAATACCGGCGAGAACAAGTGGGATCGCCTGACCACCTGGCCGCTCGCCTGCGAACAGGGGTGCCAGGCACCGCTGAAGCCGATCTATTTGCAGGCCGAGGGCGGTCTCGGCTTCGAACGCGCCCAAGCGGGTCAGGACAGCTACGTCTCCGATCCCGCCAAGCCGGTCCCCCACCTGCCGCGCCCGGTCAATTTCGGCGATGGGCGCTGGGGCGAGTATCTGGTCACCGACCAGCGCTTCGCCGACGGCCGTACCGACGTGATGACCTATCAGACGGAGGTGCTGACAGCGCCGGTGCGCGTGTCGGGCGCGCCGATCGCCGATCTGTTCGCCAGGACGACCGGCACCGACGCCGATTTCGTGGTCAAGGTGATCGACGTCTATCCGGACGAAGTGGCCACCGATCCGAAGATGGGCGGCTTCCAGTTGCCGATCAGCCTCGACATCTTCCGGGGTCGCTATCGGAACAGCTTCGAGAAGCCCAGCGCGATTCCGACCGGCAAGGTCCAGCGCTATCATTTCCGGCTGCCGACGGTGAACCACGTCTTCCAGCCCGGCCACCGGATCATGATCCAGGTCCAGTCGAGCCTGTTCCCGGTCTATGACCGCAACCCGCAGACCTATGTGCCCAACATCTTCCTCGCCAAGCCGGCCGACTATCGCAAGGCCACCATCACCCTGGAACGCGGCGGCAGCAATGCCAGTGCGGTCTGGCTGCCGGTCGTCCCCGTCGATCAAAGCGCGGTGATGGTGAAGTAAGGGGACCGGCGCCTCCACTGCGCCCGGAATGCGGGTGGCCTGCGATCCGTTCTAACCCGTTCGGGCTGAGCCCGTCGAAGCCCACTCCTTCTTGTTGCTTGGGGCCAGGAAACGGGAGGGGTTCGACAGGCTCACCCCGAACGGCTGTCTAGCGATGGAGCGTTCTTTGATAGTTTGATTCAACGCTGCGCCCGGGCAGGCGAACGAGAATCGCCCTCACCCCCGAGGCCCGTTCGGGCTGAGCCTGTCGAAGCCCACGCCTTCACCTTGTTCCCCAACGGAAAGGGAAGGGCTTCGACGAGCTCAGCCGAACGGGTCCCTGGGGTTTTGATGCTCACTTGCCGACACTCACCCGGCTCGCCACCAGCGCCTTGCGCCCGCGATCGAGCGACCAGAGCAGGGTCGGGTCCGATCGATCCCACTGGATCGCCTGGCCGGGCGTCGGGATCGGGATCGTCGCGACATGTTCGAGCCGCGAGCCCGCCTTGGGCAGTTGTAGCGCGTACAGTTCGGGACGGTCGTGGCCGGTGACGTAGAGCAGGCCGTCCTTGCCCCACGCCCCGCCGGACGAGGAATAGGGCGCAAAAAGCGCGAGCACGGTCTTCGGGAACAGCCAGGCGCCCTGCTCGACGAAGTTGCGGTCGAAGCGGACGAGCGTGGTCGCGCGATGGTCGCGGCCGGCATCCGCGCCCTTGTCGTCGTAATTGGCGAAGCAGGCCCACCAGCTGCCGTCATGCCATTCGAGCCAGGTCAGCGATCCGCGGCCGGGCCCCAGGCTGCGGCTCTTGATGTGGCGCAGGCTGGCCAGATCGAACCATTCGATCGAGCTCGCCATCGGCACGTCGGGATAGTTTGACGCGGCGCAGACCAGCGCCCTGGCGACGATCGTGCAGCTGTTCATGTGGATGAACTGCGCGGGGTCGCCCGTCCAGCCGGTCACCCGCTTGCCGCTGCGCCGATCGTACTTGCCGATCTGGGCGTTCGAGATCGCATAGACGAACCGCGCGTCGGCCGCGACGCCCTGGCGCGCCTCCTCGGCCGGCAGGCGCATTTCCTCGCGAGCCGGCGGCAGTGCCGCGGGCGCAAGCATCAGCGCGATGGCGGCGGCCAGCATCAGAAATGCGCCGACACGCCGGCCCAGAAGGTGCGGCCGTAGCGCTCGTTCTGGATCACCCAGTCCCGGTGTCCGCCCTGATATTGGCGGGTCGGTTCGTCGGTGAGGTTCTGGCCTTCGAAGAACAGGGTGAATCGGTCGGTCACGGCGACGCTCAGCTTTGCATCGAGACGGCGAAGATCGTCATTATACTGATCGGCGTTCGGATCGGCATCCGCCGCGATCAGCGCCCGGCCGGTATGGTGGTAAGCGAGCGAAGCCTCGATCGGACCCTTCTGGTAGAAGAGCTGGGCGCCCCAGAGCAGATCGGATTGCTCGGGGAAGCCGGTGGTTCGGTCCGCTCCGGTCGTGCCGGGAACCCGCAACGTCGAATCGAGCAGGGTGACGTTGAGATTGACGCCGAAGCCGGAAAGCAGCCCCGGCAGGAAGCTGAATTGCTGCTGATAGGACGCCTCGAGCCCGATGATGTCGGCGCTCTCGCCATTTTGCGGCTGGGTGAAGGTGATCCGATCATAATCGGCCCCGCCGACGCTGCCATTGTCGGTCTGGAAGGTGGCGCTGAAAATCGGGTTCCTGATGAACTTGGCGAAGGCGCCAAGGCTGAGCAGGCCGCCTGGCGCGAAATACCACTCGCCGGTGGCATCGAGCGAGTCCGCGACATAGGGGCGGAGCGTCGGGTTGCCGAGCGATACGTCGGCCTCGTCGCCCTCGGCGACGATCTGTCCGCCGGGCGAAAGGCTGGCGTAGCTCGGCCGGCCGACGCTGCGGCTGTAACCGAGCCTGACGACCACATCGTCCGCCGGAGCGATACGGAGGATGAGGCTCGGCAGCCAGTTGGTATAATCACTCTGTTGGGAGACCGGCAGCACGGTAGCGCCGGCAAGCTGAAAGCCGGCAATGTCGAGGCTGGTACGCTCCACGCGCAGGCCGGCGGTGAGCGCGATGGCTCCGAGATCGAGGTCCGCCATGGCGTAGCCGGCCAGCACGTCCTCCTCGAGTTCGAGATCGGACACCGTCTGGTTGACGAGGCTTGCCGCGTCGTCGCGGACGAACTGGGCGGATCCGAGCCTCCCGTCGGTGAAGGCGCGGATCAGGTCGGCATCGATGGTCGGAGCGATGACGTAGGTACGGCCGCCGCCGACGCGGACGTCCGCAGCCGGGCCGGCGAGCCCGACCAGGGTGAACCGGTTCGCGGTCGTGCCCCGATTGTAGATGTCGTTGGCGACGTCGAAGCTCTTGTCGGTCGTCCGATATTTGGCGCCGAATTTGACGAAGCTCTCCGCCCCCAGCGCGAGCGCGCGCCTGGCATCCGCGCGGAACGCCCAGATATCTTCCTCGCCGCGTTCGTCTTGCGCTGTATATTGGCGGAACTGGAGGTTGGAGGCGCCGACCGGTATGCGCGGCGCCGCGGTGAACAACCTGTCGCTGAAATCGAAATCGACCGCGCCGATAGCGGACGCGTTGCGGAACTGCCAGAGCTGATTTGGCTCGATGACTTCGTTGTGGGTCCGCGACGCGCCGTAATCGAGGGTCCAGGGGCCGAAGCGGCTGGTCCCGCCGATCATGCCTGCGAGCACCGATTTCTCCTTATATTCGAGCCGGAGATCGGAGCGCTGCGCGGTTGCGGTGGAGCTGCCGCTGAGCCCATCGGGCGCGAGCACCAGCGCGCCGCTGGCCACCAGCGCCTGGCCGCCGTCGGCGAAGTCGAGCCGGTAACGCTGGCGATATTCGTCTTCGGTGAATCGGCTGTAGATCCCGCGGACATGGAATTGATGATCGTCGCTCGGCCGCCAGTCGAATGATCCGGTGGCGCCGATCCGCTCTCGCTCCAGACGATAGTCGGTATATTTGAGGTTGATCGGAAGCCCGCCGCGCGTGGCGCCGGCGACCGGTGCCCAATCGTCCGGATAGAGGCCGAAGCTCTGGAAATCGCGCTTCGAATAGCTTCCGCCGAGCAGCAGGCCGAATTGCCGGTCGGCGCCGAAGCGGCCGCCGACGCTGAGATCGCCGCGGACCGGAACCTTGTCGTTCAATTCCTGATAGCCGGCCTGAACATTGGCCTGAAGCGCGAACGGCGCGCGAAAGTCGAAGGCCGTCTGGGTGACGAGATTGATCGTCGCGCCGAGTCCCTGGCCCTCCTGGTCGGCGGTCTTGAGCTTGGACACCTCGACCCGGTTGAGCAGCTGGCCCGAAATGACGTCGAGCGGCAGGCGCCGGGTGTTGCCGTCGGGATTGCCGATCTCGAAGCCGTTGACCGTGTAGGAATTGAGATCGGACGGCACGCCGCGCACCGCGACGTAGCGGCCTTCGCCCTGGTCATATTGAACGCCGACGCCGGGCAGGCGCTCTACCACTTCGGCAACGTTGCGGTCCGGCAGCTGACCGATCTCGTCGGCTGAGGCCACGTCGGTGATGCCGAGTGCGTCCCGCTTCAGCGCGATCGATCGCGCCTGTTGCGCCCGCTGCCCGGTGACGACGATCGCGTCCTCCGCCGGAGCAGTCTCCGCCTGCTGCGCCAACGCCGGTCCGCCGGCCGTGGCGACGATTGCCGCGCCGCAAAGAAGATCGATCCGCATGTCCGTTCCCCGCATCCGTTTCGACGCGCCCTAGGCGGCAGGGATGACGGTGCGGCGACAATCGGATGACGGACGGGTGACGAGCCGGAGGCTATCTTCATGCGCCTCCAGCCTGGCGCGGGAGGCCGCGCCAGGCTGGAGGGATGTCGATGTCGGCTGAACGTGCGCCGGTACGGCGCAGCGCGATCAGCTGGCGATGTCGAACAGGCGGTTGTAGCGCTGGAAACCCTTTTCCTCGGCGAGGCTGACGACCTCTTCCTCGGTCAGGACCTGGGTCCCGACGACATATTGGCCGCGGAATTCCTTGCCCTCGATGATCCGGTGATAGACCGGGCGATAGGTCTTGCGCAGGAACTGCGCGGCTTCACTCGCAACGCCGGGGCTGATCGACGGCACGTGCTGCTTGGGCAGAGCGGCGCTGGCGAACGGGCGGATGGTCGCGGTGCAGCCGGTCTCCTTGCGCCATCGCGTGATGGTTTTTTCGCCGACCCCATATTTCTCGGCGAGCTGCCGGTTGGTCTTAACAGGGGCGTGATCCGCGAAATCGGGCGGGCAAGTGAGAATGGCCATGTCTGCCTATCGGCTGTTGGGGGAACGCACCGTGCGAGGAGGAGGTGCACGGCAAGTCCCAATTGGTGATTTGGCAGCGAAAATCAAGCCTTTGAACGGCCGCAGGGGAGAGAAGCGTCTCCTGCGGAGACGGAATACCGTGACTCTACGGTGCCGATCCGCGCTTTTTGCCGGCTTTTGTGCCGATACGGGCACGAGACGGCCGACTCGCACGCCCGTTTTCCAGGAAGGCCGGTGAACTCTTTCGGGTGACAGGGCGAGGCGACCTGCATCGCCGCCGTCGGAAGCACGATTCGAATTGTCACAATAAGCGGAGATAAGGGCCCAACTGCACAGGGGAACGACATGCAGCCTCGGGACAGCGAAGATCCGGCGCTTCGTCCGGTGACGGACTTGCGCAAGCGCCTCGCCAAAGTCGATCGGACCTTCGGGCCGTCCGGCGCGCCGCGCCGCCGCTATCGCACGATCTGGATCTCCGACGTCCATCTCGGCACCCGCGGCTGTAACGATCGGCTGCTGATCGACTTTCTCGACCATGTCGACAGCGACAAGCTGTACCTGGTCGGCGACATCATCGACGGCTGGCGGCTGAAGAAGCGCTTCTACTGGCCCGAGCGCCACAATGCGATCGTCCGGCGGGTGATGAAGCGGGCCAAGCGCGGCACCGAGGTCGTCTACATTCCCGGCAATCACGACCAGATGTTCCGCCAGTTCGCCGGCACCAGCTTCGGCGGCGTGCAGATCCGCCGCCGCGCGGTCCACGTCACCGCCGATGGCCGGCGCCTGCTCGTCCTGCATGGCGACGAATTCGACGCGGTGGTCATGGCGCAGCCGTGGCTCGCCTTCCTCGGCGACGCCGCCTACACCTTCCTCCTCTAGCTCAACGTGGTGGTGAATGCGGTGCGCCGCCGCTTCGATCTGCCTTATTGGTCGCTGTCGAAGCACGCCAAGCACAAGGTCAAGGACGCGGTTGCCTTCATCTCGCGTTTTGAGGAAACCGTCGCCCATGCGGCCTCGGTCCAGCAGGTCGACGGCGTCGTCTGCGGGCACATCCACACTGCCGAAGCCCGGACGTTCGGCGGCGTCGCTTACTATAATGACGGCGACTGGGTCGAAAGCTGCACCGCGCTCGTCGAACATGACGATGGCCGGATGGAAATCCTCCACTGGGCCGACGAGATTGCGGCGCGCGGCCGCGAAGCGGGGCTGAAGGCGGCCGCCTGATGCGCATTCTGATTGTCACCGATGCCTGGGCACCCCAGGTCAACGGCGTGGTGCGCACCCTGCAGGCGACCCGCGACGCTCTTCAGCAGATGGGGCATGTCGTCGGCCTGATCGCGCCCGATCTCTTCCGTTCGCTGCCATGCCCGACCTATCCGGAGATACGGCTTGCGCTCGCCGGCGCTGCCGCGATCGGCAGAAGGATCGAGGCATTCGCACCGGAGGCGATCCACATCGCCACCGAAGGACCGCTGGGCCTTGCAGCGCGGCGCTGGTGCCTGCGCCGCGGCCATCCGTTCACTACGGCCTACCACACCCAATTCCCGGACTATCTGGCGCGGCGCACGCGCTTGCCGGCGGCCGCCTTCTGGCCGTTCATCCGCCGCTTCCACCGTCCTGCCGCCGCCATCCTGGTGTCGACCCGGGCCGTCGCCGTGCAACTCGATCGGCAGGGCCTCGGCCAGACACGATTGTGGAGCCGCGGCGTCGACCTGTCCTGCTTCGGGCCCGATGCACCGGTGCATCCGCGGCTGCAGCGGCTGCCAGGACCGATCCTGCTGCATGTCGGCCGCCTCGCCGTCGAGAAGAATGTCGAGGCCTTCCTGCGCGCGCGCCACGCCGGCAGCAAGATCGTCGTTGGCGACGGGCCCCTGCTCGCCGCGCTCAAGTGCAAATATCCCGACGTCGCCTTTCTCGGCGCCCGTCAAGGCGCCGAGCTCGCGTCGCTTTATGCCAGCGCCGACGCGCTCGTCTTCCCCAGCCGTACCGACACGTTCGGCCTGGGGATGATCGAGGCGCTCGCCTGCGGCACCCCCATTGCCGCCTTTCCGGTACCGGGCCCGGCGGACGTGCTAGACGAGAGCGTCGGCGCGATGCGCGAGGATCTCGACGACGCCATCGCCGCGGCGCTGACTCGTGATCGCGCTGCCTGCGCCGCTTTCGGCCGACGGTTCAGCTGGTCGGCGAGCGCCGGGCAGTTCGTCTCGGCGCTGGTGCCGCTAAAGGCCGGTGCGGATTTCCGTCCGGGCCTCGCCGCCACCGCCTGAGCGGATCCAGCCGAGCCCGACGCCGATGACGGCGAGGCCGAGGAACAGCAGCAGCGCCGAGGTCAGCATCGCTATCTCGAACACGCCTGCGGCGACTTCTCTCGGGCGCATCGACCACTCCTCCGGCTTGCCGAAGGTCTACGCCGATGATGTTGCGCTTTCGCGACACGTCTCCGTGCGCCCCGTTCGGGCTAGCCTCCCGTCGCGGTGACCCGCCAGACGCTGTTGCCGACATCGTCGGCGATCAGCAGCGCGCCGGTGCGGTCGAGCGCCAGGCCGACCGGCCGTCCGCGTGCCTGCCCGTCGGCGTTGAGGAAGTCGGTGACGACGTCCACCGGCTTGCCGGCGGGCCGTCCGGCCTGGAACGGGATGAAGACGACCTTGTAGCCGGCATAATGATCCCGGTTCCAGCTGCCATGCTCGCCGACGAAGGCGCCGCCGGCGAAGCGTCCGCCAAGGCTTCCACCGGCGCCGAAGGCGAGGCCGAGCGGCGCGACGTGCGAGCCGAGCGAATAATCGGGCGGGATCGCGCGGGCGACGAGAGCGGGCTGCTCCGGCTTCACCCGCGGATCGAGATGCTTTCCGTAATAGGAATAGGGCCAGCCGTAGAAGGCGCCGGGCCGCACCGAGGTGAGATAATCGGGCACGAGATCGGGGCCGAGCTCGTCGCGCTCGTTGATCACGGCCCACAAGATGTTGCTGCCGGGGTAGAAGGTCAGGCCGTTGGGGTTGCGAAGACCGCTGGCATAGACACGGTGTCGGCCGGTTGCGCGGTCGACTTCCCAGATCATCGCCCGGTCGCGCTCCGCCTCGGCGCCGTTCTCCATCGCGTTGCTGTTGGAGCCGATGCCGACATAGAGGCTGGCGCCGTCAGGGCTGGCGGCAAGACTCTTCGTCCAATGATGGTTGATCTCCCCGGCTGGAAGATCGGTGAGACGCTGTCCGGGGGCGGTGATCCGGGTCTGGCCGGGCACATACGGATAACGCACGATCGCGTCGGTATTGGCGACGTAGAGCGCGTTGTCGACGAAGACGATGCCAAACGGCGCATTCAGATTCTCGAGCAGCACCGTCTTGAGCTCGGGAACGCCGTCGGCATTGGCGTCGCGCAGCAGGGTCACACGATTGCTCGGCGGCGGCGTGCCCTTTTCGCCATGCGCTTTCGACATCACCAGGCCGACAATGATGCCTTTGGGCCGGGTCACCGGTTCCGCGCCTTGCTTGCGCGATTCGACCACCAGGATGTCGCCATTGGGCAAAGCGATGAGGTTGCGCGGATTGGACAGGCCGGTGGCGACCTGACGGATGGCGAGCCCGCTCGGCACCGTCGGCGCTTCGTTCTGCTTCCAGCCGACCACTTCCGCGATCCGCATCGCCGGCAGCAGAGCCTGCCGCGGCTCGGGAAGCTGCGGGTTCGGGCCAAGCTGGCTCTGCGGATCGATCGTCTGTTCGCCGCAACCGGCCAGCGCGAGCAACGCGGCACCCGCGAGCAGCAGCCGCTTCATGGCCGCACCCCGACGCCATGCTTGTAGACGAGCGAGCCGCCCAGCCACGCGCTCACGCCCAGCAGCAGCACCGTGATCGTGGAGAGAATAAGCCCGGTCGGAACTACCGCGGTCCAGCCATCGCGATTGTGAACGAACACGTTGACCAGCCCGATCACCATCACCGCGATGTTGAGCAGCATGTGCGGCGTCGCCGGGCGCAGCGCGCGAATGCGCTTGTTGGCGAGATAGTCGGTCAGTCCGGTCGCGGCGGCGAGCGCCCCGAACAGAAGGCCGGCGGCGAGCAGCCAGCTCGCCATGTTGAGCCAGAACAGATTGGCCGAGCGCCAATAGGCGATGTCGGCGGCGAACGCGCCGATGAAGGAGACCATCGGGAACGGGATCAGCATCGGGTGAAGCGGATGGCCGAAGATCCGTGCGGTGGATTGCGGGGGCGGGTTTTCCATGCGGCGGACCTCCTGTTGCGAGCGTCTCTACTACACCGTCGCCCCGCCATTGTTCCGGCTCCGGGCTGGACATAGACGAAAGGCGGTAGCCAGTGTTGCGCCGCATGCTTTAGGCTCGAACGATGACCGATCTGTCCGACTTCATCGCTCGCCTGCCCAAGGCCGAACTCCACATGCACATCGAGGGAAGCCTCGAGCCCGAACTGATGTTCGCGCTTGCCCAGCGCAATCGGGTGGAGATCCCGTTCGACAGCGTCGAGGCGGTTTGCGCCGCCTACCAATTTTCCAACCTGCAGGATTTCCTGGACATCTATTATCGCGGCGCAGACGTGCTCCGCACCGAGGCGGATTTCCGCGACCTCGCCGCCGCCTATTTCGATCGGGCGGCTGCCGACGGCGTCGTGCATGCCGAAATCTTCTTCGATCCGCAGACCCACACCGATCGCGGCATCGGCTTCGACGTGGTGATGCGCGGGCTCACCGCGGCCATGGATGCGGCGCAAGCGCGCCATGGCATCACCTCCAGGCTTATCCTCTGCTTCCTCCGCCATCTCGACGAGGCTGCCGCCTTCGCGACCCTCGAGGCCGCGCAGCCATGGCTCCACCGGATCGAGGCGGTGGGCCTCGACAGCTCCGAACTCGGCCATCCGCCCGAAAAGTTCGCCCGGGTGTTCGCGGCGGCCGCCGCTTGCGGCCTGAAGCGCGTCGCCCATGCCGGCGAGGAGGGCCCGCCCGATTACGTCCATCAGGCGCTCGACGTTCTGCAGGTCGATCGGCTCGATCACGGCAACCGCTCGCTCGAGGATCCGGCGCTGGTCGAACGCCTGGTGCGCGAGCAGATGACATTGACCGTCTGTCCGCTCTCCAACCTGAAACTGTGTGTGGTCGGCACGATGGAGGAGCATCCGATCGATCGCATGCTGGACGAGGGGCTGCGGGTGACGATCAACTCCGACGATCCCGCCTATTTCGGCGGCTACGTCAACGACAATTACCGCGCTGCCGCGGAAGCACGCGGGCTGGGGCGCGACGCGCTCGTCACGCTGGCCCGCAATTCGTTCCTCGGCTCGTTCCTCCCCGAGGCCGAGAAGGCCGCGCTCGTCGCGCGCCTCGAGGAGTATGCCGCGCGGGCTTGAGGAACTCAGTCCGCGTGGGCCAACGGTCGTTCGCCCCGTGATGCAAGGTCCTTTAGCAGAGTCCGGATCGCCCAGCCGCAGGCGGCAGCGCTGGCCGCGCCGTCGAGGCCCCATTGGTCTCGCATCTCGCTCCACGCGAAGCCGGCACCGAGATACTGGATGACCGCAATCGCCATCGTCCGATCCGGTTCGGCGAGCGCTTCGGTCTCCTTGGCCAGCGCCGCGCGCCAGGCAGTGCTGCGTTCGGACGTCATGGCGTTGCGCATCGCGCGGCCCTGCGCGCTCGCCATGGCGACGATCATCGTCGGCGCATTGGCGTCGAAGCCCGCGAAGAGGCCGGGCAGGCGGGCGAGGACGTCGGGTCCGCTCTCCGGCCAGGCAGCGGGAGCGATCGCGCTCGCAAGGCGGTTCCATAGCGCCTTCATCAGCGCATCCTTGTCCGGGAAGTAACGGTACACGGTGCGCCGCGACACGCCGGCCGCCTCGGCAAGTGCGTCATGGCCGAGCCTCGCCGGCTCTCCGCTGGCAAAGCCGTCCAGCAAGGCGGCTTCGATCCGGCTTCTCATGTCCTCGCGGCGTGCGGCGCGCTTGCCCGAGGGGGTAGGGAGGGTGGCCATCGCCGCGCGTTAGAGACGGGGCACGCCGAGTGTCAATTTCGCCGAGGCGCCGCCGGCACGGCGTGGCTGAAATCTGCGTGAACGTTGACCTTGATCGATGTTCATGTTACGTTCCATTACATGCCCATGCGCCTGTCGATGGTGCGTGGCGTGATTCCTCCACCACGGGGTACCGCCCTTGCTTGAAGGTGGAGGACTGGACAAGAACAAGCCCGGCTGTCCTGCGGACCGGCTCGGCTCTTCCCGCCGCTGCGGAAATCGACCGTATTTACGGTGAATACGGTCGATCGCGTGGCTGGCCCCGCATCTCCTGGTTCGGCCGATTGGTCACGGCACGATCGTGGTGAACAGATAGACTCCAAGGATGACGAGGTGGACGGCGCCCTGAAGGATGGTGGTCCGGCCGGTGCCGAGCGAAAGGGTGGCGACGATCAGGGTCAGGAAGAGCAGGACGATGCTCTTGGGGTCGAGGCCGAGGGCGATCGGCAGGCCGGCTGCAAGCGACAGCCCGGCAACGGCGGGAATGGTGAGGCCGATCGTCGCCAGGGCGGAGCCGAGCGCGAGGTTGAGGCTGGTCTGGAGGCGGTTCGCCAGCGCCGCCCGGGTGGCGGCGACGCCCTCGGGCAGCAGCACCAAAGCGGCGATAATCACGCCGACGATCGCCCGCGGCGCACCGGCGCCGGTGACCGCATTCTCGATCGGAGTCGCGAGGCTTTTGGCGAGCAGGACCACGCCGCCCAGGCAGAGCAGCAGCAGAGCGGCGGACATCGCGGTGTCGCGGTTCGATGGCGGATCGGCATGGGCGGCGGGATCGGCGGCGCGATCCCGGGTCGGCAGAAAATAATCGCGGTGACGAACGGTCTGCACCGCCACGAAGGTCAGATAGAGCAGGAAGGATACGATCGCGACGAAGGCGAGCTGGGAGGGAGCGTAGACCGGCCCGGGCTGGGCGATCGTGAAGTTGGGCAGCACGAGGGTGAGGGTGGTCAGCGCGCACAGGGTCGCTAGCGAGGCGCTCACTCCGGTCTGCTGGAAACTCTGCTCGCGGTGGCGAAGCGCGCCGATCAGGATGCAGAGCCCGACCAGGCCGTTGAGGATGATCATCACTGCGGCGAACACCGTGTCGCGAGCGAGGGTCGCCGCGGCCGGGCCGGCCGCCGCCATCAAGGTCACGATCAGGCCGAGTTCGATAACCGTCACCGCGATCGCCAGGATCAGGGTGCCGAACGGCTCGCCGACCTTGTGGGCGACGAGCTCGGCATGATGAACGGCCGCGAGCACGGTCAGGATCAGGGCCGCCGCCAGCAGCCACGCGGGCAGCGATTTGCCGCCCGCGATCATTGCCCACGCAAGAAGCGGTGCGAACCAGGTCCAGTGGCGGGCGAGTCTCTCCATCCTCGAGCCTAACGCCGCAAGCGCGTATCCGGTGCCGTTACCGTGTCTGAGGCGCTCGAAGGATCGCCGCACACGTCAGGGCGCTCACGGCCGAAAGCGCGGATCTGGAGGGTCAGCCGTGGCCGTTCCCGCTGGCACGGGCCCGGGGGACTTCGTCTTGCCCTTCGTTCCCGCACTCCCCTTCCGCGAGCATCTTCACGTGCGGGTAGGGCATCACCATCCGGCCGTCCGGTGCGGCGGTGAAGGTGACCTGGGTCGGATAGGCGAATTCCACGCCAAGCTCGGCGAAGCGACGCATCATCTCGACCATCACGGCCTGGCGGACGTCGGCGAAGGCGGTGAACTCCGTGCCTTCCACGTGAAAGACCAGCTCGAAATCGATCGACGAGGCGCCGAACTGGAAGGCGTGGCAGCGGTCGAAGGTCGCGTTCGGCTGCTTCTCGACGATCGCCTTCAGCTCTTCGCCGAGCTGCGGGATGAGATCGGGGGCGATCTGGTAGGTCGTGCCGAACGTCATGAGCGCACGGCGCTGCTGCAGCGGCGCGAAATTCTGCAACTGCATGTTGAGCAGATTGGTGTTGGAGACCACCACCAACTCGCCGTTGAGCGCACGGATCCGGGTGCTCTTGAGGCCGATCTTCTCGACCCTGCCGGTGAACGTGCCAAAGGTGATCATGTCCCCACGGCGGAACGGCCGATCGAAGATGATCGAAAGCGCCGCAAACAGATCGGAGAAGATGCCCTGGGCGGCAAGACCGATGGCGATGCCGCCGATGCCGAGACCGGCGATCAGGCCGGTGACGTTGACGCCAAGATTGTCGAGGATGACGACGATCGCCACCGCGAAGAGGGCGACGGTGACGAGCAGGCGGACGATGCCCATCGCGGACGAGAGCGTGCCGTGGCCGTCGTCGGCGCCGGCACGGTGCTGGATGTAGCCAAGGATCAGCTCGCGGGCCCAGATCGCCGCCTGCAGCGTCGCGGCGATGACGAACAGGAAGTTGATCGCCTGCAGGATTGCCGGCGGAGTCTCGGCATGTTCGGCGACGAGTTGGGCCGAGACGAGGATGATGAAGAACAGGCTGGTCTTGGCGATCACCCGTGCGAACAGGATCGGCCAGCGGGGATCGGTTCCCGGCGTCACTCGGCCGACCATCCGGCAGCCGAGCGCGCGGATCCCGAGCAGGGCCAGCGCGATCACCACGCCGACCGCAGAGGCGATCAGGATGTTGAGCCCGTTATTGGCGATCCAGCCTTGCGCTTCGGTGGCGATTGCGCCGGTCTTCTCGGATAGGTTCTGCGCGGCGTCGGCGACGGAAATGCTGTTGTTGCTCATTCTGGTCCGGATGCGGTTTCGAAGGCTGAACGGGACGAGGCACGCTTCGTTGCCGTGTCGCGTCGAAGCGGCGCACCGACGCGGTAGGCGGCCATGGTCGGGGCCGCATGACGCTCGGATGAACGCAGGCCCCGGAAAGGCGGTGCTACGCCGCCTCGGCCTTTACCTTCTTGCTGGTCTCGGCGGCGATTTCGGCCTCGGCCGCCGCCTTGCTCTTGCCCTTGGATCGGGCGCGCTTGGCCACCTTCGCTTCGACCTTGGCGGCCTCTTCGGGCAGAGCGTCGAGGAACTCGATCAGCCCGCGCTCGGCGGCGGACAGGTATTTGCTTGATCGGGGCAGCTTGCGCTCGCCGATCGCGCCGGCATCCTTGGCCGCCTCGATCAGCGCCGGGTGGACATAGGATTTGCGGCTGATCGCCGGAGTATTGCCGAGTGCCTCGGCGACCGGTTCCATCACGCTCTTCAGCTTGACGCTGCCCTTCTCGTCGACGCGGCGGATCATCTCCTCGAAGGCAATCGTGCTGGCGCCCCAGGTGCGGAAATCCTTGGCGGTGAAGTCCTCGCCCATCGCCTCCTTGATGTAGGCGTTGACGTCGCTCGACGTGACCGCGCAGACATCGCCCTCGCCGGTGACATATTCGAATAAATTCTGCCCCGGCAGATCCTGCGTCTTCTTGGCGATGCGGAGCAGGTTGCGATCGGTGATCGTCACGGTTCGTTTGATGCCGTGCTTGCCGGTATAGCTGATCTTGAGCTTGCCGCGTTCCACCTTGGCATGGCGGTTGCGCAAGGTGGTGGCGCCGAAGCTCTTGTTCTCCTTGGCATATTCCTCATTGCCCACCCGCATCCGAGTTTCGTCGATGAGGCGGACCACGGCGGCGAGCACCGTCTCCTTCGCGGTCGGCTTGCCGGTCAGGTCTTCCTCGAGCCGCTGCCTGAGCTTTGGCAGCGCCTCGCCGAAGCGGGCGAGACGCTCGTATTTTTTGGTCTCCTGCTGCTCGCGGAACAGCGGGTGGTAGCGATATTGCTTGCGGCCGCGCGCGTCCCATCCGACCGCCTGAATATGCCCGACGGGATCCGGGCAGAACCAGCATTTCTCATAGGCCGGCGGCATGCCGACGCCGTTCAGGCGATCGATCTCCTCCCGGTCGGTGATCCGGCTGCCGTCGGCCGCGAAATATTGCCAGTAGCGGCCCTGGCGCTTGCGGGTGATGCCGGGCGCGCTGTCGTCGACGTAGCGGATCATTCACTTTCCTCTGCCGGAGCGAAGGATAAGCGCGCCTGTGGGGCCTTCGTTCCGGTACGGGATTTGTTGAGGCGCGACGAGGTTGCGGTGGAGGAGTTCAGTATCCGTTCGGGCTGAGCCCGTCGAAGCCCATTCCTTCACTTGCTTTTGCAAAGGACAGGAGAAGGCTTCGACAGGCTCAGCCCGAACGGAGTTGGGGAGATGCGGGCGAGCCGATTTCTATTCGGCCGCGATCGCCACCGAAACAGGTCGTCGCGCCCGGCGATCGAAAATATTGCAAAGCGCACGCTGGGCGGGGCGTTCGACGCCGTGGAACAGGATGATCGACGCGGCGAGGGTGAGCAGCAGGTAGAGGCCGAACAAGGCGGGCGTCAGCGCGGTGCCGACGAACACGATCTTGAACAGCCGGAACAGCAGGAAGTGGACGAGGTAGGTCGAGTAGCTGATCAGGCCGAGATAGTGGATCGGACGGGAGGCGAGCGGATCGAAGCGGGCTCCGGCGCCGAGCGCGACCAGAAACAGCAGGGTGGCAAGCAGCAGCGGCGCCGCCAGCGTCTCGCCGGGCGTCGCAGCGACCAGCCCGAGCGGCAGCAGGGCGGCGAGGAAGCCGCGCCGATACCCCGCGCGCCACTGCGTCCACAACGCGCAAAGCATCGTGCCGATGGCGAATTCGATGAGGGCGCGGAAGATGCCGAGGTGCGGGACATCGTGGTCGAGCACGCTGCCGCCGCCAGCCTTCATGACCAGGTGGAGCAGCATGGCAAGGCCGGTGACGAGCAGGATCAGCGCCCAGGCGGGCAGCCGCCGCCAGTCGATCGCGGCGGTGAGCAGCGGGAAGAGGAGATAAGCGGCGAACTCCCCGCTGATCGACCAGGACGGATCGTTCCAGGCCAGCCGGTCCGTGAATCCCCAATTGTGGACCAGCAGGATGTGGAGCGGCAGCTGGCCCCAGGGCTCGTCCGCCGGCTTGCCGAGCGCGAGCAGCAGCGAGGTGAAGGCGATCGCTGCGCCGAGCATGACGATGTGCAGCGGCCAGATCCGCGCGATACGCCGCGCGAGGAAGCCGGGGAAGGCCGCGATCCCGCCTGTCCGTAGCCGATCGACGTAATTCAGCCAGAGCACGAAGCCGGAGAGCATGAAGAACAGATCGACCGCGAGGTAGCCGCGGCCGAGCAGCGCCTGCACCGGCTCCGGCAGGAAAGCGCCGGCGGAGATCCGCGCATGGTAGAGGACGACGTACCAGGCGGCGATCCCGCGTATGCCGGTGAGGGCGGGCAGATCGCCACGTCCCGCGAGAGCCTGGCCTTTCCCGCTCATGCCGGCTGCTGAATGGCCGGGCGGGCAGGCGCCGCCGCAGGTTGCCCCCAGCGGCCGCGGCCCGCCTGCTCGCGACGGCGGACGATGAGCGAGAATCCGGTCTCGACCCCGAGCATCAGCAGGATGAACGGGGTCAGCGCGATCGCGACGAAAGCGGCACCGACCAGATAGATGATCTGAAAATGCTGGAGTGCTGTGGCGAGCGGCGCGATCCACGCCTGGTCGCCGGCGGCGTCGCGATAGCGGCGGCGGATGCGCTCCATCCTGAGCATGACGATGCCGTGGATCAGGAACAGCCACAGCAGACCGGGATAGCCCTGCTCGCCCAGCATCTCGAAATAGGCGCTGTGCCAGGCGCGGCCCTCGTCGATGAGTTTCTGCTCGATCAGGCGCTGCACGCCGCCTTCCTCGACCACCTGCGTGGTCTGCACTTCCAGCTTGTTGATATGATAGGCCCCGAAGCCGCCGCCGGTCGGGTGCTCGCGGGCAAAATCGAGCGTCCATTGCCATACCGCGATTCGCGATGCGGCCGAGCTGTCCTGCTGGTGCCCCGAGATCAGACCCATCCTTTGCTGGAAGCTCTGCGGCAGCAAGGGTGCCACCAGCAGACCAGCGAAGGCGACCAGGCCGATGTAAAGGAAGCGGCGCTTGACGTCGCGCAGCATCAGCACCGCCAGCACCGCGATGCAGACCAGTCCAGTGCGCGCCTCGGTGCCGATCGGGATCAGCAGGCAGGCGAAGACGAAGCCGCCGCAGAACAGCTTCACGCGACGGTCGGGCGGAAAGATGGTGCCGTGGCGGGTGAACCAGAGGATCACCGGGATCAACGCGATCGCGATCGCCGAGATGGTGCTGCCTTCGTAGAGGCCGCTGTTGCTGTCGACCAGCAGGTTGAGGCGGCCGTAACCGCCGCCGCCGGCCATCGTCTTGATCCCTGCCGAGATGATCACCACGCCCGCCGAGAGGACGAGGAAGAGCAAGGCGGCCTCCAGCCGCAGCCGGGTGCGCACCGCCAGCGGCAGGAAGGCGGCGAAGAGCAGGCTCTTCCAAACCCAATCCCATTTGTCCTGCGCCGGCAAGGGCGCGACCGCTGTGCCGGTGGTCCAGCCGGCATAGAGGATCATGCCGACCAGCAGCAGCTGGAAGACCGTGATCCGCATGCCCTTCTTGTCGTCGAGCAGGGCCCAGCCGCCGATCGCCAGCACGGCCACGATCATCGACAGCGGGATCGAATTCAGCAGATAGTAAGAAATTCGATGCGGCGAGACGCTGTCGACATAGATGTAGGCGAGCGTGAACAGGAACGGGCGCCGCGCTGCGAGCCCGAGCAAGGCGAGCAGGAACAGGATGATGCCAATGTCACGCACGCGGCGCATCCGGCGTGCGGCGGAGCTTCGCCCATGCGCTCGTCTCGGCAGCGGCCTCCGGAGCAACCGTATCGTCGTCGAGATCGCGCCGCGACAGGATCCGCCAGGCGGCGAGCAGCATCAGCCCGTGGGTCAGCCCCAGCACGAAATTGTCGATCATCGCCGCCTGTCCTTCCCGCTCGGCTGTAGCCGGATGCGGTTGACGGGCCGTTAAGCCGGCAGCTCCGAGCAACGGACGCGAATCCGGCCCTTCAGCCAGATCTTAAGACCTCCGCTTTAGGCCTGCGCGTATGGCAGGGTTGTTCCTCGTTCGCGGATCGGATCCCGGCGTCGCCGGTCCGGCGCTCGCGTCGGCGCGGGCGCAGTTCGGGCGCCACGGTTTTGCCGCTCCGTCCGAACATGTGGTCGGCGGCTGGACCCTGCTCCACGCGCCGCACATCATCGGCGGCCCGGAGAGCCTGTTCGTCCGCGGTGACGATCTCGTCGCGGTCGCCGGCACTCTGGTCTGCGACGGCAAGCTCGGACGCGGCGCGCTCGAGGCGCTGCTGACGATGGACCTGCCGCGGATCGACTGGAGCCGAATTGGCGGCCAGTTCGTGGCTCTGGTTCGCCGCGGCGGCCGCACCTTCCTGTTCACCGACTTCTTCGCCGCCTTCCAGCTGTTCCGTGACTCCGAGGCGCGGATCTTCTCCACTTCCTTTCTCGCTGCGGCGGAGGCGCTGCCGCGGCTGCATTTCGACGCCCAGGCGGTGTACGAGATGGCGTTCAACGTCGTGCCGATCGGCGATGACACCGTCTTCGCCGAGATCAAGCTCGTGGGTCCGAACGCGCTGATCGAATTGGACGCGGACGGCGCTGTCTTCCACACACTTGCGAAGCCGCTTCCGGACACGGCGATCGACCTGCCGCTTGCGGAACGCATCGCCGCTCACCGCACGAAGCTGGACGCGATCATCGGCGCGCATGTCGCCGCCTACGGCGATCGCATCTGCTGCCCGCTGTCGGGCGGCCTCGATTCGCGCCTGCTGCTCGCCGGCCTCCGCGCCGCCGGCAGTCGTCCGCATGTCTACGTCTACGGCCGCGCGGACAGCGAGGATGTCGCGATCGGTCGCGCGATCGGTGCGGCGGAAGGGTTCAAAGTCGAATGGGTCGACAAATCGGCCGTGCCGCCGCCCGGGCCCGAGGCCTATGCAGAGCGGGTCGCGCGCAACTTCCAGGACTATGACGGCCTTCCCGTCTACGGCGAGATCTTCGAGAGCGGCGCCAATGCCGCGGCGCGGGACGCCAGGCATCCCGGCGGCGCGCTCGCCGCCTCGGGCGGATGCGGCGAGATCTTCCGCAATTTCTTCTATCTGCCCGATCGGCCCGTCTCCGCCGCCGTCGTCGCCCGAACCTTCTTCGCCCGCTACGATCGCGGCGATCTCACCGGGGCGTTCGACGACAAGGCCTTTCTGCGCGGCATCGAGGACAAGATCCTGGCCGCGCTCGGCCGTGCCGGCGATCGCGGCAGGCTGCCGCGCCCGCTCGTCGAGCATATCTATCCGCGGCTGCGCTGCCGCTCCTTCTTCGGCCGCGAGATCAGCCTCGAGGCGCGCTACGGCCCCTATCTGATGCCGTTCCTCGATCATCAGGTCGTCGCCGGAGCAATGACCCTGCCGATGGCACTGAAACATGCCGGACGCTTTGAAGCGATGCTGGTCGCGGCCCTCGACCCATCGCTCGCGCGGCACATGTCCGCCTACGGCCATGGCTTCGATACGCCGCCGGGACTGCGCCACCGCCTGTCCGAATGGAGCACCCGGATGCGCCCGGCCCGCCTCCGGCAGCACAGTTACGCGCTGCAGCGGCGCCTGCAGCGCGGCTGGGCGGGCCCCACCGGGCTGATGGCGTCCGACTATCTCGGACGGGTGATCGATCTCGAACATCCGGCGATGCGGCGCTTCTTCCGGATCGAGCGGGTGCAGGATCAGGGCATGCTGATGCGCATCGCAAATCTCGAATATCTGGCGAAAAGCCTTGGGAGCCGAGTGATCGGGTAGAGCCGAAATTCTAAGCCCCTCCCTTTCAAGGGAGGGGAGGGGGTGGGTGAGCCGCAAGGCGGCTCGATGCCGCCTTGCGGCTGTTTAGCGCCCTCGGCCCCATCGAGGGGCTTCGGCCGCCTACCCACCCCTTTTAAGGGAGGGGCGAAGTTCAAGGCGAGAGGGGGCGAAGCCCGGCTTCCAATTACCGCCCCTCTTCGGCCTTGATGCCCTTGCCGAGGCGATTGCCGCGCACCGTCAGCGGATCGTCCGACCA
Source organism: Sphingosinicella sp. BN140058 (assembly GCF_004135585.1). NCBI lineage: Bacteria > Pseudomonadati > Pseudomonadota > Alphaproteobacteria > Sphingomonadales > Sphingosinicellaceae > Sphingosinicella > Sphingosinicella sp. BN140058. The sequence goes on along the minus strand of NZ_CP035501.1, from coordinate 1,873,209 downwards.
ATTGCCGACGAACACGGTCTCGTAGGTCACCCCGGGCGCCAGCGAGACATCGTTATTCTCCACCACCAGGCCGGCGGAGCTGCTGTGCACGCCTTCCGCGGCGACGGCGATCATCGTCGAATAATTCTCCTTGCCGCGGCCGTTCACGAAGACGTTGCCGACGATGCGACCGGTGGCGCCGCCCGACAGATCGATCGCGTAATTCGTGGCGCTGCCGCGGCTGTCGTCGAAGCTAGTGCCGGTTACCTCGATCTTCGGCGAACGGGATTTGAGATAATGGCCGCCGGTGCCGCGCTCGAACCGCGAATTGGTAACGATCAACGCGCCATATTCGCCGATATAGAGCGAATGGGCACCGGTGCCGTCGGGATGCTTGCCGAGGCCGCTGAAGGTCGAATGATCGATCCGGATCGTCGCGGCGGGATCGTTGGCCGAGAGAATGCCGCACTGGCCGTTCTGGAACACCGTCCAGGCGACGGTGAGATTGCCCTGCTCCATGCGAATGCCGGCGCCGTTGCCGTCGGGCACGCGGGCATTCTGGAAGACGAGGCCCTCGACGTGCGACTCGCGTCCGCGCAGCACCAGAGCGGCCTTGCCCTCGCACATCTCGCCGTCGAACACGGTGATCCCGCGCTGCTCGGCGACGAAGGCGACTCGGCCGCCTTCCTGCACGGCGCACTCGCGGTAGCGGCCGGGGGCGATATAGATGGTGCCGTCGCCATTGCCGATCGCCGAGACCGCTTCCTGCAGCGATCCGAAACGCTGGCCGGTCTCCTCGATCCGGTACGGCCCCGCGTCGGATTGCGCAGCGGCGGGTGCGGCGAGGCCGGTGGCGGCGGCGAAGGACAAGGCAAGGCGCAAGGGGATGGTCATCGCACGAGGCTCCACGATCGGGTTGGCGGGAAGGGTAGAGCGATGCAGTTGACGGGCCGTTAAGCCTTGAATGGCACAAGACGGAGATGCGGATTCTCCACGTGCTCGACCACAGCCTGCCGATGCACAGCGGCTACACGTTCCGGACTCGGGCGATCGTCACCGCGCAGCTCGGCCGCGGCCTGGACGTCGCCTGCCTGACCGGCGCGCGGCACACGAGCGGCGGGCCCCCTCTCGAGACGATCGAGGGAATCGATTTCCATCGCACCCCGATGCCGCGACCGGCGCCGTCGCCGCTGCGTGAGTGGCGCGAGGTGCGCGCGCTCTCGCGGCGGCTCGACGCGCTGGTGCGCGAATGGCGGCCCGATCAGCTCCATGTCCATTCGCCGGTGCTGAATGCGCTCGCCGCGCTGCCGGTGGCACGCCGGCACGGCCTGCCGCTGATCTACGAAATCCGCGCCTTCTGGGAGGATGCCGCGGTCGGCAACGGCACGGGACGCGAAAATTCGCTCCGCTATCGCGCCACCCGCCTGCTCGAAACGCGCGCCGCCCGCCGCGCCGACATGGTCGCGGTGATCTGCGAGGGGCTGCGCCGCGATCTCGTCGCTCGCGGCATCGCTCCGGAGAAGATCATCGTCTCGCCCAACGGTGTCGACATGTCATTGTTCGGCAGCCCGGTCCCGGCCGATCCCAATCTCGCGCGCCGGCTTGGCCTGAAGGATGCCGATGTGGTCGGCTTCATCGGCTCCTTCTACGATTATGAAGGCCTCGACGATCTGATCGCGGCGATGCCGCTGCTGCTTGGCCGGCGACCGAACGCGCATTTGCTGCTGGTCGGCGGCGGACCGATGGAGCAAGCGCTGAAGGCCCAGGCCGCCGCGTCGCCGGCCGCTTCCAGGATCCACTTCGTCGGGCGGGTGCCGCATCATGAGGTGGAGCGCTATTACGGCCTGATCGACGTGCTCGCTTATCCGCGCAAGCAGATGCGGCTGACGGAACTGGTCACGCCGTTGAAGCCGCTCGAGGCCATGGCCCAGCGCAAGCTGGTCGTCGCCTCCAACGTCGGCGGCCATCGCGAGCTGATCGAGGACGGCGTCACCGGCACCCTGTTCCCGGCCGGCGATCCGAAGGCGCTGGCCGACGCGCTTGACAGCCTGTTCGCCAATCGCGGCGCCTGGGAGGGGCGGCGCGACGTTGCCCGCGACTATGTCGAGCGCGATCGTAATTGGTCTTCAAATATTTCCAACTACATGCCGGCCTATCAGAGGCTGACGGGCAAGGCGTTATGATGATCCAGGCTCCCTTCCGGCTCCGCGCCGGCACGTTCGACATCGCGATCGCGGCGTTCGCGGCCGTGGCGATCGGCTTTGCCGGCTTCGCGCTGCCGGAATGGCGGCTGTTCCAGCTGCTCAGCCTCTTCCACGTGCCCGATCTGCTCCCGTTCGCCAATCCGCCGCTGGGCCTCAAGGCGCGGGCGGCGACGGCCTTTCTGTTCGGCGGCGGTGCGTTCGTCGGCGTCTTCCTGCTGATGCGGCTGCTGGACAGGATACCGCCCGCCCGTGACCCGCAGGATGCGGACGAGACGGAAGAGTCGCCGATCCGGTTGCGCCGTGCAGATGCCCATCCGGACGCGCCCGCCCGGCGGCCGCTGGTCGCGCGCGATCTCGGCGAACCGTTCGAGCTTGATCAGGTCGCGGATCTCGCGCTGCCCGCCGAAGCCGAAGCAATCAGCGCCCGTGCCCGCGAGCCGGAACTGGTCGAGTTCGTCGAGATCGAGCCGTCGCTGCCACCCCGCTTCGAGCGCGTCGCCGCCGCACCGCCGCGCGCCGCGCCGGCCGTTGAGGCGCCCGCACCGACCGCGGCGCCGATCCCCACCCTGGGCAGCGATCTGCCGCCGCCATCGGAGGATTCGCTCTCCACGTTGATGCAGCGGCTCGAATCGGGTCTGCGCCGCCGCGAAACTGCGGCGCCGCCTCAAGCTCCGATTCCCGCTCCTGCAATGCCATCGCCGCCGCCGGCTACGCACCGGGCGCCGACGGAGGACAGCCTGTCCGAGCGGCTGCGCAACGCGATGAACGATTTGCAGAGGCTCGCCGCCCGCACCTGATCGTGCGAAAGGCGTGAAGGGTCTCAGCCTTTGCGGTCGAAATGCCAGAACAGCAGGGCGAGCAGGATGCCGGCGGCGGTGCCGACCAGGAATCCGATGCTCGGCTGGCGTACGATGACGCCCGCGACCGTGCCCGCGATGATGCTGATCGCGAGGATCGATCCCCCCGCCTGCGTATAGCGACCCTTGTCCATCGCCGTCTCTTGGCAGGCTGCGGCGGCGAGTTCCAGCCCGTTAACCCTAGCGTTTCAGAACTTGCTATCTCCTGCCATGCTAGACCCTGTTCACCGGTGCGATGTTCCGCTCCGCCGTCCCAGCTTCCAGGGGGAAGATTGCGTTACCAGGTCTTTTTCGGCGCCGCCTTTGCCGACGCTGCCACCCTCATCGACGAATATGGCGCCGAAGCGGGCCGCGAGGCCAAGAAGCGGGCGAGCCGTAGCCGCGATCTCGGCAATGTCGTCCACTTCTGCCGCTGGCGCGAAACGGAGCGGATGATCGGCGCGCTGTGCGAGGACGCGGCGAGCGGAGCCATTCAGTAGAATCATAGGGTGGCGGCGGCCGGCATCGGCCGCTAAATTCCAGCCATGTTTCGCTTTTCCGCGGGGTGGGGTGCGGCGGCTGCTGTGGCTGCCGGAGGGGCCCTGCTGTGCCCGCAGCAAGCGGCGGCCGAGCAATCTGCCGCACCGTCCGCTGCGCCCGAACCGCCGCTTCCCGCCGACCCGTTCGAAGTGCTGAACGCGCCGCTCGATCCATCGGCACCGCTCGATCCGATGCCCGATATCGGCGTCGACTGGCCGGACATGGAGCAGGCGGCACCCGACGACACCATCGCCGACGCGCCGCAAGCGGGGATCGCCGACGCCGCATCGGAGCGAAGCTACACGATCGATCTCGCCGGGCTCGAACCGGAGGTGGAGGCGGCGCTTCGTCCCCGCTTCGACGCGCTTTCCACTTTGGTGCAGAACCGCGACGATCCCGCCAATGCCGCCCAGATCGATCGCCGCGCCCGCGAAGATGCCGATCTGCTCGCCGAATTGCTGCGCAGCCAGGGCTTCTATGACGCGCTCGTCCAGACTCGCGCAGAGCCGCCGCTCGTCGCCGGCGGTCCGGTGCGGGTCACGCTGGAGGCGGAGACCGGGCCGCTCTACCACTTCGCCGACGTTCGGCTGCCGGGCCTGGAGGATACGTCCGACGCGCAGGCTCTGCGCGACGCCTTTGCGGTCAGGCCGGCCGACCCGGTCAGTGCGGAGCGGGTCACTGCCGGCGAGGCCGCGCTGCGGGCGGAGCTCGGCCGCCGCGGCTATGCCTTCGCCGATGTCGGCGAGCTCGACATCGCGATCGATCACGAGGCACGCACTGCGACCCTGACCCTGCCGGTCGTTCCCAACGGCGCGCGGCAGTTCGGTCGGATCATCGTCGAGGGCCGGCCGCTGTTCGATGCCGGGCACATTCAGACGATCGCGCGGTTCAAGCCGGGCGAAGGCTATGAGCAAGCGCGGGTCGACGACCTCCGCCGCGCGCTCGTCGCCACCGGCCTGGTCTCCTCGGTGACGATCCGGCCGGTGGAGAGCGCCGACCGCAAGACGGTCGATCTTGCGGTTGCGCTCGAACCGGCGCCGATGCGCACCATCGCCGGCGAAGCGGGCTACGGTACCGGCGAAGGCATCCGCATCGAGGCGAGCTGGCAGCACCGCAACCTGTTGCCGCCGGAAGGCGCGGTGACCTTCCGGGCCGTCGCCGGCACGCGCGAGCAACTGCTCGGCGCAACGCTCCGCCGCAGCAACTTCCTCCGCCGCGATCAGGTGCTGACCGCCCAGGTGGCAGCCAGTCACGTCGATCGCGCCGCCTTTGATGCCCGCACCTTTTCGATGGCGGGATCGATCGAGCGCCAGACCAATATCATTTGGCAGAAGAAATGGACCTGGTCGCTGGGCGGCGAGCTGATCGCCTCGGACGAGCAGGATGTCGATGTCGACAGCGGCACCACGCGGCGGCGGACCTTCTTCATCGGGGCGCTGCCGGCGACCTTGTCCTATGACGGTTCGAACGACCTGCTCGATCCCACCGAAGGCTTCCGGCTGTCGGGCCGCTTCTCGCCCGAGGCCTCGTTCCAGGGCAGCCCGTTCGGCTATTCGCGCGTCCAGCTCGACGGCAGTTTCTACCAGCCGGTCAGCGATCGGGTGACTCTGGCCGGCCGCGCCCGGCTCGGCACGATCTTCGGCGCAAGCCGCGATCGGATCGCGCCGTCTCGCCGCTTCTACGCCGGCGGCGGCGGCTCGGTCCGCGGCTACGGCTTCCAGCGCCTGGGACCGCGCGATCCGGTGTTCGACGATCCGATCGGCGGCCGCAGCCTCGCCGAATTCTCGATCGAAGCGCGGGTGCGGTTCGGCAATTGGGGAATCGTGCCGTTCCTCGACGCCGGCAACATCTACACTTCGCCCTTGCCGGGGATCGATGACCTGCGCTTCGGCACCGGCCTCGGCGTTCGCTACCATACCCGCTTCGGACCGATCCGGGTCGACGTCGGCACGCCGCTCAACCGGCGCTCGGGCGACGCGCGTGTCGCCGTCTACGTCTCGCTCGGCCAGGCTTTTTGATGAGCGACGACGCGGCGCCGGTCGACGACGCATCGCGTGCCGGCGCCGAGCCGGAGGTGGTGCGCGTCAGGAGGAAAAGGCGGTGGCTCTCGCGGCTGGCCAAGGCCGCCGTCGCCTTGCTGCTGCTCGTCGTCCTGCTCGCCGGCAGCGCCGCCATCCTGCTCGATACCGGCGCCGGCCATCGCTTCCTTGCCGATCGCATCGCCGCGATGGCGCCCAATTCGGGCCTTCGCATTCACATCGGCCGCATCGAGGGTTCGATCTGGGGCGATACGAGGTTGCGCGACGTCCGGCTCTACGATCCGCAGGGGCTGTTCGCCGAATCCGCTCTGATCGAGGTCGACTGGCAACCCCTAGGGTGGATCACCAACCGGCTAATCGTGCACGATCTCGAAAGCGACCTCGCCACCCTCCACCGCTTGCCAAAGCTCAGGCCTTCGCCTGAGCCGAAGCCGATCCTGCCCGGCTTCGATATCCATGTCGGGCGGCTGCGGATCGCAACCCTCAATATCGGCAAGGCCGTCACCGGGCAGGCGCGGATCGCGAGGGTCGCGGGAGAGGCGGACATTCGTGCCGGGCGGGCGCTCGTCCGCCTCGATGCGGAGGTCAAGGGTGGCGGCGACCGGCTCGCGCTGACCCTCGATGCCGAGCCGGATCGCGATCGTTTCGATCTGGACGTCCGTCTGGCGGCACCGGCCAACAGCGTGATCGGCGCGATCGTCGGCACACAGCGGCCAATGGCGCTGGTGATCGCGGGCGAGGGACGCTGGAGCGCCTGGCGCGGCAAGGCCCAGTTCGATCTCTCCGGCCGCCGCACGGCCGAGCTCGTGCTGACCGCCGAGGCGGGTCGCTACGGCCTCAACGGCTGGGCAACTCCCGGCCAGTTTTGGACCGGCGCCAAGGCGCGGATGACGGCCCCGCGTGTGACGATCGCCGGCAACGCCACCTTCGCCGATCGCCGGCTTGCCGGCCGCCTCTCCGCGCGTTCGGCGGCGCTGAAGCTGGAGGGTGCCGGCACGATCGATCTCGCCGGCAGCCGATTTCGTCAGGTGCGGATCGGCGCCGATCTTCTGCGTCCGCCGGCCCTGATCGACACCATGAGCGGTCAGAAGGTGCGCCTGACCCTGCTTCTCGACGGTCCGTTCAAGACGTTCGGCTTCGCCTATCGGATTACCTCACCCCACATCGCGTTCAAGAATACCGGCTTCGATGATGCTCGGCTCGAAGGGCGCGGGAAATGGTCGAAGATGCCGGTCAGCATCCCGGCCCTGTTCGCCGCGCGGCGGGTGACCGGCGAAGGACCGATCGCCGGCGCGATCCTCGCCAACCTGCGCGTGGAAGGTCTGCTCAAGCTCACGCCGAAGGCATTGATCGGGGAGGGGCTCAGCCTCACGTCCGACAAGCTCAAGGGCAAGGTCAGCCTGCTCGTCGATCTCGCCACCGGCCGCTACGATGTCGTCCTGTCAGGCGGCGTCACCCGTTACTACATCCCCGATCTCGGCATCGTCGACGTGACCAGCGAATTGCGCGTGGTGCCGGGCCCGGGCGGCAAGGGCTCGATCGTCACCGGCAAGGGCCGCGCCTGGGTCCGCCGCTTCGACAACCGCTTTCTCGCTGGGCTCGCCGGCGGGCTGCCGAGCCTCGAGGCGGATCTCGTCCGCGGCACCGACAAGGTGCTGCATTTCCGCAATCTGCGCCTGACCGCACCCTCAATCCGCATCGCCGGAACCGCGCTCCGCCGCACCGACGGCACCTTCTTCTTCGAGGGCGGCGGACAGCAGGCGACCTACGCGTCGTTTACGATGACTCTGGACGGCCGGATCGAGCGACCGCGCATCGCGTTGCGGCTCGCCCGCCCCAACGAGGCGCTCGGCCTGTCGAACGTTCAGATCGGCCTCGATCCAACGGCTCTAGGCTATGCCTATCGCGCGCAGGGCGGCTCGCATCTCGGCCCGTTCACCTCGACCGGCGCGATCCTGCTGCCCAAGGGTGCGCCCGCGATCGTTCAGATTGCCGCGCTCGACGCGTCGAACACCCATGCCGCGGGCAGCCTGCGCTCCGATCCGGGCGGCCTCACCGGGCGGCTCGACATCTCCGGGGGCGGGCTCAGCGGCCGGCTGGATTTCAGTCCGTGGAACGACCGTCAGCGGATCGCCGCCGATCTTACCGCCGCCAATGCCCGCTTCGCCGGGCCGCCGCCGATCGCCATCCGCAGCGGCCGGCTGCGCGGTGTCGCGATCCTCGATCCGGCCGGCGTCTCGCTCGAGGGCAGCCTGGTCGCGCGCGGCCTCAGCCGCGGGCCGCTGTCGATCGCCAATCTCACCGCCACAGGCAGCATGCGCGGCGGCACCGGCCAGGTGAAGGCGCAGATATCCGGGACGCGTGGACGCAATTTCAGCTTCGAGACGATCGTCGATTTCGCGCCGAACCAGATCCGCCTGAGCGGCCGCGGTGCGATCGATCGGCGCGCGATCGAGCTTGTTCGCCCGGCTTCGCTGACCCGCGAAGGCGACGGCTGGCGGCTGCGCGAGGCCGCTCTGCGCTTCGCCGGCGGCAATGCCACCGTCTCCGGCCTGTGGGGCAGCGCGGGCACGGAGCTCAATGCCCGCGTGGACGCGATGCCGCTGTCGGTGCTCGACATCGGCTGGCCCGAGCTCGGTCTCGGCGGCTCCGCCTCGGGCACGCTTGCTTACCGCTTCCCGGCGGACGGCGGCCAACCGAGCGGCGATGCCAATCTGCGCGTCCGCGGGCTCACCCGGTCGGGGCTGGTGCTGTCGTCGCGGCCGGTCGACATCGGCGTCGTCGCCCGATTGCAGAACGGCAATGCAGGGATACGGGCGGTCGCGGTCAGCGAAGGCCGAACCGTCGGGCGGGCGCAGGCGCGGCTGTCGCCGGTCGGCGGCACCGGCAATATCGGCGAGCGGCTGGCCGCGGCACCGATGTTCGCGCAGATCCGCTACAACGGGCCCGCCGACACGCTGTGGCGGCTCACCGGAGTCGAACTGCTCGACGTCAGCGGTCCGGTCGCGGTCGGCGCCGATGCTCGCGGCACGCTCGCCAATCCCCAGATACGCGGATCGCTCCGCGCGGAGGGTGCGCGGCTGGAAAGCGCGGTCACCGGCATGGTGATCGACAATGTCCGCGCCACGGGTCGGTTCGGCGGGTCGCGGCTCGTCCTCGACAGCTTCAGCGGTGCGACCAAGCGCGGCGGCACCGTCACCGGCCGCGCTACCCTCGATCTTGCCGGCCCGAAAGGGTTCGGCATGGACATCGCGCTTCAAGCGCAGGCGGCGCAATTGCTCGATCGCGACGACATCCGTGCCCAGGTCACCGGGCCGATCGCGATCCGCTCGGACGGGGAGGATGGCAGCATCTCCGGCAAGATCCGGCTGGTCGGCGGCAGCTTCCGGCTCGGCAGCGCGGCCGCCGCCACCCAGATCACGCGGTTGCCGGTCCGTGAGGTCAAGCGGCCCGCAGACGAGCGTGCGGTGCCGCGGCGCCTGACGCCATGGACGCTGGACCTCGACGTCGATGCGCCGGGCCGGCTGACCGTCACCGGCCTCGGCATCAACAGCGAATGGAGCGCCGACCTCAAGGTCGCGGGAACGGTCACCGAGCCACGGATCAGCGGCCGTGCCGATCTCGTGCGCGGCACCTACGATTTCGCCGGCCGCCGCTTCGATCTCGAACGCGGCCAGATCCGCTTCCTTGGCGAGACTCCGATCAACCCGGTGCTGGATATCACCGCCGAGGGCGGCATCCAGGGGCTGAACGCGGTCATCCGGGTCACCGGCCGCGGACTGCAGCCGGAGATCGCCTTCACCAGCACGCCGGCTCTGCCGCAGGACGAATTGCTGAGCCGCCTGCTGTTCGGCACCTCGATCACCAATTTGTCGGCACCGGAGGCGCTGCAGCTCGCCGCCGCGGTCGCGTCGCTCAACAACAGCGGCGGCGGGCTGGATCCGATCAACGCCGTGCGCAGCGCCACCGGCCTCGACCGCTTGCGCATCGTCCCGGCCGATCTCACCACCGGCCAGGGCACCGCGATCGCGGCCGGCAAATATCTTGGTCGCCGCGTCTATGTCGAAGTGGTCACCGACGCTCGGGGCTATTCGGCGACGATGGTCGAATATCAGATCACGCGGTGGCTCTCGCTGCTCTCCAGCATCTCGACGATCGGCCGCGAAAGCGTGAACGTCCGCGTTTCGAAAGATTATTAGCGAGCCTTTTCAAGGCGGCGCAGCAATTCATTAACGGCTGCGGCGTAAACTCTCCGAGCGAACGCATGAGGTGGATCATGGGATCGGAGCTCGACGGAGACCGCGCGCGGAAAGCGGAGCGCCTGTCTCTCGACGCACCGGCACGGCTGCGGCCGAACGACTGGAGCAACGTCGAGGTGACGATGCTCGATCTCTCCGAGCTCGGCTTCCGCGCCCGATGCGAGGCGCGGCTGCAGCCCGGAGGCAGCGTCTCGCTCGATGTTCCCGGCGTCGGCCCGGTCGAGGCGCAGGTGGAATGGTGCAAGGCCCACCAGTTCGGCGCCCGCTTCTACGTCCCGATCGATCTCGGCTGCTGCCGATGGACGCTCAGCGAACGGCGCGAGGCGCTGGCCGAGTTGCTCGTCGAGCGCTCCAGGGCAAGGCGCTCGGGCCGTCGCACCGCCGAAGCGCCGCCCCGGCAGAAGCTTCTCGCCGATACCACGCGTGCCCAGGGCAACGCCGCATGAGCCTGATCATCTTAGGTCGCAGCCTCATGCTCCGACCTAAGGTGTAAATCAGGCTCTAAATCAAGGCTCTGAGCTACCGCGAGACGCCTGGCCGCCTCATTTCGTCTCGGGCACGATCTCCATCTTCCAGGCCTTGGCATCGACCAGATAGGTCTGCGCCGCCGTCTGCAAATCCGCCGCGGTGATCGCCTGATATTGAGAGATGCCGTCTTCGATGCTGGTGGCGACGCCAGGGTTCGTCTGGACGTTGGCAAGCTCCGACAGCCACCATTGATTGCTCGCCTTCTGCCGGACGATGTTCTCGATCAGCGGCTTGCGTGCGCGCTGGAGCTCGTCGGTGTCGACAGGAGTGGTGCGGAGCGAGGCCGCGATCCTGGCGGCATCGGCGAGGAAGCCGTCGAGCTTTTCCGGCGGCGCCTCGATCTGTGCGGCGAGATAGCCATAGCTTTTGAAGGTCTCGGACGCGCTGTGCCCGGCATTCGGGCTGTAGGTGGTGCCCTGCTTCTCGCGGATCTCGTCGGTGAGACGCAGCTGCAACACCTGGCCAAGCAGGTTGAGGGTCCGCGTCCGCTTCTGATCGGAATAGAAGTCGCTGGTCGGCCAGGCAATGAAGGCGAGCCCCTGGTCGGCGCGGCCCTTGTGGGTGGTGCGCACCAGGCCGGGGGCCGGAAAGGCGATATGCCCGGCTTCCGGGGTGACCGGATCGGGCTTGCGCGGCGGCAGCGCGCCGAAGGTCGCTGCAACCTGACGCACCGCATCGTCGGCCGAAACGTCGCCGACCATGACGATCTCGATCGGTCCGGTTGCGAGCGGTCCCGCGGTCAGCGCCTTTGCCGCGGCCAAATCCGCGCCGGCGATGTCCTGCCGGGTCGGGAACGCCCAGCGTTTGTCGCCGCCGTGGAGGAGCAGCCCGGAATCGCGGTTGAACACCCCCGCCGGCGTGCTCTGCAGCTGATCGTGGATCGGATCCCCGATCGCCCGAAGACGGTCCCAGGCGGCAGGGCGCAGCGCCGGATCGGTCGCGTAGGCCGCCAGCACCTGCAACTGGGTGGCGAGATCCGACGGCCGGGTGCGACCGCCGAGCATGAAGGCATCGTCGCCGATGCCGAAATCGGCACCGAACACCTTGCTGGTCAGCGCCTCCTGCATGTCCTCCTGGCTGATCTTGCCGAGCCCGCCGAGGCCGTAGGCGCCCGAGGCGAGCATGAACGCCGGCACGCTTGCCGCGGGGGTGACGTCGAGATTGCCGTTGCCGAGGCGGACCGAGACCAGGATCTCGTCCTTGCGGAAGTCCGTCGGCTTGACGGTGAGCCGCACGCCGTTCGCGAAGTGAACGGTCGTGACTCCGAGACTCTCGATCTGCTTGCGCTCGGCAATGCCGCCGGGCTTTCCGAACGACTGGTAGGGCCAGGCCGAGGCCTGCCGCGCCGCGCCCGCGCTGATCGGGGTTCCCGCCGATGCCTGGTAGGCCGCGAGCAGGGCCGGCTCTCCGCCGTCGAGCGGCGTCGGCGCCGTCAGGTAGACGAGGGGGCTGCCGGCGAATTTCCCGGCATAAGCGGCGCTGACCTGCGCGGCGGTCAGACCCTTCACCGCGCGATCGAAATCGGCGAGCACGTCCGCCGGCGACTGGAACACGGTCTTTTCGTCCACCGCCGAGAGCATCGCCTGCGCAAGCGCGTTCGAGGGACGGGTGCCGGCACCGGCAGCGGCGTTGACCAGAGCGGTGCGGATCTCCGCAATCTCCCGATCCAGTTCGGCCTGGGTGAAGCCGAACCGGGCGGCGCGTCTCTGCTCCTGCTCCAGCGCGGCAAGCGTCTCCTTCCACTTGCCCGGCTTGGCAATGCCGGTCACCTGGCTGATCTCGGCGCGCTCCGCCTGCTCGCTGCTGCCGCCGCCCGCGAACACGAACGGGGCCTCGGCCTCGGCGCCGATCCGCTGGAAGCGGCGATTGAGGATCCGGATGGCGAGCGCCGGGAGCAGATCCTCGCTGCGGACGGCGCGGCTGTCCGGCCGCAGGTCCGGCGGCGCCACCCAGCTCAGCGAGACGCGGCTGGGCACGCCGGGATCGATGAAGGCGTGGCTCTCCGCGGCCCGCGTGGCGATGCGGGAGGGGGCGAGCTCCGGCCCGGCCCTGCCGCGCGCCGTCCAACTGCCGAACTGCGCCCGAATCTTCTTTTCGATCGCGTCAATGTCGAAGTCGCCGACCGCGATCAATGTCGCGCGCTCCGGCCGATAGTAAGCGTCGTAGAATTCGCGGAACGCGGCCTGGGGTGCGCTCTTCAGCACCTCGGTCTTGCCGATCGGGAGGCGGGCGGGAAGGATGTCGCCCTTCAGCAGGTAGGAGAGTTCGTCCTCGGCATTGCGCAATTGCGGGGTGGCGCGGGTCCGCTCTTCGGACAGCACGATGCCGCGCTCGCTTTCGATCGCCGAAGGCGCGAACGTCGCCTCTCCGGCGACCTCGCGGAGCAGGAACAGAGCGGTGTCGACCGTCTCGGCGTCGGTTTCGGGAAGGTCGAGCATGTAGACCGTCTGATCGAAATCGGTCGAGGCATTGGTGTCCGGGCCGAATTTCAGGCCGGCGCGCTCGAGCCGCCTGATCATCTCGCCCTCGGGCACGTTCTTCGTCCCGTTCAGCACCATATGCTCGATGAAATGCGCAAGGCCACGCTGGTCCTCGCGCTCGTACATCGAGCCGACGTCGATCCGCAGGCGCAGCGAGGCATTGTGCGGCGGCGTCGCATTGCGCAGGATCTGATAGCGCATGCCGTTGGGCAGCATTCCGAAGCGTACCGCGGGATCCGCCTTCAGATCGGAGACGATCGCGCCACGGGCGTCGAACGTTGTCGGTGCAGCGGCGAGGACGGGTGCCGCCAGGGCGAGCGCGACCCCGGCGCAGAGAGGATGAACGTGACGCATTCCAGAATTCTCCCCACCACGGCGCCGTCGCCGATCCCCGTCGACGAACATAGTTCAACCTGCTGAGTTCACAAGGGTTTCGCGACCGGTAAACGCGGCTTCAAGAGGCCTCCTGCCGCCTGCTGCGCGGCAACGAAGAAGGCCTCCGCCCGGTGTCCCGGACGGAGGCCCCTTGCTCGCTTCGAGGAAGCCGAAGCTCAGCTCGAATAATACATGTCGTATTCGACCGGGCTCGGCGTGGTTTCCCAGCGCAGCTGGTCCTGCCACTTGATCTCGATATAGGCGTCGATCTGGTCCTCGGTGAACACGTCGCCCTTGGTCAGGAAGTCGTGGTCCGCTTCGAGCGAATTCAGCGCCTCGCGCAGCGAGCCGCAGACGGTCGGAACCTGGACGAGTTCCTGCGGCGGCAGGTCGTAGAGGTTCTTGTCCATCGGGTCGCCCGGATGGATGCGGTTCTGGATGCCGTCGAGGCCGGCCATCAGGATCGCTGCATAGGCAAGATACGGATTGGCGAGCGCGTCCGGGAAGCGGAATTCGACGCGCTTGGCCTTCTCGCCGGTGCCGTAGGGGATGCGGCAGGAGGCGGAACGATTGCGGCTCGAATAGGCGAGCAGCACCGGCGCTTCGAAGCCCGGAACCAGGCGCTTGTAGCTGTTCGTGGTCGGATTGGTGAAGGCGTTGAGCGCCTTGGCGTGCTTGATCACGCCGCCGATGAAGAACAAGGCGGTCTCGGACAGGCCGGCATAGCCGTTGCCGGCGAACAGCGGCTTGCCGCCGTTCCAGATCGACATGTGGGTGTGCATGCCCGAACCATTGTCCGCCTTGATCGGCTTGGGCATGAAGGTCGCGGTCTTGCCATAGGCATTGGCGACCATGTGCACGACATATTTGTAGATCTGCATGCGGTCGGCGGTCTCGACCAGCTTGCCATAGGTGAGGCCGAGTTCGTGCTGCGCAGCCGCCACCTCATGGTGGTGCTTGTCGCAGGGCAGGCCCATTTCGAGCATGGTCGAGACCATCTCGCCGCGGATGTCGACGGCGCTGTCGACCGGCGCGACCGGGAAGTAGCCGCCCTTGGCGCGCGGACGGTGGCCGAGGTTGCCGACATCATATTCGCGGCCGCTGTTGGTCGGCAGCTCGATGTCGTCGATGCGGTAATAGGAAGCGTTGTAGCTGTCCTCGAACCGCACGTCGTCGAACATGAAGAATTCGGCTTCCGGGCCGACGAACACGGTGTCACCGATGCCGGTGGTCTTGAGATAGGCTTCGGCCCGCTTGGCGGTCGAGCGCGGGTCGCGGGCATAAAGTTCGCCGGTGCCCGGATCGACGATGTCGCAGAACAGGATCATCATCGGCGTTGCCGAGAACGGATCGACATAGACCGCGTCCAGATCCGGTTTGAGGATCATGTCGCTTTCGTTGATCGCCTTCCAGCCCTCGATGGACGAACCGTCGAACATGAAGCCATCGGTCAGCTGATCCTCGTCGATCGCCGAGGCGACCATCGACAGATGCTGCCACTTGCCCTTGGGATCGGTGAAGCGAAGATCGACCCACTCGATCTCTTCGTCCTTGATCCGGCTCAGAATCTTGCCCGCGTCGCTGGCCATCTTACGTCAGTCCTTTGCTCACTTGGCGCCCGGCAGGGCCGGTGCGCGTTCGATGATGTCCGCGCTCCACCCCTTGCAACGCCGGCTCCAAGCCGGATCACTCCTGGTCAAGCGGCCCCAACCCCCGCGCCGGGCGGCTGCCCGGCACAGAATTCAGATCGCGTCCGATCCGCGCTCGCCGGTGCGGATACGAAGCACTTCCTCGACATTGGTGACGAAGATCTTGCCGTCGCCGATCCGGCCGGTGCGCGCGGCCGAAGCGATCGCTTCCACCACCCGCTCGGCCAGGCCGTCGTCCACCACCACTTCCAGCTTCACCTTGGGCAGGAAGTCGACGACATATTCGGCGCCGCGATACAGCTCCGTATGCCCCTTCTGCCGCCCAAAGCCCTTGGCCTCGGTGACGGTGATTCCCGAAACGCCCACGTCATGGAGCGCCTCCTTCACTTCATCGAGCTTGAACGGCTTGATGATGGCTTCGATCTTCTTCACGCGAATCCCTCGGCTGGCGGAGTCTCTCCCCTGATTACCCGCAGGCGTCCACCCCGGCGAGGCGAAAGGTGAAGATTTCACGCTGCAGGGCAGCATGGCACGCCTGTTGCCGTGCCTTTCGGTATGATGCGGCCGAGACTTTAGAAGGGGAAGAAGATGCTGATCGCCCCGATCGCAACGGCGAAGGTCAGGAGATTGAGCGGCAACCCGACCCGGACGAAGTCCAGATAGCGATAGCCTCCCATCTGATAGACGATCACGTTGGTCTGGTAGCCGAAAGGCGTCGCGAAGGCGGCGCTGCCCGCCATCATCACCGCGACCAGGAACGGACGCGGGCTGACGCCGAGGCTTTCCGCGAGGGCCACGGCGATCGGCGTCACCAGCACGGCGACGGTCGCGTTCGAGAGCAGCTCGGTGAGGATCATCGTCGCGCCGTAGAGAATGATCAGCGCGGCGAGGGGACTGATCCCGCGCACCGATCCGAGAAGCGCCCGGGTGATCGCGTCGGCAAGGCCGCTCTCCTCCATCGCAATTCCGATCACCACCATGCCGGCGATCAGGATGAGGATGTCGGGCTTCAATCCGCCATAAGCTTCGTCGGCGGTGATCACGCGCAGCAGGATCAGCAGAACGGCACCCGCGAACGCCGATGCGGCGATCGGTGCGATGTTGAGCGCGGCCAGCAGGATGGCACCAACGAAGATCGCGGAGGCGATCATCGCCTTGACCGGCCGGAACGGACGGGGCTCGGCGAACAGTTCGGCATGGCCGACCTGAACGCCGCCGACATGGACATCGTCGATCGCCCTCTTGGCCGCGAGCCGATCGTCGCCGGTGTCCGGCAGCTCGCTCTCGTCGAGGCTTCGTTGCATGAGCTTGCCGCTGAACAGGAACAGGTACAGCCCGCCGGCCAGCGCCATCGGCAGCCCGACCGGAGTGATTTCGAAAATACCGAACCGGGGCTGCCCCGCGATGCGGGCCATGTCGTCGACCAAGAGGTTAGTCGACGTGCCGATCAAGGTGCAGCAGCCGGTCAGTACGGCGATGTAGGAGAGCGGCATCAGATAGCGTTTCGGCGACAGCTTCAGGGCGACCGCGATGTCGCGCACCACGGGGGCACCGAGCACGACGATCGGCGTGCTGTTGAGAAAGCAGGAGACCAGACCGATCGCGGCCATCAGCAGCCAGAGTCCCGCTGCGCCGATCCGGCGGCACATCGCGATCCCGGCCTGGATCGCCCGATCGAGCAGGCCGGAAAGCTCGAGCGCGTAGGCGATCACGAACAAGGAGGCGAGCGCGATGATGGCGGGGCTCGCGAAGGCGCCCTGTACCTCGACAGGTCGTACCACGCCGGTCATCAGCAGAACAGCCGACCCGGCAAGCGCCACCACATCCGGTCGCAACCGGTCCCAGATCAAGGCACCGACGACCAGCGCCAGGACCAGCAAGGTCACGATCTGATCGATGCTCACGATCTGCTCAGGCCGGTTGCCCGCAACGTCATATACGCTCTGCCATCCAAACCTTCTTCCGCGCGCCGACGCCTGACCGGGTCTGGAGCCGGCGCCGGAATTTGCCTATCGTTTGCGGATGGAGGAACCAAGCCCGAGAAGCAGCCGCCTGGCCCTCGCCGGGGCACTGATCGCCGCGATCGTCGTGGGAGGCGCGGGTTTCCTGATGGGGCGCGCCACCGTCGCGCCGACGCAGCAGGCGGTTGCGCCGAGCGCGGCGCCGACCCTGCCGGCCCCCGCGCCGGACCCGCCTGCGGTGCGCGGAATTCTCGACCGTGCGGCGCTGATCGCCCTTGCCGGCGCAGCCGCCGACGCGGCGGCGGCCGGGAAGGATCCGCCGCCGGACGTCACCGAAAGCGATGGCCGCCGCTTCGCGATGCGCTTGCCCTTCGGCTGTGATGGCCCGGCTCCGGCGGACGGCAAGGCACCGATGCGCTGGCACTATGATCCGGACGATCAGGCACTTCGCATCCATGTCGAGCCGGTCACCTGGCCCGGACAGGCGTGGTTCGCCGGCGACTCAAGCGGCGTAGAGACGATCGAAGGCTTCTGGATCGCGCGCCCGTGGACTGCGAGCGAGGCCTGCCCCCGCGGGAACGACCCGCCAGATGGTACAGAGGCCGAAGCCGTGATGCCGGCGGACCAGAGCCTGGCGCTTGGACAGATTTTTTCGGCCGACAGCGGACGCGGAGGGCGGCGCAACGGCGAGGCGTATGAAACCACGCTGCGCGTCGCTCAAGCCGGTCTCGACACGTCGCAAGGCTTTCGGCTCCGGATCAGCGGCCGAATCAGCAGCGCGCACGGCCTGCCGCCGGTCTCTTGCCGTCAGCTCGACGGGCCGGAGCGTCGGCCGCTCTGTCTGATCAACGTGGTTCTGGACGAAGTGGCCATCGAAAATCCGATCACCGAAGACATTCTGGCCGCGTGGAACCTGGCCGGCCGTGATGCCGAGGGTCATTGAGCGACCGGTGCGAACCCGGGCGATCGTTGCGGCCACGATCGTTCGTGATGGCAAGGCAGTCTGCGTCTGCGCCGGCGGCTTCATCGGCGTCGAGGCTGCGCGCCGCATGCGCATGAGCGGGAGGAGCGGATGTCCGTACCTTGGATCGAAACCTTGGTGATGGCGGCGCTCGCTGCCTCGGCGGCCCCGGCTGCGCAGACCGCGGACGCTGGCGACCGCATCGATATCGGCGGACGCGCCCTGCGCCTGTCGTGCCGCGGTTCCGGCGGTCCGACCGTGATCGTCGATGCCGGCATGGGCACCGCGCCGGCCGAGGATCCGGGCTGGCAGGGCATCGCCGAGAAGATCGCGCCGACGGCGCGGATCTGCCTGTACGACCGCGCCGGCCTCGGCGGCAGCGATCCCGCGCCCGGCGGGCCCCGCACCAGCGCCGATGCCGCCGCCGATCTTCATGCCGCGCTCGCCAAGGCACAGGTGAGAGGTCCCTATCTGCTCGTCGGCCATTCGATCGGCGGACTGCACGCCCAGGTCTTCGCCGCGCTCTATCCCGAGGATGTCGCGGGTCTCGTCCTGGTCTCCTCGACCCATCCGGATCAGATGACGACATGGCTGTCGAAATTGCCGCCGCCGGCGTCAGGCGAGGAAAAGGCGATCGCCGAGACGCGCGCCTTCCTCGCCGCCATGATCGAAGATCCGACCAGAAACGAGGAACGGCTCGATTTCGCAACGAGCGCTACGCAAGCGCGGCGCCTGACCACGCTCGGCGCCAAGCCGGTGATCGTCGCCACCCACAGTCCGCGCTACCGGATGGTACCCGGTCTGTCCGAGCCGCTGGCGGTGACGCTCGAAGCGGAGACCCAGCGCATGCAGAAGCAGTTTCTGACGCTCTCGTCGCGGGCGAAGCAGAGCATCGCCGAAACGGCGGGGCACGGGCTTCCACACGAGGATCCCGGCTTCGTCGTTGCTGCGATACTCGAGGCGCTCGCGCTCGCGCGCGCCGACCCGCCCTCGTCGTGAAGGCGAATCTAGCCTCCTTCGGACGGACATGACGCGGAACCCACGTCCGCCAGACGTCAGAAAGTCATCGATCGTGGTGCGAAACGAAGGCGGCGATCTGCGCCCGCCATGCATCGGGTCGGTCGAATTGGGCCATATGACCGGCGCCCTCGATTTCGGCATAACGGCCGTGACGGAGACGCGGCAGCACGGCGCGGGTCGCCTCCCGCGACAAGAGGTCGAACTCGCCCCGCAGCAGCAAGGTGGGAACGGCGACGCGCCCTAGGAGCGGCTCGTCGTCGAAACCGCGCAACACGCCGCCGAAGCCGGCAAGAAGGTCGTCGCCGACAAGCGCCTTGGCGACGGCATTTCCACGATCCTCCGGAGTCGGCGCCATGTAGGGCATGGCGACGTTGCTCATGTCGGTGCGATAGACGTGACGGCGCATGAAGGCGGCGCTCGCCTTCTGATAGGCGGCGTCGTCGACGGGATCGCCGCGCTTGCGGGCCGTAACGGCATCCCCCGCCCCGTCAGGGAGCTGCGCGGCCAGGCCCTGCACGCTCGCTTCGGCCCGGCGTGCAAACAGGGGAGCACCCTGCAGGATCAGGCTCTTGAGCCCGGACGGCCGTCGCGCGGCATAGCGATTGGCGACGATCCCGCCCCAGCTGTGCCCGAGCAGGTGCAGACGCTCCACGCCGAGCGCGCCGCGGATCGCGTCGATCTCGTCGACGAAACGATCGACGGTCCAGTTGGCAGGATCTCCGGGGGCATCGGAACGGCCGGAATCGAGCTGGTCGTAAAGAATGATCCCCCGCTCGCGCGCCATCGGCAAGGCGGGAAAGAATTGCCACAGGGCAGCGCCCGGCCCGCCATGGACGAAGAGGATTGGTGGACGGCCGCTGAGGCTGCCGTTCACCCGCACATACAGGCTGCCGCCTTTCACCTTGACCCTGAGCTCGCGATCGGCGGCGGGCACCCCCGCTTCAGCAGCCTCCGCAAGCCTCGGCAGCAGCGCCAGCGCGAGCCCGCCCCCGATCGCGGATCGCCTGCACATCGGCATGGTGCATCCTCCCTTTTGTCCCGGAACCAACCGCGTCCGTCATTAACGGAAATCTAGAAGCCGAAGGCAACCCCGACGCGCCCGCCCTTGGATCCGCGTACGGTCGATCCGGCGAAGCCCCCGCTGACATAGATATTGCGGTTGGCACGGATCACCGCAGTGCCGGAAAAGCCCTGCTCGCCGCGATAGGTTGCGAGGTTGAAGGAGACGCTCACCGTCTTGTCCGGGATGACCATCGTTCCACCGAGCGCCATTGCCGCGGCGATGCCGCCCTCCTGCCGGCGGTTGAGCAACAGGGCCTGACCTTCGAGCGCGGACGATCGCGCTTCGAGCGCCGTGGTCCGGCCGTCGAGGCCGGACAGAGTGGCAAGGTCGAGAGAGGAGGTGGCGAGATTCCCGCCGAGATCGGTCGTGACGAGCCGCAGGGCACCCGCTTGCGCAGCCGCGCTCGCGCTCGAAGCAAGTCCGGCCATGCTGTAGGTCGAGCTGCTGTTGCCGAGGCTGACCTGGCCCGCCCGCTCGGCGGCGGCACCTTGGCCGATCGCCACTGCGCCGGCGCCGTTCGCCGTCGCCCCGTCGCCGAGCGCGATTGCCGAATTGCCGTTAGCAGTGTTGAGGTTGCCGATCGCGATCGCGCCTTGCCCGGTCGCGCTGTTGGTGTTGCCGAGCGCGACCGCCCCCGTCCCCGTGGCCACGTTCGGATCGCCGATCGCCACCGCGCCGTTGCCGCTCGCAACATTGGCCGATCCGATCGAAACCGCCTGACCGTTCTGCGCTCTCGCGCCACGCCCGAGCGCAACCGACGCGGTTCCATTGGCAATGCTCGCCTGGCCGATCGCAATCGCATCCAGGCCCGAGGCGGTCGGTGCCGTGCCGGCGGAGTTCACCCGTACATAGGCGCTGTTGGCGAATGCCTCGTCGGCGGTGGATTGTGCCGACGCGGCATTGGCGAGGGCGGTGTCCGCAGTCCCTTGCGCCGCCCCGGCCGCGCCGAGTGCTGTGGCGGCAGTGTCGCCGGCGGCGACGGCCATCGTCATCGCATCGTTCGCCGAGGCCTGCGCCGTCGCGGCGTTGGCAAGCGCTGTGTCGGCCGTACCCTGCGCCGCACCGGCCGCGCCGAGCGCCGTCGCCGCATCGGCGACGGCCGTGTTGGCGGAGCCTTGCGCGGCGTTCGCCGCGTTGAGTGCAGCCGCCGCGGCGTCGCCGCCTGCAGTTGCGGCGGCGAGGGCATTGTCTGCCGTGGCTTGCGCCGTGGCCGCATTCGCGAGTGCCGTGTTCGCCGTCGCTGCAACCGCGTTCAGCTGTGTGAGGTTGACCGCGTCGGTCGATTCGGTGCCCGCTGCGACATTGGTGATCTGACGTTCGCTTCCTGCGGCACCGACGGAAATGCTGTTGTTCCTGGCCGCGAGGGAATTGGCGCCCAGCGCCACCGCATTCGCACCCGTGACGTGCGCCTGATAACCGAGCGCCGCAGCATTGGCGCCGTCGCTGCGCGCACCGGCGCCGAGCGAGACTGCATTGGAGCCTGTCGCCCCCGCGGAGGTGCCGATGGCGATCGCCGAGCCGCCGTTGGCGATCGTCGGCGCGTTTCCGCCGGCGTCGCCGCCGATCGCGATATTCCCGCTGGTCGGCTGTCCTCCACCATCGGTGGTGGCAAAGCGGCCGATCGCCACGTCGGCATCGCCGCGCGCCACTGATCGGCCGATCGCGACTCCTCCGGCGCCCAATGCGCTGGTCGCGTAGCCCAGCGCCGTCGACGCCTCGCCCGAAGCCTCCGCGAAACTGCCGAAAGCGGCGGAAATTCTCGTCGCCGACGCCCGGTCGCCGACGGCCGTGCCATATTCGGCGGCGCCGCTGCCTGCGCCGATCGCGGTGCTGCGCACCTGATTGGCGACGCTGTCGCTGCCGAGCGCAGTCGCATTCTCTCCCCCGGCCCGAGACCCGGAACCGATCCCGACGGCCCGGGCGCCATCGGCCGAAGCGTTGAAGCCCGCCGCAATCGCCCGGTCACCCCCGGTCGAAGCGCCGGCGCCAAGGGAGAGGCTGAACGCCCCGGTTGCGCTGGTGAAGATCGTCACGTTGTTGGCATCCTTGTAGGCCGTTCCGACGGCCAGAGCGGATTGCCCAAGTGACTGGCTGAGCAAGCCCAGTGCGGCCGACCCTTGCCCGCTTGCCTGAGACCCTGCGCCGATCGCCTGCGCATTGCTGCCGGAGGCGACGGCGCTGGCGCCGAGTGCCGTCGCGAACACCGTCGTCGCACTGCTGTTGTGGCCGACCGCGACCGCACTCTGCGACTGCGCCGTCGAAGAAGCACCCAACGCGAGTGTGAAATTTCCATTGGCGCGCGCGTCGGATCCGACCGCACTGCTGTTGGTACCCTGTGCCAAAGCGGATTCGCCGACTGCCGTTGCCGACGCCGAATTTGCTGCGCTGCTGCGGCCGACGGCCGTCGAGCTGCTGCCAAGCGCCCGCGCCTGGGTGCCGATCGCCGTGGAGTCCGGGCCGCTGCTCAGGGCGGAATAGCCGATCGCGGTGGCGTTCGTTCCCGACGCGCTCGCCGCGCCGCCAAATGCCGCCGCACCGCTCTCGGACGCGCTGCTCATGCTGCCGACGCTCGTCGAACGAAAGCCCGAAGCCTCGGAGAGGGATCCCAGGGCGACGGTATCGGTCTCGCTGGCCTCGGCGGAAAATCCGATGGCGATTGCAGACGTGACCGGAGTCCCGTTCGGGCCCTCGGCGCTGGCTTGCGGCCCGATGCCGATCGCGCCGCTGCCGTTGACCGTGGCGCTGCCGCACACGACGGACTCGACACTGCCGGGTGCGATCGTTCCCACCGCATTGCCGTTGCCATCGACGCACTGGGAATTCTGGGCGGCGACCGGCGATGTCGGCATCAACAAGGCGATCACGGCAAACGACGAACCTGCGAGCAGATGCTTCATGAACATTATCCTCTTGTCGGCAGGCCGGTCGCGACCGGCGCGCATTTTCCTTGTCAGCCGGCTTCCGGGCGGCAATCCTCGTCGGATTAAGGGAGTCGTCGCCGCTTATGCGTGGACAGCAGCGCAACGCGCGTGGACCGGAGCGCACCAGCGTGCCTTCTCTTGTGCGCTTCTCGACGTCGTCGCTGCCGGCCGCGGATCGCGTCGCCTACTTTCAGGACATGCTCGCGCGCACCCTCACCGGGTGCAATTCCTCGTCGCTGGAACAAGCCGATCTCAGCGTGGACGTGAACTTCCTCACCGGGCAGGACGTGTGTCTGGGCATCACCCGCTCCACCAGTCTGCGCAATCATCGCGACCGCAGCTGCCTGTCGGACCAGGATGACGACTTCCTGCTGCTTTCGGTGCTTTCGGGCACGGGGCGCATTGAACATCGTGAGCAGCGTGTTACCCTGCAGCGCGGTTCAGGCGTGCTGACGCGGCTTTCGGACACGATCGACACGCACTGGCCGGATGCGCGATTGATGGTCCTTCGGCTGCGCAGACCCGCCCTTCGCAATGTGGATGCGGATCGCGCTGCCGGTCTTGATCTCGCGCGGTCCAGGCCTCTGATGCACCTGCTTCATGCTTACGGGCGGGCGGTGATGCGCGATGCCCTGAACGGAGAGCCGATCGATCCGCTGGCGGAACGCCACATGACCGAATTGGTCGAGGCCCTTTGCGCGCGCAGTGTCGACGAGGCGGAGCAGGCGGCGCGACCCGCAATCGGTGCTGCACGGGTCGCTGCGATGCGTGAGACGATCGCGAGGGATCATGCGCGCCCGATGCTGTCGATGCGCGACGTCGCCGCAGCCGTCGGCATCTCGGAACGCGCCGGTCACCTGGCCTTCGAAGCCGCGGAACTCGGCTTTACCGAGGAACTCCACGCCGTCCGGCTCGATCGTGCCTGTGAGCGCCTGGCCGCGGGCGGCGAGCGGGTGATCGACGTCGCCTTCGCGGTCGGTTTCTCCGACTCGTCGCACTTCCACCGCTTGTTCAAGCGCCGCTTCGGCATGACTCCGTCGGAATATCGCAGTGCGCACCGCAGCAGACGGTAAGCGGCGAGACCAAAGGCGCGTGACAGGCAATGCTTTTCAAGGCGGCGCGTCCGTCACATAGGGGACACGAAGGGAGAGAAGCTATGCATCTACGTACCTGGTGGTCCGGCGGCCTGCTCTTCGCAATGTCGATTGCGGCACCGGCAGCGGCTTTGGCCCCGTCGGTCAAGATCAGCGCGGGGGTCGCCGCGGTCAGAATGGCCTATGCGCCGGCCAGACGGCAAACCGGAACATTCGGCGCCTTGGCCGTCGATCGGACGAACGGCTATCGCTACGGATTCTCGTACGATTACACGTCACGCGCCGCAGCTGAGAAACGCGCGCTTGCCGAAGTGCGCAAACGCGGCGGCTCCGGCACGGTCGTCCTGGCGTGGTCCGGCCGGGGTTGCGCGGCGTACCGGACGGTGCCGGAAGGTGCCGGCAACGCTTATGGCTGGGGTATCGCAGCCACTCGCGCCGCGGCCGACCGCATCGCCTCGGCACATGCCGCCGTGCGCAGCAAGGGCAAGCCTACGCCTAAGGTCGTCTGGGCGTGCAACTCGAAGGGCGGGCCGCTCAAGAAATTGTACGACTCCGCCGCCGGGGGTCGCTGAGAGAGGCCGAAATCAGCCCTAACCTGTTCCTTCGGCCGGTGAGACTGCGATCGCATCCACCACGACATTGTCGTCGATCCGCCAGACCTTGATCGTGTGGCGGCCGGCGCGAAGCCCGGGGAAGGTTGCAGACACCTCGTGCGCGTTGGCGATCACGGCGGCGATCCAGGCGGTCTGCTCCGGCGTGGTTGCGGCGCCCGGTGTCGGGATCAGCGCCGAAGACAGGATCTGAACGGGCCGATCGTCGACCGAGATCCCGATTCGCAAGCCTTTCGCGCCCGTCGTACCGAGCGTCGGCGCAAGCCGGAGGGTGATCCGGGTGTCGCCGCCGCCCGTGGTGACGTCATATTCTACGCGCGGCCCCCTTCTGCTGTCGCTCGGTGGCCCGCCCTGGGGAAGCGAGACGAGCGCGCCCTTGCCCTGACCGAGATCGGCGATCGCGCGCCAGGCGACACCGTCCGCCGGCACCGCACGCTGGAAGTCGGCGGCGTCGAGCACGATCCGCCGGCCCTGGTCGGTCGCTGCGCGGCGGAAGCGCGGCTGCACGCCGCGTTCCTCGGGCGGGGTGTCCGCGCCGACGCGCATGATGCTC
The DNA here is from genome assembly GCF_004135585.1 of Sphingosinicella sp. BN140058. Classification (NCBI taxonomy): domain Bacteria; kingdom Pseudomonadati; phylum Pseudomonadota; class Alphaproteobacteria; order Sphingomonadales; family Sphingosinicellaceae; genus Sphingosinicella; species Sphingosinicella sp. BN140058. The sequence continues at coordinate 1,848,136 of NZ_CP035501.1, read as the reverse complement.
GGCATGGTCTGGCGGGTCGGGTCGTTCCAGATCACGTAGCTCATGTGGACCTGATTCATCATCCCGTCCCACTTGCCGCCGTTCAGGGCGTGATATTGCGCCGTCAGGGCCGCGTCGCGGGCGAAGGTCGCCTCGACCTGATCGGCGAAATAGTTCGCACGCGGATCGTTGCGCGAGGCCAGCGCCTTGTTCCACGCGGCCGCATAATAGAGCTCGTAGAGGTTGGAGAGGGCCGCAATCGGATAGCCGGCGAACTGGAACCAGGCGCTCTGCTGATCCGGCCGAAGCCTGGCCCGGACTGCGTCGGCACGGCTGGCGAGCGCGCGCCAGCCCTCGATGATCTCGCCAAATTCGCCGCCGTCGAGCGCATCGCCGGTGATCGGGCCGAGAGCAAAGCTGTCCTGATCGAGCAGCTCGGGCTTTCGGCGGGCGGCATAGCGGCTGTATGTCGTCATCAGGCTGCCGATCTCGGCCGCCAGATCGGGCCCGAAGGTCGCCGCCCCCCAGTCGGTCGGAAAGGCGCCTAGCGCCTCGGCCGTCATCGCCTCCGGATTCCACGCCATCTTCAGGAAGAAATCGAGCGGATATTCCATCGGCTTGATGTCGCCGACATTGACCACCCACAGCTGGCGGGCGCCGCGTGCATAAGCGAGATCCATCTGCTGCCAGATCTTGCCGACCTGGTTGGTGTTGATCCACTTGTAGTTGCGAGGGCCGCCGACATAATCGAAATGATAGTAGACGCCATAGCCCCCGCTGCGCGCGACATCTCCCTTCGATGGATCCGGAAGCCGGCGGATCTGGCCCCAATTGTCGTCGGAGAAGAGCAGGGTGACGTCGTCGGGCACGCGCATGCCGTGGTCGTAATAATCCTGCACCTCCTTGTAGAGCGCCCAAACCTGCGGGGTCCGTTCCGCCGGGCGGCCAGTGACGTCCGCGATGATCTTGCGCTGGTCGGCGACGATGGTTTCGAGAAGTTCGGTGGCAGTGGTCTCGGCCATCGGTTCATCGCCGTCGCCGCGCATGCCGACCGTCACCACATTCTCATAGGCCTGCCCGCCGCCTTTCGACATCATTCGCTCGATGCCGCCGCGCCAGAAGGCGCGCAGATTGGCCGCGTTGGTTCGGTAATCCCAGCGCCCGCCGGCGACTCCGTCGCCGCGCAGCCGGTGCCACTCACTCTGGGCGCGGGTCAGCGGCTCGTGGTGGGACGTGCCCATCACCACGCCCATCTCGTCGGCGAGCGGTATGTTGCGCGGATCATCGAGGGCGAAGGATTTGGGCGCCCACATCGCCGGCCACAGATAATTGCCCTTGAGCCGCAGCAGCAGCTCGAAGACCTTGGCATAGGCCTTTGAGTTCACGCCGCCGAACTGCTGCTTGGCCCAGCCGCTGAACGCGGGATCCTCGTCGTTGATGAAGAAACCGCGATAGCGGACCCGCGGCCGATCGGACCGTGTGCCGGCGGTCACGTAGACGTTCTCGCGGTGCCGCACCGGCACGTCCGCGAACCAGTGCCAGGGCGAGACTCCGATCCGCTCGGACAGATCGTAGGTGCCGAACGCGGCGCCGCGACGATCGGCGCCGACGATCACCAGGGCGCGGGCGACACCCGGCCATGGATGATCGACGACGACTTGGCGAAAGGCCTCCCACTGACCGGCGATGTCGCGCACGTCGATCTTTCCGGACGCGGCGAGGCCATCGATGATCGGGCTTCGGCCGAGCACACCCACCACGACTGCGAGACCGCGCACCTTGCTTCGATCCGTGAGCAGCGCGGCATCGTGCCCGCTCACCCGTTTCAGGTCGGCCCTGAAGCCTGCGACGGCATGTCGGACAGCAGAGTCCGCATCGGCATCGACCAGGATCGCCGCGGGTCTGGCCGCCTCGACGAGGCCGAAGCTGCCCGCTGCCGCCGTTTCGCAGACCGAAGCGGGCTCGACGCAGGCTTCCGCAGCGGTAAGTCCGCACAGCAGCAGGATCAGGCATGCGAAGTCGCGGCCAATCCTGAAGCACGAAATCGGCGACCCGCCTGCTCTCATCATCACCTCTCCGAAGCGGCCTTTGTGGCCTGCCTGGTCATGTTACCGGTAACATAGGTGCGCCGCGTGCGACCCGCCTGTCAATCGGGCACGGCCATGCGCCGAGAAGGCGGCCTTTTTCCCGTAGCAACCATTGCCACGATGGCGCGCTTGCGTGCCTGCCATCTCCCGGAGACGCATCATGGTCGATCAGCCTACCCGCCGCAGCCTTCTTCAGGCGGCCGCCGCCACCGGCGCCGTGCTCGCCGCCGCGCCGGCCATCGCGCAGCCGGCACCGGGGCGCCCATCGGGTACGCCCGCCGACCCGCAGACCAAATATCCGAGCGAGCCATTTCCGGAGCAGCGGCAGAAATGGCCGGGACTGCAGCGCGACATGACACCCGTGCCGGATTGCGGGGAACGTTCCTATGTCGGTTCCGGCAAGTTGCAGGGCCGCAAGGCCCTGGTGACCGGCGGCGATTCGGGGATCGGCCGCGCCGCGGTGATCGGCTTTGCCCGTGAGGGCGCCGACGTCGCGCTCAATTACCATCCCGACGAAGAGGCCGACGCACGCGATGTCGCCGGTCTGCTGCGGGGCGAGGGGCGCAAGGTGGCGCTGATCCCGGGCGATCTCACCAGCCAGCGTTTCTGCGTCGATCTGGTCGGCCGTGCCCGCTCCGAACTCGGGGGCCTCGACATCCTCGTCAACAACGCCGCCTATCAGCAATCCAAGCAATCGATCGACGAGATCAGCTTCGAGCAGTTCGATCGCACGCTGAAGACCAACCTTTATGCCATGTTCTGGATCACCAAGACGGCGGTGCCGCTGCTGCGGCCGGGATCGGCGATCATCAACACGACTTCGGTCAACGCCGTCGATCCTGGCGAGGAACTGCTCGATTACGCGACTACCAAGGCGGGCATTGCGATCTTCACCAAGGGCCTCGCCAAGCAGCTTGCCAAGAAGGGGATCCGGGTCAACGGGGTCGCGCCCGGACCGATCTGGACGCCGCTCCAGGTCGTCGGCGGCCAGTTGCCGGGCGAACTCGGCAAATTCGGGCAGGACACGCCGCTCGGCCGCGCCGGCCAGCCTGCGGAACTCGCCGGTCTCTATGTGGCATTGGCGAGCGGCGAACTCAGCTACACGGACGGCAGCATCTTCGGGGCCAATGGCGGGCTTGGAACGATCTGAGCCTTTTGGATCTGAGCCTTCGAGCTTCCGCCGCACGAAGATCGAGACCGAAACTTACCGCGCTGCGAACCCCGCATCGGTAAGCTCCATGCCATCGAGATCCAGCCCTGACGAACGCGCGCTCCGGCGCACGGCAGCCGCAACCTGGCGGACCAGGTCCGGCTTGCCCTCCGCGCCGTCCATGAAGCCGCCGATCAAGGCGGCCTGGATCAGGTGGGCGTCGGCCATGTCCTGCCGCACGGCGTCGCCAGCCTGTACCACTTGCGGAAGCGCTGCCATGGCTTTTGCGGCCTGTGCACGAACCGCCGCAATCTGGTGGCGCGGCGGCGTGTCGTTGCGCCCGCGCGAGGCGAGCCACGCGTTCAGCCAGTAGATCGTGTAGGCGTCGGCGACATTGTCGATGCGGAGGCCGTAGCCGGATAGGGCACGGCCCATCTTGTCGAAGAGATCGGGCGCGGCGAGCTGCTTTTCGAACGCGGCCGCACCCTGCGAATCCTGCTTGCGCGCGTTTTCGATGAAGCGGGCGATGTTGGCACGGCTTCGTTCCGGCGACCGCTGGTAGGTCAGGCGCACGCTCGGGGCGGGAGAGGGGCGCGTGCCGCCCCGGCGTGTCGTCGAGACGGACTTCTGCGCGGCCTCGTCCATGGCCGTGCCGTGGGCGATGCCGGCTATCAAGCCGCCCCAGTCGACGCCCTCCTGTGCGGCGGCCGGACTGGCGAGCCCGGCAAGCAGCAGCATGCAGGCGGCGAGGCGAGGCTGTTGGGTTCGGACACGCATCGACGATCTCCCTCGTTGGTCTTGTTTCACGTGAGCGCCCGGCAAGCAACGTCGGGAAAGCGCCTTGTCCCTGCCGTCGCTCGACGTGCGCCGGCGGCTCCGCATGATGATAAGCTTGGCGGTAAAGGATAATCTAAGCGATCCGTTTAGATACGGGCCTCCCCGTCTGCTGCTATTCCCGCCGCATCCGCGACACGGGAGTGAGTCCGATGGTCGGCATTTCGGCTACCAGCAGCACCAGCACCAGCATCAACAGCATCAACACCCATGCGAGCGTCAATGCAGGCGCTTCGCCGCCGCAGGAAGGCGGCCGCCACACGGTGGCCCGGGGCGAAACCCTGTCCGGCATCGCCCAGCGCTTCGGCACGGACGTGTCGACGCTTTCGCGATTGAACGACATCCGCAACCCCAACCTGATCCACGAGGGCCAAAGTCTCAAGCTGCCGCAAGGGGCGTCGCAATCGTACGAGATTGCGCGCGGCGACACGCTCGGCCGGATCGCGGCGAAGCACGGCGTCGGTGTCGACGCTCTGCTGTCCGCCAATCCGCAGATTGCCAATCCGAACCGCATCTATCCCGGCGACACCCTGACGATCCCTGCCGGCACCGGGCGCACGGCAGTTGGCGGGACGAACGGAGTCGCCGCGGTCGGCGGCACCACCCGGGTGGAGAACGGGACCTTGTCGCTCTCCGCGCAGGACGTGATCGACCTCAAGAAGACGCTGCAGACGGAATGGGTGCAGACGGCCGGCGACGCCCAGGCGCACGGCATCATCGACACCATCCTCAACCGCACCGCCTCCGGTCATTGGGGCGATACGGTCGCCGATGTGGTCAACAGCCACAACCAGTTTTCCGACATCAACGGGCCGATCGCCCGCCGCGATGGCCGCAACTCGGTCGACGACATTCCGGAAAGCCGGATCAGCGCGCGCGTCGATACGCTTGTCGACACCTATCTGGCGGCGCGTGCCGGCGGGCAGGCCTCGTCGATCGGATCGCACCTCAATTACGCCAATCCGCATTATTCGAGCGCCAACAATCTCGGCTGGATCAACGCCCTCGATGGTCCGGTGCTCGGCCGCGGCAACGCCGTCCACCATCACGGCACCGTGCCCGAGCTCGATCGCTACCGTCCGGCCGAATATGCTGTCGCCCTGCCGGGCGCAGCGGCGGCGACGCCGAGCCCCACCACCAATGTCCAGGCCGGCGGGCGGATCGACGGCAATGCCGTCGCCGCGGCCAACGGAGTCGAGGTCAAGGGGGCGAGCGTGCACATCAGTCGGCTCGATGCAGCGATGGATCCGGCGATCCAGGCAGTGGCCGACGCGGCACGCCGGCTGGGCCTGCCGACGCCGGTGATCACCTCGGGCAACGACAGCCGCCACATGAACGGATCGCTCCATTATTCGGATCGCGCGCTGGATTTCCGAGGCAACAATATCAGCATTGCCCAGGGCCGCGCCTTCCAGAACGAGGTTCGCGCCATCCTCGGCGACCGCTACGATGTCGCGTTCGAAACCTTCACCAATCGCAGCAACAATCACCTTCATGTAGAGTTCGACCCGAATTGACCACGGGAGCGTTATGAAGGGATCGATCGCAGCCTTTGCCGCCTGCCTGCTGCTGCTGCCGGGCTGTTCGCAGGCCGGGGCGCCGACAGCCGGCAACGACACCGAACGGGTGCAGGCTGCGCCGGCCCGAGCACCGTCATCGCAGGAGCCGGCGGCGCAGGCTGCGACCGCGCGCGCCGCTCCTGCGACACCAGCGGAGGCCGGATCGCACGTCCTCGGCAAGAAGGAGCTTGCCCTGCGCGGCAAGCCGGCCTGCGAAATCGCCTTCGTCTATGCAGGCCGCGAGCCCGAGACATTGATTTGGGAGGAAGCCTGCCCCGAGATTACCGCGTCGATGGTCGACCAGGCGGCGCTCGAACGGCTCGGCCGCTGGGAGCGTCTCGACGATTTCGCCCGCAAGTTCGTCGCCGCGCTGCCCGGCGGCAAGGTCCTTCAGGTGGAAGGCAGCCTCAGTGCCTCGGTGTACCCCGTCGGCACGACCGGGTCGACCTACGAGGTTCCGGTCGCCGACTGAGCGGGAGTGCGCGCAACTCACCCGGCTCAATTGCCTGGAATGGTGACGGTGAAGCGCAGACCGACGAGGACGGCGTCCTTGATCCGCGGGTTGGCAGACGGATTGAAGATGTACTGAACGTCCGGCTGGACCGACAGAAACGGCGTGATCGGCTGGCTGTACGTGAGTTCCACCCCCGTCTCGGTCCGGCCGAGCGGCTGGCCCGTCTCGGCGGCGTTGCGCCGGAACTTGGACGACAGTCGTGCCTGATTGACTCCGAGCGAGAGCTGGGAACCCGTGCCGCCCGCATTCTCCACCAGCAGGCCCGCCTGCCAGCCGCCCCGATAGGGCGTGGTGTCGCCGTCCGAGAGGCCGATGCGCGCGAAGCCGCGGATATCGCGCCCGTCCGCGCCGCCGCCGAGCGACGGCGTCTCGGCCAGCAGATAGGCGCCTTGCGTGATCCGGCCCTCCGCCGCGCCGTCTGCGTCGACGCTGCGAATGTCGCCCTGGTGCTTGGTGTAGCGCCAATAACCGGCAGCAAGCTTGCCGTTGCCCGCAATTCCCGCCTCGGCAATGGCCAGCGCGCCATCGCGCATCTTGAAGTCGACGCCGCCGTCGTCGCCGAGCACGCCGGCTTTGGCGTTGAACAGAGCGACATTGGCGTAAGCGCCCTTGCCGTCGGTGATCCGCAGCCGCGCCGCAAGCGCCGTCGATGGAAAGATCGAGGGGCCATTGGGCCCGGTCGCCGCCAGTTCGGATCCGATGCCGAACGCCGGCGCGATCAACAGCCCGGCGGCATCATTCTGATAGAATTCGGAATTGAGGTCGACCATGCCGATCAGCAGCGCCGCACGCTCGCCGGCGAAGCTCTGCTCGATCCAGGCCTGGTAGAGCTTGGAGCGGTTATTCTCGACCTCGATATTGTCGACGCCCTGCATGGTGCCGGCAAGATCGTTGGGCACTTCGCCGTGGACGCTGAGGAAATGGATCTTGGCGCGGGCGCCGCGCCAGCCGAAGCGCGCGAGGTCCGCCTCGGCCATGATCTCGCCATTGCCGAGCAGGCGGATGCCGCGGTCGACGCCGCCGCGCACGTTCGCCATCGCGTCGGCCTTGTACAGCCCCTCTATCTGCAGCCAGTTGGTGCTGCTTTCCACCTCCTCTGCCAACGCCGGGGATGTCAACAGGGCCGCTCCCGCGGCCGCGAACGCCAGATACTTCACGACAGCTCCAATACGCACGAACGCTGCACCGGCGTAACACTCCGCCAGGCAGTGAGCCTGCGCATGGCACCACGGCGGTTCAGACATTCGCACCATCGAACTAGGTAATTCGCCGTGTCGGCCGCACGGACTGGTTTCACTCTAAGATGGAGATGGGAACATCCATCGTTCGGGGTGGGTGTCGATCGGCTGCGGACATGAAGGTCCGGGGCCGACGCGGCGGCTCCGCGCAGGCGGCGCCGCGTTCGCAGAGGAAGTTCAGTGTGTCCGCTTTCAATCAGATGAGCGTCGCGACCAAGATCATGTCGGCGCTCGGCCTGTTTACTGCGCTGACCGGCGGTGTCGCCGCCTACGGCCTGTACAACGTTTCGGCCATGTCGGGGCTCGCCCAGGATCTGGCCAACGACGAAGCCGAAAGCCTGCGCATTGCCGGCGCGGCGAGCGAGCATATGAGCCGGATCCAGCAATTGTGGCTGGAAAGCGCCGTCACCGTGGACGAGGCGGCAACCCGCGCGCTCAAGCAGGAGACGGACGCCGAAACCAAGGCCCTCGACGAGAGCCTCGCCGCGCTGAAGCCTTTCTTTGAGGACGAGCCGGCCGATCTTGCACGCCTGGAAAAGACCACCAGCGCTTTTGCCGAATATAAGGAGACCGTTGCACCGGCCTTCGCCATGTCGCTGCGCAACGACGTTGCCGGCGTGTCGGCGATCCTGACCAAGCAGGCGACTCCCAAATACGATATCGTCGACCAGAATCTGGATGCGATCGTCGACAGCCAGGACAAGGAAATGGAAGCCGCCGCCGCCGACGCAAAGGCGCGCGCCTCGACCGCATCCTGGATGATGATCGGGGCGACCCTGCTTGGCCTGCTCGTCATCGGCGGGATCGCACTGCAGATCGTCCGCCGCCAGGTCACTGGGCCGATCGCATTGATCACCGAAGTGATGCGCAGGCTGGCCGGTGGCGAGACCCGCCTCGAGATTCCGGCCGCCGACCGTGCCGACGAGATCGGCGCGATGGCCAAGGCGGTCCTCGTGTTTCGCGACGCCGCAGTCGCTCAGGAAGAAGCGGCCGAGCAGAAGGAGCTCGCCGACGCCGCGCAACAGACCGTGGTGCGGGATCTCGGCAGCGCCCTCGCCAAGCTGTCCGCTGGGGATCTCACCGTGGCGTTGCGGAACTTCCCCGGCGATTATCGCAAGCTGGAAGAGGATTTCAACGCCGCGATCGGCGAATTGCGCGACGCAATGGGGAAGATCGCGCAGGCCACCGGCAACATTCATGGCGGCTCGGGCGAGATCAGCCAGGCCTCCGACGATCTGTCGCACCGCACCGAGCAGCAGGCTGCTTCGCTCGAGGAAACCGCGGCTGCGATGACGCAGATCACGACGACGGTCCACAACAGCGCGACGGGTGCGAACGAGGCCAACAAGCTGGTCCGCGCCACTCAGGCGGATGCGCAGGAGAGCAGCAAGGTGGTCGGCGATGCCGTCGCCGCGATGGCCGAGATCGAGAAGAGCTCGCAGGAGATCACCAAGATCATCGAAGTGATCGACAAGATCGCATTCCAGACCAATCTCCTTGCGCTCAATGCGTCCGTCGAAGCCGCGCATGCCGGTGAAGCGGGTCGTGCCTTCGCGGTGGTCGCCAATGAGGTGCGCGCGCTTGCCCAGCGTTCGGCAGACGCGGCGCAGGAGATCGGCACCTTGATCTCCAACAGCTCGCGTCAGGTCGAAGGCGGCGTGGCGCTGGTCGGCGAAGCCGGCAAGGCGCTCGGCCGGATCATCGGCTCGGTCGACGAAGTCTCGGGCCTCGTCAGCCAGATCGCAATGGCCGCGGATCAGCAAAGCTCCGCGTTGGCCCAGGTCAACACCGCGATCACCGAGATGGACAAGGTCACCCAGCAGAACGCCGCGATGGTCGAGGAGAGCACCGCAGCCGCGAAGACCCTGGCCGACGAAGCCGACGGGCTCAGCCGACTGGTCGGTCGCTTCGACACCGGCACGGCGAAGCCGTCCGCCGCCCCTGCCCCGCGGCGTGCGGCAACGTCCCGGCCCGCTGCCCGGCCGGCAACGCGCGGCAACAACGCGCTCGCGCTGCAGAGCAACCTCGCCGCTGCGGTCGACGATTGGAACGAGTTCTGAGCGTCCGGCGGGGGCGGCGCTCCGCCCCCGCCCGATTGCGGCGACCGGCACTGGACAGGCGCGCCGCCGCTTGTAAACCGCCCCCTCAGAGACGAGGGGGCTAAGATGATTTTCGAATTGGCGGCCAGCTTGGCGCTTGCCTGGTCGGCCGCCGCCGCGCCCGTCGCACACGTCGACACCCCGTCGCTCGACATCTTCATCGGCACCCTGGCCGTCGACAAGGGCGAGGTCATCCTGACCCGCTGCGATCTCGGCGAGACCCGCTATCGGTTGCACGACGGGCCAGGCGCCCAAACGGTTGCGCGCTACCGGGCAAATCCTGGGCCGGCCTATGCGGAAGTGGTGGCGAGTTATGGCGAGCAGGCGGGCCTGCCGGTCCTGACCGTTGCCGAATTTGCCGAGATCGTGCCGGGACGCAGCTGCCACCTTCGCGAGGCGGCCGAGACCTTGGCCACGGATGCGCAGGTGGGCACGTCCGAAGCCGCGGCGGCTAAGGCTCAGGACCTCACCGGCCATTATTACCTCACCGGCGTAACCGAAGTCGGATCGGAGCTGCTGTTGCGCCCGGACGGCACCTTCGAATGGTTCCTGGCCTATGGCGCGATTGATCAGGCGGCGCACGGAAAGTGGCGTCGCGAAGGCGAGGCGATCCTGCTGGTCGCGGATCTTTCGCCGGCGGACCGGCCGCTCTTCGCCTTCGTTGCGGCGGAGCCGTGGAACGCCGAGGCGGCGGAGGAGGTTCTCGAGCGCAGACAGGGTGCGCAGAACATTGCGCTGCTTGCGCGATGTCCGTTCCTGCCCGGCATGGACGTGATCGCAACGACCGCACCGCCGATTCTGCCCGGCGCCGCACCGGTTCCAGCCGCTACGCTCCGGGATCGTGCCGCCGCAGCTTTGCGGAAAGCCATTTCTGCCCGCGCCGACGTCGAACGGCTCGCCCGAAAGACGATGGCGGGCAAGAGCCAGGACTTGTCGCCAGGCGACGTCGAGGCTGCCCGGGACGCGGCCGCCGCCTGGCGGGCCGCACGTGCGGAAGCGATGGAGGCGGCGCGGGCCGCAGGATTGCCGGAGCCCGACCTCGCCGATCCGGTGCTCCCCGCCGCCTGCGCGCTGCCGATGGCCGCCGATGCCGCGCCGCCGCCGACAGGGCTCGGCGTCCAGGTCGCCGATCTCGAATCGGGAACGCCCCTCCGCCGTGTCGACGTCTCCCTCCGCTTCGCCGACGGCCGCATCGAGCGGATGATGACGACGGGCAGCGGGGGATATGCCTTCGTGGAAGGTCCGGCAGGATCGGCGGCGGTGGGCGCGACGCTGCACGTCGATCAGGAACCGGAACGCGACGCGACGTTCGCCTTCCCGCCAGTCTCCAGTGGCATCCTTCGTTTCTCCATGGATCGCAAGCAGCTCGCGCTGCCTGCCTTCACCGACCTGCGCCTGCGCATCGATGATGGCGCGCTCCTCCTCGGCGGCCCAGGTGACGGACGCTACCAACGCCGCCCCTGAGCCGCCGCGCGTTGTTCAAGCGAGCGCGTTGATCAGCCCGCCTTCGACCCGGATCGCTGCGCCGTTGGTCGCCGCGGAGAGCGGGCTGGCGAGGTAGGCGACGAGGCTGGCTATCTCCTCCGGGTCGATCATCCGCTGCAGCAACGATCCGGAACGCGGGCCGGCGAAGAATTCCGCTTCGGCCTCCTCCCCCGTCGCCTCCGGATTGCTCGACACGCTCTTCAGGAAGTCGACGATGCCTTCGGAGCGGGTGGGCCCCGGCATCACCGAATTGACGGTGACCTGGGTGCCGCGGGTCAAGCCGGCGAGCCCGCGGGCGATCGACAATTGAGCGGTCTTGGTCATCGCATAATGGATCATCGCCGGGTCGACCGCGAGGCCGGTCTCGCTCGACACGAAGATCACCCGGCCTGCTTTCTTCGCCAGCATGCGGGGGAAATAATGGCGGCTGAGCCGCACCCCGCTCAGCACGTTCACCTCGAAATAGGTCATCCAATCCGCGTCGGAGATGTCCGCGAACGGCTTGCTTTCGTAGATGCCGAGATTGTTGACCAGGATATCCACGTCGGGATGGGCAGCGATCACCTCCGCGGTGCCGCCGGGGGTGGTCACGTCGGCAAGGATGCCTGTGGCACGGCCGCCGATCTCCGCGACCGCGGCATCGATCCGCGTCTGATTGCGACCGGTCAGGATCACCCGCGCGCCCTCCTGGGCCAGGGTGCGGGCTATCTCGAGGCCGATGCCGGCGGTCGAACCGGATACCAGCGCAATCTTGTCGGTAAGCTTCAAGTCCATCGATCGTCTCCAGGAAGGGGTGGCCGCGATCTAGTCCTTGGAGCGGTGCTCAACTATGTCCTGGGCAGGAACAATGGCTGTGAATGTGAGGACCAGATGCCGGGGATACTGATGGAGCGATCGGGCGAGATGGAGGTGTTCACCCGGGTTGTGATCGACGGCGGTTTCTCTGCCGCGGCGCGCCGGCTCGACCTGACCCCATCCGCCGTCTCCAAGCTGATCGCCCGCCTTGAGCGACGGCTCGGAACCCGCTTGCTGATCCGCACCACGCGGGCGCTCACCCTCACCGAGGAAGGACGCGCCTTCTTCGAGGCCGCGCAGCGGATCGTCGGCGAGATCGCAGCGGCGGAGGCGGCGGCAAGCGGGGGCGTGGTCGCCGGGACGCTGGCGATCAATGCCTCGCTGCCGTTCGGCCGGCTGATCGTTGCACCGGCCGTACCCTCCTTCCTGCGTGCGCATCCGGGGGTATCGGTCAGCCTCAGCTTCACCGACGACGTCGTCGATCTGATGGCGGAGCGTGCCGATATCGCCATTCGAACGGGCGCCCTTCCGGACAGCGCGCTGGTCGCGCGCAAGCTCGGGCAGAGCCCACTCGTGGTGGTCGCGGCTCCTGCCTACCTGAAGCGCAACGGCAGCCCGGCGGTCCCGGCCGATCTGGCGTGCCATGATTGTCTCGGCTTCAACTTCAGGAAGGCGCGGGGCGGCTGGCCGATGAAGGTCGGCGGCGAGATCGTCCAGGTGCCCGTGGGCGGATCGGTTCGTGTCAACAATGGCGAGACCTTGCGCCAGATGGCGCTCGAGGGTGTCGGTATTGCCCGGCTTGGCCGCTTCCACGTCGCCGAAGATCTTGCGCGCGGCGATCTCGTGCTGCTGCTGGCAGGTTTCGATCCCGGTGACGTCGAGCCGGTCCACGCCATCCACGTCGGTGGCGGCCCGACGCCGCCGCGGGTAACGGCCTTCATCGATCACCTCGCCGCGGCGGTCAGGACATCTGCGCTCTTCCGCTGACGCAAAAGCGATCCCGTACGCCGCCGCTCCATGCTAAACTGCGTCGGTTGCACAGGGGGAGAGCGCGATGCGAGGCCTTCGACTTTCGATACTGTCGTTGGCGGTGGCAAGTGTGGCCGGCGCGACGTCGGCGCAGCCGGCGGATCAATCGATCCCAGCCGCTGGCCATGTCACGGGAGTGGGCGGCATCTTCGTCAGGAGCAAGGATCCAAAGGCGCTGACCGCATGGTATCGCGACGTGCTCGGCATTCGCATCGAGCCGTTCGGTCGCGCGATGTTGCGCTACGATGCGCCCGGCCATCCGGATGTGCTCGTGTGGGGTGGCTTCAAGCAGGACACGACCTACATGGCGCCGTCGACCCGGGAGTTCATGATCAACTTCGCCGTCGACGATCTCGACGCTTTCCTGGCGCGCCTGAGGAGCAAGGGCGTCGCCATCCTGCAGCGTGACGACAGCGATCCCAGCGGCCGCTTCGCCTGGATTCTCGATCCGGACGGCACCAAGATCGAGCTCTGGCAACCCAAGCCGGACGGCGTGGAACAGGACGGTCCCGAATAGGTCGGGTCAGGGGGCGGCCAGGCGTTCGACATAAGCGCAGAGCATGTCGGCGAGGGCGCTCGCGAAGTCGTCGATCTCTGGGTCGGTTCGGGGCAGCTCCGAAAAGCTGCTGCCGACGCGGCTGAGCGTCATTTTGATCAGGTCTCCGGCTTGCCGCCGCAGGCCCTCGGTGGTGCCCGGCAGCGCCTCATCGATGAAAGAGCGGAAGATCGAGGCGCTTTCGGAGCGCGCGGACAGCGCTTCCGGGGCGTCGCGATAAAGCGGCGCCGCATCGGCAAGCGCCAGCCGCACCGGCGCTTCTTCGCACTCCGACCGGATGAAGGCGTGGACGAGGGTTCGAAGGCGCGCGGTCGGAGGCGAAGCGCCGTCTTCCAGAATCGACCGAAGCAGATCGGCGGTGCGGTGCCACTCGTCGCTCTGCAGGCGGAACAGGATCGAGGCCTTGTTCGGAAAATATTGGTAAAGCGACCCGACGCTGACGCCGGCTCGCTCTGCCACCCGCGCCATCGTGAATCGGCCGGCGCCCTCGGACGTCAAAACCTGAACAGCGGCGTCGAGCACGGCTGCGACCAGCGCGTTGGACCGTGCCTGCTTGGGCGCTTTGCGCGAGGAGACTTGGGGAGTTCGGGGCGTCGCCACAGGATGCTCCTGGCAATGCGAATAGGAAACCTGACGAAGTAATCGTATTTTCGGAGCGAGCAAACCCCTGCTCTGGCATTGGAGAAGATGATGACCACGTTGACGACCGCGCCGGTGGCGCCGCTGCTCGAGCAGCTGTTCGCCCAGGCGCGAGGCGAATCGCCGCTCAGCGAGCCGACTTTGGCTGCCGTACCCGAGGAGGAGCGGCGGCGGATGATGCGCAGCAAGACCGATTACCGGGCACTTTACGCGCGGCTGAAGGACTATGCACTGCCGGTTTCTCAAGAGATGGGCCAATTGCTCTACATGCTGGCGCGGGCGGTGCGGGCGGAGCATGTCGTCGAATTCGGGACGTCGTTCGGGCTTTCGACAATCCACCTCGCCTCGGCGCTGCGGGACGGCGGCGGCGGACGTCTGATCACGAGCGAGTTCGAGCCGGACAAAGTTGCGGTCGCCCGCGACAATCTGACGGCTGCCGGTCTCCTCGACCTCGTCGAATTGCGCGAAGGCGACGCGCTCGAGACCCTTGCGACCGACTTGCCGGAGCGGATCGATCTTGTCCTCCTCGACGGTGCCAAGGCGCTGTACGATGATGTGCTTGATCTGCTCGAGCGCCGCTTGCGTCCGGGCGCGGTGATCGTCGCGGACAATGCCGATTACGCGCCCGATTACCTCGCCAGAGTGCGCGCGCCGGCAAGCGGCTACCTGTCGATGCCCCTCGGCGACGACGTCGAGTTGTCGGTGCGAGTAGGCTGAGGAAGTCAGCCGCCGGTCGACGCGTCCCAGCCGCGCATCGCGGTGTCGGCGACCGCTTCCAGTTCGGCTCGATCCGCACCGTCGCGGGCGAGGATCGACATTCCACTCTGTACCGCCTGAACGAAGCGGGCAAGCGCGCGAAGGTCGGCGGAAGGGGCTAGTTCCCCTTCCTCGACTGCCCGGGCGAGCCGCGATTCGAGACGTTCGAGCGTGACCGAACGTGCTTCCCGGACTGTTTCGCCGAGATGCTGATATCCCTCGCTGCCGACCGCGGACAGAGTGACCATGCATCCAAGGGGATTGTCGGCAACCGAGCCGGTCAGCGCTGCCGCCGAGTCGAACAGGAATGCACGAACGGCTGCCCGGGCGGTCTCGGCGTTGCGAAAACGCGCCCACACAAGGCCGTCATAGCTTTCCGCATAATGGCGCAGTGCCTCGGCATAGAGCGCCTCCTTGGAGCCGAAGGCGGCGTAGAGGCTGGGGGAACCGATCCCCATCGCTTCGGTGAGATCGGAAATCGACGTGGCCGCATAGCCTTTCTGCCAGAACAAGCGAGTCGCCTGTGCAAGCGCGGCGGCCCGGTCGAAGGCGCGCGGGCGCCCGCGGCCTTTCTTTCCCGTCTCGATCGAGTCTCCGGATTTCTGCATCGTTCGATATATAACTTCTTGACGCTTCCGGTTAAGCCCCTTAGCTAATTCTGTGTCGATCGTTACAGTATAAGGAAATGAAGAAGATGACGGACTTGGTTGGACGACGGGCGCTTGTGACCGGCGCCTCACGAGGCATCGGTGCCGGTATCGCGCTGGCGCTTGCGGACAAGGGCGCGGACGTGGCGATCACGTTCGAACGCTCCGCCGACCGTGCGGCGGAGGTCGTGCGGGCGATCGAGGCGAAAGGCCGGCGCGCGATCGCCATCCAGGCCGACAGCGCCGATGCGGCGGCCGTCACCCGTTCCGTCGACGAGGCCGTGCAGGCGCTCGGTGGTCTCGACATCCTCGTCAACAATGCCGGTATCGCTCGCTATGGCGCGCTTCCCGAGACCAGCCTCGCCGATATCGACGCCCTGCTCGACGTCAACGTTCGCTCGGTCGTGCTCGCCTCGGCGGCGGCGATCCCGCATCTGAAGGCGGGCGGGCGGATCATTTCCATCGGTTCCTGTCTCGGCGAGCGCGTACCGCTGGCCGGCTCGACCATCTATTCGATGACCAAGTCGGCCCTGCTCGCGCTGACCCGTGGTCTCGCCCGCGATCTCGGGCCGAGCGACATCACCGCCAATCTGGTTCAGCCGGGGCCGATCGACACCGACATGAACCCGGCCGATGGCGAGCATGCCGAGCAGATCCGGTCACACACCGCGCTCGGCCGCTACGGCGCGCCCGAGGACATCGGCGCTGCCGTCGCCTTTCTCGCCAGCCCCGCCGCCCGCTTCATCACAGGGTCGGTGCTGACCGTCGACGGAGGGTTCAACGCCTGACCCGGTTCGCTGCGTTCTCGCCTTGTCTCAGCCGGCGAGGGCACAGCCCTGGAGCAGGGTCGTGCCGGCAAGCGCCCTGACGCCGTCGCACGTCACGGTGATGCGGTCGCCCTTGGCAAGGCGGCTAAGGCGGTCACGATATCCGGCCGGGAAATTCACCACCACGAGATTGAGGCGCGTACGTCCCTCGATGGCGATTGCCGGCGTCGATCCGGGCATCACCATCGTGGCGACGACGCCGGTGACGGTGAGCGAACCCGAATAGCGGGCGCGGGCGCCTTCCGGATTGGCGTGAAAGGCGGAATCGAGGCTCGCGGCGCTCGTCTGGGCGGCGCCGTCGGACGAGGCGGAGACCGTTTCGCTCTCTTTCGCGTCATCCGCCGCCGACGCGGACTCGGATTGCTCCGCCGCTGCGTCTCGCGTCGCAACACGCGAGCGCTCCTCGCTTCGCTGGCTCCACAGGAACAGTCCGATGACGGCGAGCCCCACGATGATCATGATCGGCAGGATCAATCCAGCCCCGCCGCCGCCGCCGGTGACGGGCGTCGCGCCAGGCACGACGGGCGAAGCGCCACGCGCCGGGGGTGCCGCTGCGGAACCGGGCGTCGCCTGCGGCTCGGTGATCGGGGCGGCCTGGCCGGAGACGGCGACGCCGCATTCGGGGCAGAAACGCGCGCCCGCCGGGAGGTTGGTACCGCACGCGCTGCAAAACGCCATGTCGTTGTTCCTCGATCGCTTTCCGAGAAGGACTCCGGAGCGGCAGGATCGTTCCATAGCCGAACCGAGCGGCACCTGCCGCTGTGCGGTCCTGCGCCGCCTGACACACTCAGTGGAAGTAGCTGAACAGGTCGAGCAGGCTGCTCCCGGTCTTCCGCTCGCAGCGGCGATCGATCAGGATCGTGGTCACGAAGCCCACGGCCAAGCCGGTGAGCGCCGAAATGCCACGGACTCTCGGGTCGCCCGGCACGATCAGCCCGATGGTCAGGTCGAGAAAGCCGAACGTGAGGAGTCCTGCGGCCACGCCGCCGACAAGTTCGGCGATCGCGAAACCGAGGAGAAGCAGGCAGCCGCCGTTGCGGGGCTGGGAGGTGCGCGTGGGCGAGGGTTTACGACGGGCAGGGCGCGGCCGGGATGGAGCCACCGGTGCCCGGTCCGCCAGCGCGCGTTCGGGGGCGAGCATCGACCATCTGAGCGAGCGGTAGAGGGCGTAGCCGATCGCCACCATCTGGGCGCCCATCAGCACGAACCCGCCCGCTTCGCCGCCCTCCGGAAAGAAGGTGGCAGTCACCATCGCTGCTGCGACCATGCACAGGCCGAAGGCTACACAGTGAATGAGGAAGTCGATGCCGCCGCGCTTGACGAAACGGGCCCGTTCTTCGGCGGAGACGGGCCGTGCCGGCCCGGTGCGATTGGCACGATAGACGAACCCATTCCCCCGTTCCTCGAACTGCAACGCCATGCCTGTGCCCAACAGCGCCATGATGCCCATTCACGAACCTCCAGCCTCGTTGCCGCATCCAACGCACCCGGCCGCCGAGACGATGCACCGATGAAGGCCGCCAGGCCGGAACTACCGTGGTGGCTCACAGATCGGCATCGCGAAAGATGGCGGCGATGAAGTCGAGAAAGGTGCGAAGCCGGGGCGAGTGCGCCCGTCGGGCCGGGTAGAGCGCCGAGAGCGGCGTCGCCGAGGGCGGGTGCTCGGGCAGGACTTCGACCAGGGTTCCGGCCGCAAGCTCGGCCGCGAACCGGTAGCGCGGCGCCTGCACGAGGCCGAAGCCGCGCCGCGCCAGATCGGCACTGGTGTCGGAATGGTTGGCGCTGACCCGCATCGGCAGGCGGATCTCGCGGGCGCGTCCGTCGACGATGAACTCGAGCGGCAGCACGTCTCCGGTCAGCGACGACCAGAAGCCGACCATGAAATGCCCGGCCAGATCGTCGATCCCGCGCGGATTTCCATGCCGTGCGATATAGTCCGGGCTCGCCACCGTGGTCTCGCGCAGCATGCCGAGCCGCCGCAGCATCAATCCGCTGTCGACCGGCTCGCCGACCCGGATCGCACAGTCGACACCTTCGCGAACCAAATCGACGAGGCGATCGGTCTGGCCGATCTGCAATTGCAGCCGCGGATAGCGGTCGAGGAAATCGGAAAGCACGGGCAGGATGAAGGTGCGGGTGAGCAGACCCGGCGCGTCGATGCGCAGAATTCCGTGCGGCTCGCTGTCGCGCAGCACGCTCTCGGCGTCGTCGAGATCGGCGAGGATCGCCGTGCATCGCTCGTAATAGAGACGTCCGTCCGTGGTCGGCGCGACGTGGCGCGTCGTACGGTCGAGCAAGCGGGCACCAAGCCGCCCCTCCAATTCCCGGATCGCCTCCGTCGCGGTCGAGCGCTTGATGCCGAGATCGCTGGCAGCCGCGGTGAAGCTGCCGCGTTCGACGACCCGCACGAACAGCCGGAGCGACTGGAAGTGATCCATGGCCTTTGTTCGCCCAAGCCGAACGATCTTGTCAAATCGGGGGAGATTATCCGGCGCGACGTCACCGCTATGTATCACCGGAAAGGAGAAGAGCGATGTCCAAGCAGCGCAATGCGATCGTCACCGGCAGTTCCAAAGGCATCGGCGCCGCCGTCGCGCAGCGCCTCGCCGCCGACGGCTTCGCCGTCGTCGTCAATTACGCCCATGGCCGCGAAGCGGCCGACAAGGTGGTGCAATCGATCGAGGCAGCCGGCGGCCGTGCCGTCGCGATTGCCGCAGATCTTGGCGACCCTTCCGGCATGGCCGCCCTGTTCGATGCGGCCGAGGCCGCCCTCGGCACCATCGATCTGCTGGTCAACAATGCCGGCATGATGAGGCTCGGCGCGATCGCCGAGACCGAGGATGAAGCGTTCGAGCAGCAGGTCGCGCTCAATGTCGGCGGCGTCTTCCGAGGGCTGCGCGAGGGCGCGAAACGGCTCGCCGACGGCGGCCGGATCGTCAACTTCTCGTCGAGCGTCGTCGGCCTCTGCCAGCCCGGCTATGGCGTCTATGCGGCGACCAAGGCCGCCGTGGAGGCGCTGACCCGAGTCCTCTCCAAGGAGCTCGGTGGACGCGGCATCACCGTCAACGCGGTCGCGCCGGGACCGGTCGCGACCGAATTGTTCCTGGGCGACAAGAGCGAGGAGCAGGTCGCCGCCATCGCCAGGATGAACCCGTTCGGTCGCATCGGCGCGCCGGACGACATCGCCGGCGTCGTCGCCTTCCTGGCCACTGCCGAGGCCGGCTGGGTCAACGGCCAGGTGATCCGGGTCAACGGCGGCATGAACTGAGGACATCGACGATGCAAAACATCATTCTCGTAACCGGCGCGTCCAGCGGCTTCGGCCGGATGATCGCCCGCGATCTCGCCCATGCCGGCCATGTCGCCTACGCATCGATGCGCGACGCCGCAGGGCGCAACGCCGAAGCCGCCGCCGACAGCGACAGCTACGCGCAGCAGATGGCGATCGACCTGCGCACGATCGAACTGGACGTGCAGGACGAGCGCTCGGTGGCGGCGGCGATCGACGCGATCGTCGCCGAACATGGGCGACTCGACGTCATCGTCCACAATGCCGGACACATGACCTGGGGGCCGAGCGAGGCGTTCACGCCCGAGCAGCTCGCCCAAATCTACGACATCAACGTGCTCGGCGCGCAGCGGGTCAATCGTGCCGTGCTGCCGCACATGCGTGCCGCCGGCCGTGGCCTGCAGGTGTGGATCAGCAGTAGCAGCGTCGCCGGGGGCGTCCCGCCTCTGCTCGGCCCCTATTTCGCGGCCAAGGCGGCGATGGACGCGCTGGCAGTGTGTTATGCCAAGGAACTGGCGCCGCTTGGCATCGAAACCTCGATCGTCGTGCCCGGCGCCTTCACCACCGGCACCAATCATTTCGCCCATGCCGGCACGCCCGACGACGCACCCGTTGCCGATGCCTATGCGGCGGCGTGGCCCGACGGCTTCGCCGACGACATGAAGGCGGCGCTCGCCGCAACGGTACCGGCCTGGGCGGATCCGGCCACGGTTGGACAAAAGGTGGTCGAGATCGTCGCCGCGGAGCACGGCAAGCGCCCGCTGCGGGTCCATGTCGATCCGGCCGACGACGGCGCCGCGGTGAGCTTCACGGTGATCGATCGGGTGCGCTCGGAATTTCTGCACCGGATCGGCCATGCCGACTTGCTGCATCCGCATGTGGAAGGCTGAGGGATGGCTGGGCTTCCGGCCGTCATCGCGGCGGGCGAACCGCTCGCCTACGCCGCGCTGCGCATCGGCTATGGCGTGACTCTGGTGACCCACGGCATTCCCAAGCTGCTCGGTCTTCCGCACGGCTCCATGGCCGATCCGATGGCCGGCTCGGTGCGCCTGATCGACACCGCTCTGGGCCTGCCCTTCGCCGCGCAGATCGGGGCTGCGGTGGCGATTCTGGAGGGGATCGGCGGAGCGCTCCTCGCAGCCGGATTGGCAACCAGGCCGCTCGCTTTCGCCTTTGCCCTGCAGATGGTCGGCATCTGTGTCGCGCTCGGTCCGACTTACCCCTGGATCGACCGCGGCATCGAATATCCGGTCATTCTCGGCCTGATCGGGATTGCGCTCGCGACGCGTGGCGGCGGCCGCTTCTCGCTCGACCGGCGGCTCTTCCGCGCCGCCTGACCCCTGATTGAAAAGGACAGCATGATGCCCTTCGCCAACTTCAAGATTCCCGAGGCCGCGCTCACCCGCGCGCAAAAGGAGGAGCTCGTCCACCGCACCACCCAGATGCTCGTCGACTATTTCTCGGAAGCCGCGCGGCCCCACACGATGGTGCTGATCGAGGAAATCAAGGACGGCGGCTACGCCCGGGCGGACGCGGTCTTCGTCATCCCGGAGGCGTACCGCGCCGGGGATTGAGCCCCGCTCAGGCGTAAGGCGGCTTGTCCAGGCCGGCCGGGCTCTTGGTGAAGATCTCGCAGCCGTCTTCGGTGATCCCGATCGAATGTTCGAATTGGGCGGAGAGGGTGCGGTCGCGGGTGACGGCGGTCCAGCCGTCCTCCAGGATCTTCACCGCCGGCTTGCCGATGTTGATCATCGGCTCGATCGTGAAGAACATGCCCGGCTTCAATTCCGGGCCGGTGCCCGGCCGCCCGGCATGGATCACTTCCGGCGCGTCGTGGAAGATGCGCCCGAGTCCGTGGCCGCAGAAATCCCGGACGACTCCGTAACGCTGCTTCTCGGCATGGGTCTGGATGACGTGGCCGATGTCGCCCAGATGATTGCCGGGCCTCGCCTGCTCGATGCCGAGCATCAGGCATTCGTAGGTGACGTCGACCAGCCGCCGTGCCTTGACGCCGACATCCCCGACCAGGAACATGCGGCTGGTGTCGCCGTGCCAGCCGTCCAGCAGGATGGTAACGTCGATATTGACGATATCGCCGTCCTTCAGCACCCGGTCGCCCGGAATGCCGTGGCAGACGACATGGTTGATCGAGAGGCAGGAGGAGCCGGTGAAGCCGCGATAGCCGAGCGTCGCCGGCACGCCGCCGCGGGCGCGCATCTCGCGATAGACGATGTCGTCGATCTCCTGCGTCGTGACTCCTGGCACGACGTGGGGCACCAGGGTGTCGAGCACCTCGGCGGCGGCGCGGCCGGCGCGACGCATGCCTTCGAAGCCCTCGGGGCCGTGCAGGCGGATCGCGCCGGAGCGGGTGGTGATGTCGGTGCCGGCCACGGCTTCATACTGGGTCATCGGCCCTATATAGTCGCCGTCGCCGGATCGACAAAGTCCGGCTTGCCGGGCCGCCTTTCTTCGCGCAGGAGCGTCGGACGCGCGAAGCAGGCGGAGGGGCATTTGGCCACGGATCGTATCTACACGGCGGCATTGCTGGTGATCGGCGACGAGATCCTCTCCGGTCGCACCCAGGACAGGAATATCGCACAGGTCGGCGGCTGGCTGAACCTGCAGGGGATCCGGTTGCGCGAAGTGCGGGTGGTGCCCGACGTGATCGAGGAGATTGCCGGCGCGGTCAACGCGCTCCGCACCCGCTACGATTATCTGTTCACCACCGGCGGCATCGGCCCGACTCACGACGACATCACCGTCGATGCGATCGCCCACGCCCTCGGCGTGCCCGTCGTCGTTCACCCCGCCGCTCGCGCCACGCTCGAAGCCTATTACGAGACTCGCGGCGGCCTCACCGACGCACGGTTGCGCATGGCGCGGGTGCCGGAAGGCGCCGCCCTGATCGAAAACAGGCTCTCCGGCGCGCCCGGAATCCGGGTCGGCAACATCTTCATCATGGCCGGCGTGCCGCACATTGCGGTGCTGATGATGGAGGCGCTTTCGGGCACGCTCGAAGGCGGCAAGCCGCTCATCTCCCGCACCGTCGGCGGCATGGTTCCCGAAAGCGAGGTCGCCGACATCCTGCGCGAGGTCGAAAAGGCGTTCGAAGGCTGCCAGATCGGCAGCTACCCCTTCTTCCGCGACGGCAAGGTCGGCGCCAATTTCGTCATCCGCTCGGTCGACGAGGCAGAACTCGACGCCTGCGAGGCGGAGCTGATCCGGCGGCTGGCGGAAGTCGGGCGCGAGGTGGTCAAAGGCGGCGTCTGAGCCAAGTTTTGAGCTCGAACGGACTTAGGGGGTCAAGCTCGCACCGCCTCGAGCGCTTCCGCAATTCCCGCATAGATCGCATCCAGATCCGCCTCGTCGATACAATAAGGCGGCATCACGTAGACCGTGTTGCCGAGCGGACGGAGCAGCAGGTTCCGGTCGCGGAAGAACGCGAGCAGCTGCGGCCCCAGCGCGGACAGATAGCCGGGCGCGACATCCTCGATCTCGAACGCGGCGATGGTGCCGAGCCGGCGAGGATTGGCGATCCCTGAGAGGCGGCTCAGCCGCTCGGCCTGGCGCGCGCCGAGGCGGTCGATCCGTTCGCGCACCGGCTCCTCGCGCCAGATGGCGAGATTGGCATTGGCCGCGGCGCAGGCGATCGGATTGGCGGTGTAGCTCGACGAATGGAAGAATTGCTTCTCCCGGTCGGTCGAGAAATGGGCGGCGTAGATCGTCGGGGTCGCCAAGGTGACCGCCAGGGGCACCGCTCCGCCGGTCAGACCCTTGGAGAGACACAGGATGTCCGGAACGATGGCGGCCTGGCTGCAGGCGAGCAGGGTACCGGTTCGGCCCCATCCGGTCATCACCTCGTCGGCGATGAACAGAACGTCGTGGCGGCTGCAGATGGCGTGCATTTCGGCCAGGGTTGCGGGGTCGTAGATCAGCATGCCGCCGGCCCCGAGGATCAGGGGCTCGACGATGAACGCCGCCGGACGCTCGGGGCCGCCGCACGCCGCCTCAAGGGCGTCGAACGTTCTCTGGGCGTTGTCTGCGGCCGGGAACGGAATCGTGCCGACATCGAACAGCAACGGCGCATAAGCCTGGTTGAACACCCCGCGCGCGCCGACTGACATCGCGCCGATCGTGTCGCCATGATAGCTCGCTGCCATCACCAGGATGCGGTGGCGCGGTTCGCCCCGGTTGCGCCAGTAGCCGAGCGCCATCTTCAGCGCGACTTCGACGCTCGTCGACCCGCTGTCGGAGAAGAAGACGTGGGCGAGCGCCGGCGGCATCATCTCGGTCAGTCCTCGCGCAAGCGTCTCCGCCGGCTCGTGGGTCCAGCCCGCGAAGATGATCTGATCGAGCCGCCCCGCCTGCTCGGCGATCGCCGCCATGATCCGGGGATGGCAATGGCCGTGGGTCGTCACCCACCAGGAGGAGATGGCGTCGACGATGCGCCGTCCGTCTTCGGTGTAGAGCGCCGCGCCTTCGGCATGGCTGACGCGCGGGATCGGCTCGCCGAAGCCATGTTGGGTGAACGGGTGCCAGATCGGCGAGCTCATCGGAAATCTCCGAGATCGAAGCTGTCGGCGAGCGCGTCGGCGATCCGCTCGGGCGAAAGCGAGTCCAGATGCGGCAGGCGTCCAAGCCGCTTCACGCCGCCGATCGCGGCGATCGTCGCCTCGCTGTCCTCCACGGCATCGCCGGAGAAGGCGATGCCGAGGATCGGCACATTGCGCGCCCGCAGTGCCTCAATGGTCAGCAGCGTGTGGTTGATCGTGCCGAGGGCGGTGCGGGCGACGATCACCACCGGATATTGCCAACGAGCGAACAGATCCGCGTAGAGGCAGTGTCGGGTCACCGGCACCAGCGCGCCGCCGGCACCCTCGATGACGAGCGGATCGGCCGCCGGTGGAACCAGCCGGTCCAAATCGATCTCGACGCCGTCGAGCTCGGCGGCGCGATGCGGCGAGCAGGGGGTGGTGAGCCGGTAGGCTTCCGGCAGGATTGTCGCACGCGGCGCCAGCGCGGCGACCGTGTCGCTGTCGCTGCCGTCCTCCAGCCCGGCCTGGATCGGCTTCCAATAGGCTGCCCGCAAAGCGCCGGCGAGCGCGGCGGAGAACAGAGTCTTGCCGATGCCGGTGTCGGTGCCGGTGACGACCAGCCTCATCGCAGCGCCTCTCTCAGGGTGTCGGCGAGGGCGTCGATCGCCCTTTCGTCGACGTTGAGCGTGATCGACAGCCGCAGCCGCGCCGTCCCCGCCGGAACCGTCGGCGGACGGATGCCGCGAACGTCGAAGCCCGCCGCCTGCAGCCGGGCCGCCGCGGCCATCGTCGCCTGATCGCCGCCCAGGATCAGCGGCAGGATCTGCGATCCGGTCGCGACGGCGCCGAGCGGGGCCAGGGCTGCCTCGGCTCGCGCGGCGAGGCGGTGCAGTCGCTCCCGGCGCTCGGTGCCGTCGCGGACGAGGGCGATCGCAGCCCGCAGGATCGAGGCGATCAGCGGCGACGGCGCCGTCGAGAAGATGAAGGCGCGGCCGCGATTGACCAGGAAGTCGCGCACCACCGCGGGCCCGCAGACCAGCGCCCCCTCGACCCCGAGCGCCTTGCCGCAGGTATGGACGGTGATGACGTCCGGCCGTCCCTGCAGCGCCGCGCCAAGCCCGCGCCCGGCTTGGCCGAAGACGCCCGTCGCATGGGCTTCGTCGATGATCAGGATGCCGTCGTGCCGAGCGGCGACGGCGGCGAGTGCCTCCAACGGCGCGCGGTCGCCGTCCATGCTGTACAGGCTCTCGGCAACCAGCCACGGCCTGCCGGTGCCGCCGCTGCGGCGCCAGGCGAGGATCGTATCGTCGAAGGCATCGGCATCGTTGTGGGCGGCCGCGGCACCGGCGGCGCGGGCGAGCCGTAATCCTTCATGCGCGCTGGCGTGGATCAGCGCGTCATGGACGATCAGATCCCCGGTCTGCGGCAAGGTCGACAGCAGGGCCGCATTGGCGGCATAACCGCTCGAGAAGAACAGGGCGCGCTCGGCGCCGAGCCAGCGCGCCGCTTCCGTCTCCAGCGCTTCATGCTCTTCGTGATTGCCGCGCAGGAGCCGGGATCCGCCGGATCCGATCGGCACGCCGCGGGCGAGCGCTTCAGCCGCTGCCGCGCGCAAGACCGGATCGCCGGCAAGGCCAAGATAGTCATTCGACGCGAAGTCCCGGCCGGCCCGCGGCGTCAGCGTGCGCCGGCGGTCGATCCGGGCGAGCGCGCTCAGATGATCTTCGAGTTCGGGCAAGGCGGCCATACGCCGCCCCTAACGCCGTTACGGCGCCGGGGCGAGCGCCGTCAGGATTCGACCGGGACCGCCTCGGCGAGCAGCAGGTCGGCGACGTCGCCGAGCGAGCTCAATGTCGCGATCGTCAGCCGCGCGGTCTCCGCGGTCGGACCGAGCAGGTCCGGGATCATGATCGTTGCGAGTCGCGCCGCAGCGGCGGCGCGCACGCCGCTATGCGAATCCTCGAGCGCGACCGCCCGGCCCGCGGAGATGCCGAGGCGGTCGATCGCTTTCAGGTACGGATCGGGCGCGGGCTTGGGCCGGGCGACGTCGCTGAGCGTCACCACCGTCTCAAAGCGGTCGAGAATTCCGGCGGCGGCAAGCCGCTCCTCGGCCCAGGGCGAAGCGGTCGAGGTCACGACGGCCCGGCGCAGGCCGAGCCGGTCGAGCGTGTCGAGCAGGCGGTGAAGCCCCGGCCTCAGCGGCACGCCCCGGGCGAGGATCGCCTCGAAGCGTGCGTCCGAATCCGCATAGAAGAGGTCGAGCGGGAATTCGGCGCCGAACGCCTCGCGAAGCATGATCCGGTTCCTGGGCCGGTGGACTCCGACCATGCTCAGGAACAAGGGCTCCGGCAGATCATAGCCGAGATCGGCCGCGGCAGCCTTCATCGTCTCGCGATGGGCGGCCTCGGTGTCGAGGAGCAGGCCGTCCATGTCGCAGATGACGGCCTCGAGCGGGGCGGGGAGGATCGGCATCGCGGCTCAACGCGCTTTGCCGGAAAGCGTTCGGGCCGTTCGTCCTTGCGCCATCAAGCTGCTGAAAGGGTGACGAGAAATGTGTGAACGCAACATCTTTTTAACCACTTCCTGAGAGACTCGGCCGGTCATCCCCGGCGGACCGGAGAGGGAGAAGAATGCACGTGCAGCTCAAAGCCTTTCTGATCGCCCTTGCCGCGTTCGCCGTGTTCGACGCGGCGGTCTGGCATGGGCAATATCGCGAAAAGGCGTTGATCAAGGCGTCGATGACGGCCCACTGGGTGACCAAGCAGAAATGGGGCTGACGACGCCGATCCGCTACCCCCTGTCGAATCTGTTGACATTCATGTAAGCGAGTCGCAGGCATTTTCTCCTCAGGAGGAGACCATGTTCCGCCACCCGATCGGCATCGTGCCCGCCGACATCGACCATATGGGGCACGTCAACAACTCCGTCTATCTGCGCTGGGTGCAGGAGGCCGTCGTCGGCTATTGGGAGAAGGTCGCCCCCGCCGACGCCGTCGCCGCCCATCTCTGGGTCGCTCTCAAGCATGAGATCACCTACCGCCGGCCCGCCTTTCTCGACGACATCGTCGTTGCCGACGTGATCGCCGAGGGCGTGCAAGGTGCGCGCGCCTTTTTCAGCACGGTGATCAAGCGCGGCGAGGACGTCGTCGCCGAGGTGAAGAGCAGCTGGTGCTGCCTCGACGCCGCCACCAAGCGCCCGGCGCGCCTGGCCAAGGACGTGGTTCGGCGCTTCCTGCCGGAATAGAGGTGCGCCACAGGAGAAGCTCCATTTTCCCGATGGATTTTTGAAGCCGTTCGGGCTGAGCTTGTCGAAGCCCTCTCCTTCGAAGACGCGCTTGGCAGAAGGAAGAGGCCTTCGACAACTCAGGCCGAACGGGAGCTTGAGTGACGCGGGGGTTGCTCACGCGAACGCTCAGGCCAGCCGTTCCGGCACCTCCTGCGCCTCCTCCGCCAACGTTTCCCGGGGTGCGACCGCTTCCCAGGGGAAAACGAACCAGCGTTTGTCGGTCTCGCGATCGATCGTCTCCGCGGCATATTCGGCATGCGCCTTCGAGCGGGCGTTGTTGATCAGCACCGCCACCTTGACCTCGTCGGCGGCGCCGCCATGCGCCGCGATCTTCGCCCGCAAATGCTCGATCGTGGTCCCGCTGTCGTTGATGTCGTCGACGATCAGGATCCGCCGGCCGTCCTTGCTCTTGGCCGCGAGCTTCACCAGCAATTCGTCGGCGAAGCCGGGTTCGCCCGAACTGTGATCGACCGAAAGCATCGCAATGCCCGTGCGATGCGACAGATAGGCCGCGGGCACCAGGCCGCCGCGGCCGATGCCGACCAGGAAATCCGGCTGCCATTGATCCGAGTCGAGCCGCTGCGCGAGCGCTTCGACGCCGTCCAGAAACCGGGGATAGGGGATGTAGAAGAGCTCGGGGTCACCCGTCATGCGCTGGTCCGCCTCGTCGCGAGCGCCTGCGCATAAACCGCGCGGTCCGCGCCTGCAATGCAGGCGCGGATCAGGCGTCCGGAGCCGCGATCAGCTCGATCACGATCAGGCGATTGTCGCCGGTGCGCCGCGGCAGGGTGAGGCGGTAGTGGAATTCGTCGGTGCGCTCGAGCAGGCCCGCCCAGTCCAGCGCTTCGTTGGCGCCGTAGGGCGGCGCCGTCTTGGTACGCGCCGGTACGGTCGCGCCGAGAAAGACGAGATTGTCCCCCTCCTTCACGTCGAACAGATAGCCGCCGATGCGCGTACCCGCGATCTCGCTGGCGAAGCTCAGCTGATCCCCGGACACGCCGACATAGCAGAAACCGCTCTTGGACACGCTCCAGGGCGGTATCCGCGCGGCCCGCGTTCCGAGCCGGATGGCGCGGCAGCGATAGGTACCGGGCGCTGGCGCCGCCCGCGGGAGGCGGGTGTCCGGGACGAGAAGATCGCCCTC
This sequence comes from Sphingosinicella sp. BN140058, assembly GCF_004135585.1. Classification (NCBI taxonomy): domain Bacteria; kingdom Pseudomonadati; phylum Pseudomonadota; class Alphaproteobacteria; order Sphingomonadales; family Sphingosinicellaceae; genus Sphingosinicella; species Sphingosinicella sp. BN140058. The sequence continues at coordinate 1,819,689 of NZ_CP035501.1, read as the reverse complement.
CGCGGCCAACGCGCGGCGATAGCGGCGGCGGACTTCGCCGAGGGCTTCCTCCCACGCAGCTGGCAAAGCTTCGAGGCTCTGGATATCGGCCGGCGTTGCCACCCCGCGCCAGGCTTCCACCTCCGGCGGCTCTTCCTCGACGGTGACGACCGGCTGCGGCTTGGCTACCTCCTTTTTCGACGTCTGGCATCCGCCAAGCGCCGTCATGGAACACACAACAAGGATCAGCCCAAGGAGCCGGTACATGGCACCTCCGAACGCGCTACGGGAGGCGCTAAATAGGGGCGATCGGCACACAGGCGCAAGGGCGCGCCGGACCGCAAGCCAATCCATTTCGGCGATGACGCGCCGGATGCCCGACGAGGTCCGCAGCGAAGGCGCTCCTGCCGCCGCACCTTCGTTGCGCAACCAGATTGGGCTTGCATCGTCATGCAAGTGTCATGATGGCGTGCTGAGAAGGCGCTGTTGTAAAATTTCGGGGGTGCGCCTTTGGCTCGCGCGGCATGACGGAGACAGAGGAAGTCGAACTCAAGCTGGAACTCGTCCCCGGCGACGTCGAGCGTTTCCGGGCGCTGGCGCTGCTCGGGGCGCCGTCGCACGCTGCCCAGCCGCAGGTCTCCACCTATTTCGATACGCCCGAAGGCCACGTCCGCAAGGCCGGCTATTCGCTGCGCATCCGGCGCAAGGGCCGCCGCCATGTTCAGACGGTGAAGGCGAAGGGCGGCGAGGCGGGCGGGTTTTCTGCCCGCGCCGAGTGGGAGCAGGGTATCGACGGGCCGACCCTCGATTTCGAAGCTCTGGGATCGACGCCGCTGGCGCCGCTGCTCGCGCGCAAGAAGGTTAGGGCCAGGCTGCAAAGCGTTTCCGAAACGCGGGTCGATCGAACGACCTGGCTGCTGCGCCGCGACGGCAGCACGATCGAGCTGATCCTCGACGTCGGTGCCGTGGTCGTCGGCGATCGCAGCGAGCCGGTGTGCGAGATCGAGCTCGAGCTGAAGCGCGGCAGCCGCGCGGGACTTTTCGCCTTCGCCCGCGAGATCGGCCGCGACATCCCGCTGCGCATGGGCGTGCTGAGCAAATCGGAGCGCGGCCAGCGCCTTGGCGCCAAGCGGCCTCGCCAGAGCCGCAAGGCGGAGAATGTCGAGGTCCCGCCGGGAACCACGATCGCCGATGCCTTCGCCCTGATCGTCCAGTCCTGCCTTCGTCACTTCCGGCGCAACGAACTGGCGGCGATCGCCGACCGCGATGCGGAGGCGGTTCACCAGTTGCGGGTCGCGATCCGCCGCTTGCGCTCGGCCTTCACCTTGTTCAGGCCGGTCGCGGCAAGCGACGAATTCGATCGGCTGCGCGTCGGCTTCGGCGCGCTCTCCGCCCTGCTCGGCGAGGCCCGCGATCTCGATGTCACCCTCGCCGGCCTCCGCGGCACCACCGGCGCCGGCAAAGCCGCCACTGCGGAACGCCAGCGGCTGAAGACGGCGCGAGGCGCTGCCTACGACATGCTGGTCGCGACCCTCACCGGCGAGGATCTGCCGCGCCTGATCCTCGATCTGGTCGCCTTTGCCGAGGTGGGGGCGTGGCGGGAGACGCCGCGCGCGCAGCGCAGCATCGAGGCCTTTGCCGAGGAACGGCTCGGCCGGCTGTGGCGCAAGGTCCGCAAGCAGGGCAAGGATATCGCCGCGATCGATCCGGACGCGCGCCACCAGCTGCGCATCCAGGTCAAGAAGCTGCGCTACGGCTCCGAATTCTTCGCCGAGCTGGCACTCGGCAGCGCCAAGCGCTGGACGCATTTCAACCGGCTGCTCGAGGCGCTTCAGGAAGATCTCGGCAAGCTCAACGACCTCGAAACCGCCCGCACCGTCGCGCCCGCGGCACCGGCGGCGCACGAAGCGGAGGCCTTGCTGATCGCCGCCCAGCGTGCCGCGGACGGCCTGCGGGAAGCAGGGCCGTACTGGCGTTGATCCTTCCTCCGCGGAACGGGGAGTCGTGAGGGTCGCGGAACGCCCTCCACCAGGCTGCGTCGTCCTCCCGCCGTTCGGGCTGAGCTCGTCGAAGCCCTTTCCTTCTCCTTCTAGTCTAAGAACTGAAGGGCTTCGACAAGCTCAGCCCGAACGGAGGATTGCAGCCCGAAGCGTGTCGTCAATCCTCGGCGTCGAGCGCGTAGCCGGCCGCGCGGACGGTGCGGATGAGTTCTTTTCCGCCGCGCGAATTGAGCGCCTGTCGCAAGCGGCGAATGTGGACGTCGACGGTGCGGATCTCGATCTCGGCGTCGCTGCCCCAGACGGCGTCGAGCAGGCGCTCGCGCGAGAAGACGCGGCCGGGATGCTCCAGGAAGTGGCGCAGGATCTTGAACTCGGTCGGCCCCATCACGATCGATCCGCCGGCGCGGCGGACCTTGTGGTTGGCGGTGTCGAGCTCGAGGTCGGCATAGCGCAGGGTCGCGCCGGCGAGCGCCGGCCGGACCCGCCGCAGCACCGCATTCACCCGCGCGATCAGCTCGAGCGGGCTGAACGGCTTGGTGACGTAATCGTCGGCGCCCGTTTCCAGTCCGCGCACTCGGTCCGCTTCCTCGCCGCGCGCGGTCAGCATGATGATCGGCAGATTGGCGGTTTCGGCGTTGCGGCGGAGCCGGCGGCACACCTCGATCCCGGACAATTCCTCGAGCATCCAGTCCAGGAGGACGATGTCCGGATTGTCCTCGGCGGCAAGCATCAGCCCTTCCTCGCCGCTTGGGGTCTGGGTGACGTCGAATTCCTCGCGCTCGAAATGCCAGCGCAGCAGCTGCGCCATCGCAGGGTCGTCTTCCAACAATAACAGCTGCTTGCGTGGCATTCAGAGTCGCTCCATCAGATCCGCATGGGGGCGGGATACGGGGGAAATCTGGTCTTCGCCGGTGACGCTGAAGCGGACTGCGCCGGCGAGGTCGGCCGCCTGGTCGGCGATCCGGGCAAGGCTGCGGGCGACGAAGAGCAGGTTGATTGCGCTGGCGATCGCGCGCGGATCGCAGCGCATCTCGTCCAGACAGCTTTGCAGCAGGGTGGCGTACAGCGTCTCGGCCGCAAGGCTTGCGTCGGACAGGCTGTCGGCCGCGTCGGGGTCGCGCGCCACGAAGGCATTCAAGGCGGTGCGCAGCGCATCGGTCGCGGTGCGCGCGAGATTGCCGAGCGCGCGCGGGCAGGAGAGCGGCCGGGCCGGATCGATCGCGGGGATGGCGGCGGCGATGCTCCGCGCCTGATCGCCGACGCGTTCGATCAGGCCCGCAATCTTCATCGCGGCGAGTACTTCGCGAAGATCATCGGCCATCGGCGCGCGCAGGGCGATGATGCACAGGCCGCGGCGGTCCACGGCGGCGGCAAGCTGATGCATGGCTTCGGTGCGCTGCAGCGATTGAGCAGCGAGCGCAGGATCGAGGCGCAGCAGCGCCTCCATCGCCTCGCGGGTAGCCGCTTCCGCCCATCCGCCGAGGGCAGCGACCTGCGCACGAAGATCTTCGAGATCTTCGTCGAACGCCTTGAGCGTATGCGCTCCGCTGCTCGCCATGCCCTACTCCGGTATGGGTGGAGCCGGCAAAGTGCGGGAATATGGTGACAATCCTGTGACGGATCGTGTCGACGCAACGATCAGAGCAGCGGTTTTACTTGAAAGAAAGGCGTCAAAAGCCTCCGAAACGGAGGATCAGGCGTTGGCGAGCCAGGCGCGGGCCTGACGCTGTGCTTCTGCAATTTCGGCGCGGCTCATGTCGCCGGCGACTTCGGAGCGGCAGAGATGCGCTTCGCTGCTGCCCTTGAGCGCGGCGAGGTTGAACCATTTGTGCGCTTCGATCAGATCGATCTCGATCCCCTGCGCGCCGGTCGAAAACAGCGTTCCGAGCTGGAACAGCGATTCCGGATCGGCCTGGTTGTTCTCCAGGATCTGCGTGGCGGCAAAGAAATCGGCAGTCTTCTGGCTGATCGCCATGGTCATTCCCCTCTGTTCGATGGCTTGTTTTAGCCGATCGAGGGGGGAGATTCGCAATTACGCGCAAGTCCTTACGGGTTTCTGCGGAGGGAGATCGAGCAAGCATCTACCGGGCGGTATCCACGCCCGGCAGCGAGCCTGCCGCGCGGTGAGAAAGCCACCCTGTGGCGGCTCTTCAGCGCGTGAGGGCACTCGCGGAGAAGGGCCGCGCCCGCGCCGTGGTCGCCCAGGCCTTGTTCGGCTTGGCCTGCATGGTGAAGCGCAGCTCGCCGCCGGCGACGATTTCGGCGTGGGTCAGATAGGAGCGCTCGAGCGGGCGGCCGTTCAGGGTGACGCCGCCGATATAGGGATTGGCGTCGGTGAGCCCGTCGGTGACGATGTCGAAGCTCTTGCCGTTGGGCAGAGTGAGCGTGGCGCGGTCTAGGAAAGGGCGACCGATCGCATATTGGTTGGAGCCGGGCGTCACCGGATAGAAACCAAGCGTGGTGAACAGCAGCCACGCCGACATCTGGCCGATGTCGTCATTTCCCGACAGACCATCGGGCGCCGCCTTATACTGGCTGTCGACGATTTGTTTCAGCCGCTCCTGCGTCCGCCACGGCTGGCCGGCATGATTGTAGAGATAGGCGACATGATGGCTCGGCTCGTTGCCGTGGATATATTGCCCGATCAAACCGGCAATGTCCTCGGCATGGCTGTAGTCCAGCTTGGAATTGTCGAAGGCGAACATCGCGTCGAGCTTGCGCACCGCCGCCCGATCGCCGCCCAGCATCGCGAACATCGCTTTCTGGTCGTGCGGTACGAACCAGCTATATTGCCACGCATTCCCTTCCGTATAGTCGCTGCCGTAATTGATCGCGGTAGGATCGAACGGCGTTCGGAAGGACCCGTCGGATTTGCGCGCGCGCAGGAAGCCGGTGCCGCGATCGAAGCTGTTGCGCCAATAAGCGGCGCGCTTGTCGAACGCAGCGGCGATGTCGCTGCGGCCGAGCGCCCGCGCCATCTGCGCGATCGTCCAGTCGTCATAGGCATATTCGACCGTCTTCGACGCCGCTTCCGGCTCGCGGTCGATCGGCACGTAGCCCAAATTCATGTACTCGCCGAGGCCGCCATAGGGCGCATAGGTCGCGCTCTTCACCATGGCGTCGAGCGCCTGGGCACCATCGAAGCCGCGGACGCCCTTCAGCCAGGCGTCGGCGATCACCGGCACCGCGTGGTAGCCGATCATCGTCCAGGTCTCGCGGCCGTGGAATTGCCAGACCGGCAGGATCCCGAACGGGCTCGCCTGCTGGCTGGCGAGCAGCGAACGGATGAAGTCGGTGTTGCGCTGCTCCGGTTGCGTCAGCAGCAGCAACGGGTGCTCGGCACGGAACGTGTCCCACAGCGAAAAGGTCGAGTGGAAGGTGAAGCCGTCTGCCTTGTGGACCTGATCGTCGGGCCCGCGGTAGCGGCCGTCCGCGTCCGAGAAGACGCTCGGGGCGATCATGCTGTGGTAGAGCGCGGTCGCCGCCATTTTCTTCATCGGCACCGCCGCCTCGATGCGCAGCGCGTCGAGGCCCTTGCGCCAGGCGGCGCGGGTGCGATCGCGGACCGCGTCGAAGCCGCCCGTTTCGCTGTCGAGATTGGCGATGGCGCCGTCCTCGTCGACGCTGGAAATCGCGACCTTGAGCTCGAGCGGCGCGGTGAGCGTACCGAAATCGAGCTGTGCCACCAGTGCGCGGCCGAGCAGTTGCGCAGCGTCGTCGGCGCCGCGGCTCGGGCCCTGGAATCCCTTGTAGGGGATGTCGGTCTCGCGGTTGAAGAAGGCGTGGGCGGCGATCGGCTGCGAGGGACGGATGGCGAAGAACAATTTCCGCCCCGGCGCCCAACCCCGTGTCTCGCGCATCCCGGTGATCGTGCCGTCGGCCCGCAGGCGCAGCGACGACCACAGGATCTTGCCGGGATAATCGTACAGCGAACTGCGCAGATCGAGGATCAGATGCGCGGGCTTGCCGGCGGGAAAGGTGTAACGATGGACGCCGACCCGCGTGCCCGCGGTCAGCTCGGCGCGAACCCCGGAGTCGGCCAGGGTCACCGCATAATAGCCCGGCTCGGCCCGCTCGCTGTCGTGGCTGAAGCGGGAGCGGTAACCGGAACCCGGCACCTTGGCGTCGCCGGGCTCGAGGGAGACGCTGTCGCCGGCTGCCGGCATCACCAGCACGTCGCCGAGATCGGAATGGCCGGCGCCGGAGAAATGGGTGTGGGAGAAGCCCTGGATGGTGGGATCGTCGTAGCGATAGCCGGCGGCATGACCGTAGCATTCGCGGATCTTGCAGCCGGTATCGGTGTCCGGGCTCAGCTGCACCATGCCGAACGGTGCCACCGCGCCTGGGAACGTGTGGCCCTCGCCGCCGGTGCCGATGAACGGATCGACGCTTTCGAACGTGCCCTGGGCGGACAGGGCGGTTGCGGAGAGGGCGAGCGCGGCCAGTGCAACGCGACAGGAACCGATGATCATGGGGGCCTTAGAGCATGGCCGAGGGCTCGATCCAAGCGCCCCTGCGGCCGACGGAGCGCGTCCGATGCGCCGTCGCGACTCTGCGTCTCTCGCTGTGCGAAGATTGTGCCGGTGTTTCCGGGCTTTGCAGCTCTGCCGAAGCACGCGTGCTTGCTAAGATTGTGGATTGCTGCCGCTGCGGCAGCCGGCATGACAGACGATCGCCTCCTCTTTGCTCTTGCCGCGTCGACGATCAGCCAGCACTGCGCTCCTTGTGAATCTCGGGAGGAAACAGGGCGTGTACGGTCGCCGATCGATTGATGTGCTGCTGGTGCTCGCGGCCTGCATGTTGCCGAAGTCGGCTTATGCGAAGGGCGATCCCGTGACCGAACCGCCACCGCTCCCGGACGGTGCGGTCGCGGCCGTGCCCAGAACCGGGTTCGCATGGCTGGTGCAGGATAATGATTACCCGCCGGAAGCGTTGCGCAAGAATGCGCAGGGCTCGGTCGGCTTCGAAGTCTGGGTCAGCGCCAAAGGCCGCGCGGAAGCCTGTATCGTGACGCAGACCAGCGGCTCCAGGGCACTCGACGACGCCACCTGCCGCATCGTCTCGACCCGCGCGCGCTTCAAGCCGGCGCGGGGCGCGGCCGGCGAGCCGCTGCGTGATCGGGTTCGCTCTTCACTCGGCTGGTATCTGGAGCGGCCTGGAGCGCGGTGAGCCGTCGTCAGGTCCGGTTCTTCAAACCTGCGGCGGCGTGAGCAGCGCCGGATCGTCGCCATAGGCCTCGCGAACCGCGGCGAGCAGCCAATCGCGCAAGGCGCGCACCTTGGAGGCGTTGCGCTTGTGCTCGGGGTAGACCAGCCAGAAGCCGTTCTTGTAGCGGGCGGTGTGCGCGAACGGCTGGACCAGCAGCCCGGCGTCGATCGCCGGCTTGAACATCGGCGGGCTGAGGATGGCGACGCCGTGGCCGGCAATCGCTGCGTGGCCGTCCAGCACCTGCGATTCGAAGCGGATCCCCGGATCGGAACGGCCGGACGCATCGAAATCCGGCAGCGACTTGAACCACAGATCCCACCAATCGTCTTCCGGCGAGATTCGCGGCACCGCGAGAAGGTCCGCGGGGCTTGCCAGCTTGTATTGGGCGAGGAAGGCGGGGCTGGCGAGCGGGGCGACCGGCATCGCCATCAGATAGTGGCAGACGAGGCCCGGCGTCGCGCAGGGCAGGCCGCGGATCGCCGCGTCGAAACTGCTCGACTGCAGGTCGACGATCTCGTCGCACATGTCGAGCCGAACGGTGAGATCGGGATGGGCGACGTGAAAGTCGCCGAGACGGCCAGCCAGCCAGTTGGTCGAAAAGGTGCGCGGCGCAGTGATCGTCAACACGGACGCGCTTTCGGCGCGGACCGAGGCGAAGGCGTCGCGCAACGACGTGAACGCGCCGGTCACCTGCGGCGCGATCCGGCGACCGATCTCGGTCAGCGCCATGCCGCGCCCGCGCCGAACGAACAAGGCAGCACCGAGCCGCTCCTCCAGCAATTTCATCTGGTAGCTGACGGCGGCCTGGGTCATCGCCAGCTCTTCCGCGGCGCGGCTGAAATTCTCGTGGCGGGCGGCGGCCTCGAAGACTCGAACGGCGGCGAGCGGCGGCAGGCTGGTCATCGCATTATATAAGCATGGCTTGTACCTTCCGCCCAGCGATTTGTTGGTTTCAGCGGACGAAAGGGCGCATCTGCAGGGCCTCACCAGATGAGGAGCCAAGACCATGAAGACGCTCAATATCGCCATCGCGCTGATCGCCTCACTCCCTGCCGCTGCGCTTGCGGAGCAGCCCAGAGCACAGGCTCGGGTGGCCTATCAGGATCTCAACCTGCGCACAGAATCCGGAGTCCGAACGCTCGATCGCCGCCTGGCGCGGGCGGTTGAAGCCGTGTGTCCGGATGGGCGCGGTTCCGTCGACATGGCCCGCAAGGTCGCCGCCCGTCGCTGCATCAGGGACACGACGGCGGAACTCGCGGCCGTGCGGAGCCATGTCCTTGCCGGGCGCGGTGCCGACGAGACGCTTGCCGCCGGTACTCGTTGAACGGGTGCGCCGCGCCGCACGAAGCGGGCGTCGGCCGACCCTGGATCTACAAGCCTCGCTTATGATCCTGAAGACGGTCGACGCCCGCTATCCTGTTCGCATCACGGCGAAATCTCCAATTTCGGGGAGAGACCCCATGATCGATCCGCGCCCGGACGACCGCACAAAATCGCGTCACCTTAAACCAAAGTGTGAATAGGATCGGTCCCGCAACGATGTATTGCACGCCCCGTCGGCGGCGACGCCATTCAGCGGGAGACCAGATCGTGACCGATCACATCATCACCAGCAGCTTCGCGAGCCGTCAGCTCGGCACCCCGACCGATCTCGGCGCCGACGCAACGCGCGACATCTCGGCGGGTCTTACCGGCCTTCTCGCCGACGTGTTCGCGCTCTACCTCAAGACCAAGAACTTTCACTGGCACATGAGCGGGCCGAACTTCCGCGACTACCATCTGCTGCTCGATGAGCAGGCTGATCAGATCTTCGCGATGACCGATCCGATCGCGGAACGTGCCCGCAAGATCGGCGGCACCACCCTCCGCTCAGTCTCCGACATTGCCGGACGCCAGCGCATCCTCGACAACAATGCCGACTATGTCGATCCGCTCGACATGCTTGCCGAACTGCATGGCGACAACAAGCAATTGGTCGCCGAGATGCGCCGGGTCCACGATCTCTGCGATCGTTATGCAGACGTCGCGACGGCAAGCCTGATCGAAGTATGGATCGACGAAACCGAGCGCCGCAGCTGGTTCCTCTACGAAAGTTCGCGCACAAGCGTGATCCGGTGAGCGCCTCGAGGTTGGCGCCGGCAGGACGGAGGCCGAGTTCCATGAGCAACTGCAGACATATTCCCTTCGCAGGCATGGCGATGTTCGTCACGGCCGGCACGGTCGCTGCCGCGCCACCCGCCGAACCGCTGAAAGCCGCGCAGGCGGGCATCACCCGCGTCGACCTGGACAAGAACGATCTCGGCATCGCCGGACGCGAGGCGGTCCGGGTCCGGGTCGACTTTGCGGCCGGCGCCGAGGCGGCACGGCACAGCCATCCGGGCGAGGAACTCGTCTACGTGCTGGCGGGAACACTCGAATATCGCCTTGACGGGCATTCGCCGGTGACGCTCCGGACGGGCGACGTGCTGTTCATCCCGGCCGACGCGATTCACGCGGTCCGCAATGTCGGCGCGGGCACCGGCTCAGAACTCGCCACCTACGTGGTCGAGAAAGGCAAACCGCTCGTCGTTCCCGCAAAGTGAACACGCGCGCTCGTGCATGTCGAAGCACGTCGATTCTTTCGGATGCGGATCGATGGCAACGGGCGCGACGCCGAGACGTTGGCAGCCTCCGATACGCATTGACGAATTGGAGAGGCGCCCATGAGCGACACGAGAAGCCCGTTCAACTTCCGCCCGGCGGCGGACGGGCAGGAGAGCATATCCGATCTGCTGCGGCAATTGGCCGATCAGGGCAGCCACCTCGCCCAGCAACAGGTCTCGCTTGTTCAGGCGGAAGTTCGCGAGTCGGTCAGTGATCTGAAGCTCGGCGTCGGTGCGATGGCGGGCGCCGCGGTGGTGGGGATTGCCGGCCTCGGCGTACTGCTGATGGGCCTCGCCTATCTCCTCGCCGAAGCGATGGACCTGTGGCTCGCAACGCTGATCGTCGCCGGCGCGACATTGCTCGGCGCGTTCCTGCTGTTCCTTGCCGGCCGCAAGAAGATGGCGGCCGGCGCCCTCCATGCCGATCGCACCCGCCGCACCCTCGAACGCGCGCCGTCCGCGCTCTCGGGCAACAGCAACGAAGGACATCTCCATGACCGCTGATTCCAATGCCGACGTGATCGAAGACGACATCCGCCGCACCCAGGATCGGATCGGCGAGACGATCGACAGGCTGGAAGAACAGCTCAGCCCACCCCGTCTCGCCAAATCTCTTCTCGGCGACGACAAGAACGACATCGCCCGGGAAGTGCTGGAGATCACCCGCCAGAATCCGGTTCCGGTGGCGCTGATCGCGATCGGCGTGATCTGGCTGGTGGCGACGGCCCGTACCCGCAACGGCAGCCGTCTCGCCGATCTTCTGACGCCCGGCGGTGCCGCTTCCGGAGACGGCGCGCGCGCCCCGCGTTCGGCCGAGGCAAGCACGCGGTTCGCAGCGGCCGCACCGATCGCTCCGCAGGAGCCCGCGCCCGCCTGGCGTCCGATCGGCAGTGCTCCCGAGCCGACCGAGCGAGCGGACCTGCTCGGATCGGATACGACCGCCTATTCGGACAGCCTCCGCTCGACGGAGCGCGGTCCGCTGCTCTGAGGGCATGTCGGCTACGGAGCCTGGGTCACGTCCAGGATCCTGAGCACGCGCGGCCGCCCGTCGGGGCACGGCCAGTCGATGGACTGGCCGGCCTTAAGGCCGATCAGGCCGGCTGCCATCGGCGTCAGGATCGACAATCTGCCTTGGTCGAGATCGGCATCGTCCGGCATCACCAGTCGGACGCGCCGGACCGCGCCATTGCTCTCGTCGCGATAGGTGACGTCCGCGCCCAGAGCCACGATCCCCGGGGGCAGCGCGTCGGCGGGGCAGATGGTCGCCCGGTCGATCTCGTCCAGCACCATGCGGGCAAGCGCCGGAGCGCGCCCTTCGAGGCTCAACGCGAAGTTGGCGATGAGGTCGTAATCGCTTTCGGAGACGTGGATTGGCGGCTTTTCGGCACCGGAGCGCCTGGGGATGTCATGCATTTCGAAGATCACCATGCTGATCGTTAGGGTCGGGATGCGGGCAGTCTACAGCCGCCGCGGCGACATCGATCCGATTGCATCCTGTTCTATCGATTTCCCCCAGACCCGCCCGGCGTTCGCCGTGGAAGGGGCCTGGGGCTAATTTCCCGCGAGCAGCTGGCCCGAATGCGCGTGGAAGCGCCGGAAGGTTGGCAGGCAATGCATCAGCGCAGGGTGGCCCCTCCCGATCGGCGTGTCAATCAAGGGCGGTCGCTGCCAGGCTGAAACAATAGAAACACGATAGGCTCGTTTCGGACCTAAAACAGCCGCATCGGAGAGGGATGAAGGGCGTCGTTCCTTCGTTGCATCCGGCCGCCGAGGGATTGCGTGAAGTCGAATGTTGCCGGGGACGAGGTGTCTCATGCGCATTGATCTGAACGACATCGGTGGCCGCGATTGCAATGCCGAAATCTGCATCGTCGGCGCCGGGGCCGCCGGCATCACCGCCGCGCGGCGCTTGCTCGCACTCGGCCACGACGTGATGCTGCTGGAAAGCGGCGGCGTCGATCATGATGCCGCAGTGGCCGCACTCAACGACGGGCCCAATGTCGGCCTCGACTATTATCCATTGCGCGATGCGCGGCTGCGTTTCTTCGGCGGCACCACCGCGATCTGGGGCGGCCGCTGCGCCGAGCTCGACCCCATCGATCTGGAGAAACGCGACTGGGTCGATGGGTCCGGCTGGCCGATCGCCTGGGACGATCTTCAGGCACATTACCGGTGCGCCCGGCCCTTGTTCGGCCTGCCGCCGCGGACGCCCGAAATCGGCGACTTCCGCGCCGCGGGCCTTGCGGTGCCCGACTTCGATCCAGCCAGGCTGCACACGCCTTTGTGGTCGTTCGACACGCGGTTCAACCGGTTCACGCTGCCGTCGTGCGAGGATCTCGTCCGCCATCCCCGCTGCACGATCATCACCAACGCCACGGTCACCGAAATCCTCGCCCATGGCGACGGCGCCCATGTCGAATCGGTGGCGGTGCGCTCGCTGCGCGGCGCAAGCCTGACGATCCGTCCTCGCGAGCTGATCCTTGCTGCCGGCGGCATCGAGAATGCACGAATTCTGCTCGCCTCCCGGTCGGTGATGCCAGACGGCCTCGGCAATGCCCACGATCTCGTCGGCCGCTACTTCATGGAGCATCCGCACGCCCGCGGCGGCCGGGTGATCACCAGGGACGGCTGGGATCTCCTGAAGCTGTTCGGGCGGCGCCACCGGATCGCCGGGCATGATCTCGCCGCCCTGATCACGCCTTCGGCCGCGCTGCAGCGTGAGAAGGGTATCCTCAACACGTCGCTGACCATCGCCGCACGCCAGCCCGCAGACGCGTCACAGGCGCTCGGCATGCGGGTCTATTCCGGGCTGAAGCATGAAATCGCGCCGACGCGGGCCGGGCGCTTGCTGTGGATGGGCACCAAGAAGATCGCCACCTGGGCGCAGCGTCACATCGATCCCCTGCGCCCGTGGCTGCTTCACAAGGCGCATCGCGCCGAACTCGCCTTGCTGGTGCGCGGCGAGCAGGCGCCCAATCGGGACAGCCGGGTGACGCTGACAGGCGAGGTCGATGCGCTGGGCGTGCCCCGCGTCGCGCTCGACTGGCGCCTGTCCGAGATCGACAAGCGCAGCGTCGCAACACTTGTCGAAACCCTCGGTGCGGAGCTGCGCAGGCTCGGCCTCGGCGACGTGCGTGCGGAAAGCTGGTTGAAGGTTCCGGAGCAGATGTGGCGGGTCGATCCGCTGGTCTCCGCTCATCCGATCGGCGGCTACCACCATATCGGCACCACCCGCATGGCCGACGATCCGAGGAAGGGCGTCACCGATGCGTACGGCCGGGTCCACGGCATCGACAATCTCCACGTCGTCGGGTCCTCGACCTTCCCGACCGCGAGCTGGGCCAACCCCACTCTCACCATCGTCGCGCTTGCGCTGCGGACGGCCGACCGAATCTCCGCCGCGACCGCGCGCACGGCCCCACAATGGGAGCAGAAGCAGGTGGCCTGAACGGGCGGCGCAACCCCTACTGGCTGCGAGTTTTCCAGAGCGCGTCGAGACGTGCCTGGGCCTTCGCGGCGGAGACCCGCTCGACCAGCGACAGGCCGAGCAGTTCGACATCGGTGCCGCCGAGCAGACTGCCGTCGCGCCGATAGCCGACATCGTAGAGAGCGATATCGGTGAAGGTCTCGCCGCCGGTAACGAAGCGGGTGGTAATCGCGACCGGCAGACGCAGATCGCCGGAGGCTTCTTCGGCGGCGCCGGCCTTGCGGGCCTTCTTGTCGGCTGCCTTGATCCAACCCGCTTCGATCCGCGGCTCGATCAGCGTCTCGATCCGGCCGACGCCGAGTGCGGAGGGGAGGGCGATGGTCTGGCTCTGGATCGCGTGGGCCGGATCCACCGCGGTGAGAGCAAGCCTCTTGCCGCCCCCCTGCGCCTTCAGCACCAGCGCTTTGGAGAGCGAGGCCTTCTCCTTCTTCTCCGCCGCCCGCTCCGCCTCGTCGGCGCTTCGTTGGCTGTAGCTGTTCCACAGGGTGAGGCCCGAGATCAGCACCGCGAGCACAGCCAGGATCTCGCCGAGTGTGATCCAGCGCCGGCGAATGGCCGCCGCCTCTGCGGCCTGGGACGGTGTCTCGGGGTCGGCCATTCTGTTCCTCCTGCTGATCCGGGCGCCGATGCGCGCAATGCCGCGTTCTGCATGCCGGTTCCAGTGGCGAGGCAGCAACGCTTCGGAGGGGAAAGGGTCAGCCTAACTGGTCTTCCAGGCTGCGGGTGCGCTCCGTCACGGTGTCGCCGGTATGCTTGGTCGAAGCGGGCTCGATCAGCATCACCCAGCATTCCTCGTCCGCGACCGGGTTGTGGCGAACGCCGCGCGGCACGGTCAGCATGTCGCCTTGCGCAAGGTGGACCGGCCCGTCGTCGAACTCGATGCGCAACGCACCCTTGACGATGTAGAACAGTTCGTCCTCGCCATCATGCGCGTGCCAGACGAACTCGCCTTTCAACTTGGCGACCTTGAGGAGCTGATCGTTGACCTGCCCGATCACCTTTGGCGACCAATAGTCGGTGACTCGGCCGAAGGCCTCAGTCAGCTTCAATGGCGACAGCATCACTTCCTCCTCGAGAGCCGCGGAACATAGGGATTGCACGCGCCGATGGGGACGTGCCCGATCGACCGGTCGGATCGGCGAGCGGATCCCGGCTCAGTCGGCGATCGCGTAGCGGGCGAACACGCGCGCCTGGGTCTCCAGCGGCCGCGGCGTGACGTCGATCTCGACCAGCGGGAGAGACGGCGGCGGCGGCGGCGGTGCCGACGCCCGGCTGTTCGCTACGAGATACGAAACGTCATAGCCTGAATTTTGATCGTTGAGGGCGATCAGGCGTCCGAGCCGCACCCCGGCACCTTCCGCCATCGCCTCCGCCTTGACGCGTGCGTCCCGGATCGCGGCGGCAGCCGCGCGCCTCTGGGCGGCAGCAGGGTCGGCAAGCTGGAAGCTCTGCACGCGGGCATCGCGCGCGCCCAGCCGGGCGGCAAGAGCGGCGGCGGTGCCGGCCTTGTCGACCGCGCCGGTCCGGCCGGTCCCCTGCAGCGTGGCGAGGTAGCCGGTCAGGGTGCAGGCGCCTTCGCTGAGCCGCGGGCGGTTGTTCGGATTGCCGGGGCCGTCGCATTGCGGGCCGCGCGTTTCCATCACGCTGATCTCACCGGACGCAAGGATTGCATCGGGCCCGAGCAATCCGCGCAGGCCACCGACGATCGCCTTCTGCTTGCCGGCGAGCGCGGCGCTGGCCTCGTCGGCCGTCTTGCCTTCGCCGGTCACCCAATAGACCAGGTTGGCGATGTCGGGTTTGGTCGAGACGCTGGCCACGCCCACCACCTGGATCGACGGCGTGGGTTCGGCGGCCTCTTGCGCGGCGGCTGGAGCGGTGAGCAGTGCCACGATCGTCGCCGCGATGGTTCGCCGCATCATCCCACCCCTTCTTGCCTCGATTGCGGCAGGGTGGATGAAGACGGACCGGGAAGCAACCGGCCGCGGCGGAACCCCGGGCTTTAAGGAAGCGGAAGTCCGGGGTTCGGATGTGGATGTCGCCGATCGGTGCGGCTGATTGGGATTGGAGATAATCGCGAGGTCGGAGCACGCTGGCAGCCGAGGTATTCGCGGTGGCGGTTTCAGCTGGGCCGGGTCTTGATGAAGTCTATGAAAGCGCGGAGCGGCGGTGGCACCAGCCGCCGGTCCGAATAATAAAGGAACGGTCCCGAGAAAGGCTGCCACCAGTCGCGCAGGACCGGCAGAAGGCTGCCGCTGTCGAAGTGGGGGCGCAGCCAATCCTCGAACAGGTGGATGATTCCGACGCCTGCGACCGCCATGTCGACGAGCAGATCGGTGGCGCCGCCGACGCGCACGATCGCCTGGCCATGCGGCTCGATCCGCACGATTTCGCCCGCGCGTTCGAACTCCCAGGGACTGGTCAGCGCACCGCTGGCAAAGCGGCCACGCAGGCACGCATAATCCAGGAGGTCGCGCGGGTGCCGCGGCAGCCCGCACCGATCCAGATAGGCCGGCGCGGCGGCGGTTGCAAAACGCTGCACCCGCGGGCCGATCGGCACTGCGATCATGTCCTGTTCGAGCCGCTCGTCATAGCGGATGCCGGCATCGCAACCGGACGCAAGCACATCGACGAAGGAATCGTCCGCGTCGATCTCGATCTTGATGTCGGGATAGGTGGCAAGGAAGTCCGGGACGATCGCGGGCAGCACCAGTCGGGCGGCGCTTACCGGAACGTTAAGGCGGAGCGTACCCGCCGGGCGATCGCGAAAGCCGCTCATCCCGTCCAGCGCCGCTTCGACCTCGCCTAGAACGGGCGTCAACCGGTCCACCAGGCGTGCGCCGGCCTCCGTCGGCGTAACGCTGCGCGTGGTGCGATGGAGCAGGCGCACCCCGAGGCTGGATTCGAGCCGCCGCACCGCCTCGCTCAAAGTCGACGCGCTCGTGCCGATGGTCCGCGCGGCGTCGCGAAAACCCCGTGCCCGCGCCACCGCCAGGAAGGCGTTCAAGTCTCCGAGATCTGCTTTCATTGTGCGCCTTTCCGTACAGCCCGTGCGGACAATGCCGGATTATCGGCACAGTCGGCAACGGCTACGTCGGGCCCACAAGGAGACAGAGCATGACCATCGATCAGGCAGGAACTTTCGCCCTCGGGAGCCGCATCGTGAAGCGGCTCGGCTACGGCGCCATGCAGCTCGCCGGCCCCGGCGTGTTCGGGCCGCCGCGCGATCGGGAGGCGGCGCTCGCCGTGCTGCGCGCGGCGGTGGAAGCCGGCGTCGACCATATCGACACCAGCGACTTTTACGGCCCGCACGTCACCAATCAGCTGATCCGAGAGGCGCTCTCGCCCTATCCCGAAGATTTGACCATCGTCACCAAGATCGGCGCCCGCCGCGGCGACGATGCTTCCTGGCTCCCCGCTTACGGGGCCGACGAACTCGCCCGCGCGGTCGACGACAATCTCCGCAACCTCGGCGCCGAAAGGCTCGAGATCGTCAATCTGCGGATCATGTTCGATGCTCATGGTCCGGCCGAAGGCTCGATCGCGGCGCCGCTCGAGACGCTGGCGAAGCTCCAGCAGCAGGGTTTGGTGCGGCATATCGGGCTCAGCAACGTGACTGCAGCCCAGGTCGCCGAAGGGCGCTGCATCGCGCAGATCGTCTGCGTCCAGAACCAGTACAACCTCGCCCACCGCGCCGACGATGCGCTGATCGACGCGCTCGCCGAAGACGGCATCGCCTACGTGCCCTTCTTTCCGTTGGGCGGCTTCAGTCCGCTCCAGTCGGCCACTCTCTTCGGCGTCGCCGAACGCCTGCAGGCGACTCCGATGCAGGTCGCGCTGGCCTGGCTGCTGCAGCGCGCCCCCAATATCCTGCTGATCCCAGGCACCAGCTCGATCGCACATTTGCGCGAAAATCTGGCGGCGGCGACTCTGGTCCTGCCCTCCGAAGCGATCGCGGAGCTGGACGGAATTGCCGGACGGACTGCCGAGGCATTGTGAGGCCGCAGTCGCTCTCCGCAAGCGATCGATACGCGGCTCAGCTCAGCGTCTCGACCAGGCGCGCCGGCATCCCGTCGGATAACGCCATGCGAGTCCAGCGGCAGCGGCCCGGCCGGATCGGCACGTGGCAAACGCCATTGTCTCCGGTCTCGAACTCTACCGGGGCCGGCGCCGCGCTGTCGTACCAGCCGCATGAAGCCAGGTGTGCTTCCTCCGCGATCAGCTCCGGCGTCGAGTAACGCCACAGCGATCGGCCGATCAGGTCGGCGTCCGGCACTCCGAAGCCGGCTGCGCGCACGCGGGAGCAGGCGAGCAGCCGGTGGCTGGTGTCGCAGACCAGGTGGATCGGACGTCCGCTCTCCCGTATCAGCCGCGCCAGCACGGCGTCGGCTGCGGACGAGAAACGGGTGCCGACCAGGGCCTGAACCTTGCGCGCTTCCGACGGTTCGAAGCATTGGCGGCCGCTCTCCCAGCGCGAGATCGTCGACTGGGCGACTCCCAGCAATTCGGCGGCGTGCGCCTGCTTGATGCGGTTCAGGGTCCGCCATCGCCGCAGGGCACGCTGCAGGGCCGGTGCCGCCAACGGGCCCTCGTCGTTTCGATCGGCAATCATTCGCGCCTCGTGCGGCAGATACCCCGTGTCTCCTACACGCCTGTCGTAAGTCCTGCCCAGCAGATTTAGCGGCTTAGGCCCACTGCAAGCACCGCGAATTCGTCGAGAGCGCGGTTGCGGCTGAAGGCCGTGGCGCGGGCGCCGGGCCGGATCGGTGTCGCTCCGGTCTGATCGAGCAAGGCCTTGGCGAGGCCATGCACGTCGGCCGGATCGATCAGGCGTCCGTAGCGACCCGATCCGAGCACCTCCTCCGCATTGCCGGCGGTGCGGGAGGCGACGATCGGCCGGCCGCAGGCGAGCGCCTCCAGCAGCACGTTCGACGCGCCCTCCCACCAGGACGGCAGGACGAAGGCGGCGGCGTGCGCCATCCACGGAAACGGATTTGGCACGGCGGGGACGAACGCGACCGCATCGGCGATGCCGAGCGCCTCTGCGCGGCCACGCAAGCGGAGGCGGGTCTTGTCGGTGCCGTCGCCGAGAACGATCAGCCGCAAGGGGCGGGATCGCCGCGCCTCGGCCAAGGCCGCCAGCAAGGTCTCGATATTCTTCTGCGGCGCAAGCCGGCCGACAGTGAGCACGGTCGGATGGTTCGACTCGGCCAACCAGGGATGCGGGGCCGGACCCTCGCTTCGCTTGGCGACCATGGCGAGATCGACTCCGTTCGGGATCAGCCGGGTCTTGCCCCGGCGCGCCGCGGCGGCAATCAGGGGGTGCTGCAGCAGATGGGGCGAGACCAGCGCCAGGCAGGCGGCATGTCCTGCGATCAGACGGAATTGAAGCGTGCGGGCGATCTTGCCGAGGCGTCCGAGCCGTCCGGGCCGCGCGTGATCGAGATCGTTGCTGATCCGGTAGATCGTCCGGGCCCGCGGCGCAGCCGACGCCGCGAGGCGGGTGAGAAGATGGCCGTGATTGCCCGCCGACAGGATGAGGTCGGGCTGCTCCGAGGCGAGCCGCCGGCGCAAGCCCAACAAGGCTCGGGCAAGCCGCACCGGCCGCGGCGCCGTTCTCCAGCGGCTCGGCAGCAGTTCGGTCAGGCGGATGCGGGGGTCGAGCTCTCCGCGCAGGGCACCCTGGGCGCAACTCGCCGCCACCTCGACGACGAAACCGGCAGCGCAGAGCCTTGTCGCCAGCGCGATTGCATTGCGGACGACGCCGGTCGCGCCGAGATCGTCGATGAAAATCATCAGAGAGCCGCCGCCCGCCCGGCGATCCCCGGCATCCGCGGCCCCGTGCCGAGCGGTCGGCAGCAAGGCTGACGCGCGGGACGCCGCAATGTCCGGGAAACGGAAGAGGCTTCCGGACATGCCCTGCATACTTATCCCTCCGCTCAATCCATGCTGGGATCAGGCCTAGGGACGCCGGTTCAGGGCGAGCTTGTCGGATTATTTGCTTCCTGCAATGTTCTGCGGGCGTGCCGCGCGGGCCAGGAGCAGGTTCGGCGCCGGACAATATTGGTTATCGGTGAGGCGGTCGCCGTGACCACATTGGTCACTCCCCACGCCCGAGCTGGGCATGGGGAGTGGCCCGACCGCATCGATCAGTGCGAATGAGGCATGCTGACCGAGATCGACGACAGGGCGAAAGTCACAGAATTCGCTCGATGGTCATGATCGAACCGGCGAGGATGGTCGCCGGACTCGAGCCCTGATTGAGGGCCAATTGGGTTCCGTTGCCCTTGATCGTTATGTCGAGGAAGAAGTTTCGCGTGGCATTGGCCGGGACGCTTGCCAGGCCAGCCGCGATATAGGGCCCTACGGCCACGGGCGCCAAGCTCTCGATCGTGCCGTCATCCTTTTCGAAGGCGATGGCGGCCGAGACGATGGTGCCGCCGGTCCCCTCCATCAGCATCGACATGGCCGGATACCCGCCGCTGCCCTTGCGCATCTTTCCTCTGTAGCGGAGACGGTAGACATTGCCGGTGGTCAGGGTGAACCTCGCCCGCGGCTGGTTGGTGCCTTCGCCGACCACTTGGTTGCCGCCATTCGTGATCGGCAAGTCGATTGGATAGACATATTGCACGGCTTCGCCGGCGGCGCCGGGAAGGTAAAGGCCGGCCGCCTGCTTGACATAGGTGCCGGTCATCGTTGTTGCGGCGCCGATAACGGGCAGGACCAACGGCGAATTGACGACGATGCTGCCACCGATGATCTGAACGACACCGGCATAGACCGCGCCGGAGGCACCGGTTGGCGCGGTCACCTCGACATGATGATCGATCGCCTTGAGCGTTGCTCCCGCCCCGACGGAATAGACCTGCTGGCTGAAGCACACCCCGCGTCCGCCCTCGATCACGATGTTGCCGAGATAGAATAGACCGAGGAGGCTGGCGCTGGAGCCGGTGTTGCCGCCGACCGCGTTGCAGTCTTTGAGCGTGACCCTGTTTACCGAAGCCGTTGCGCTAAGCTTGTTGACGAACAGCAGGGTCTTGCCGTCGGTGTTGACCGCATCGCAATCCTCGAACAGGATCTCGTCGATCAGGCCCGCATCGCCCGAACCGGTATCGGCGATCACGAGATAGGGCTGGCCCTTGCCGATGTGGCGACCGCGACGGAAGGTGATCCGCTTGCTGCCGAACAGGGTGTGCCACACGGCCTCGACACCAAGGGGATTGTCGGCGTCACCGTCGCTCGATGTCATATTCTCGAACAGGATGTCGGTCGCCTGCGTCGTCTCGAAATGCACGTTCGCGTTGCGCGAGATGATGTCTCGGAAAATGCCGTTGCGTGCGAATTCCTGCGCCCAGAAGGCATAGCCGCAGTTCAGGGCCTCGACATTCTCCACTTCGAAGTTCGTCGCCCCGCGCATCCACACGCCCTGGACCTTGTCGTTCACCTTGGGAGATACGACGGTGAGGTCGCTGACCCGGACGCCATTGGCATTGTCGGCCGACCGAATCAGAGCCTTGTCGAAATAGTCGGAGGACGAGATGTTGTTGGTGCGGACCAGCCGGGTGACGCCGCGGCCGGCACCCCGCACGAACTTGCCGGTCGGCACCACGATGGCATGATCGACGCGGATGTTGCCTGGCGGAAGAATGACCCCGAATACTTCGGGATCCGCGAGAGCGGCGTTGATCGCGGTCGAATTGTCGGCTGCGGGATCGTTGGGCACGAAACGTCCGAAGGGCTCTGCCATTCTCTACTACCTCCTCTTTGCGCCGACCGGGATTGGGCGGCGCAACGCCACTCCCCGGGGGAGACGTTCGTCCTCGCCCCGGATGTGCGCACATCTTCGATGAAGTGCCAACCGACCTTTTCCCCGGCCGCTGCCGCGGTTTGCTGCTCGGTTGGCGGTTGTTCATCTCTCTTGGTCAGGTTGCGAACCCTGAGAGTATTCGGGTCGAAATGTCGCGGGCTCGGTCCTGTCCACGAACGTCGGCCTGCGCCGTCAACACTGCACAAGGGCTGTGTTGAAGTTGCTATAATCGCATACGGCATGATGCTTGTCAAGCGATAATCGCAACATCGGTTATGAACTCGGCATTGGCCGGCTGCTTTGCGATCCGGCGCGGCGGGGCGCGGGCACTTGCCTCGGAGGCGGGCGCCTAATTAGGCTGCCGCGCCCCGTGGAGACTCGGCTGGCAGGGAACGGACATCCAGGTTGCCGCCCACAAACGGTGGCTGTTCACGTTGGTCGGAGTGGCACTTGCAGCCCTTGGCGCCGCCGGCCCGGTCAAGGCAGCAAGCGAGACAGCATTCGTGGGTTGCCGGATCGTGCCGTCGGCGGATGCCCTGTCCATTGCCGACGGCGTGCTGGTCATCCGAGAGGGGCGGATCGCGGCGGTCGGCGCCCGCGGCCGGACAAAGGTGCCTGCCGGCGCTGAGCGCATCTCGTGCAACGGCGGCACGCTGCTGCCGGGCTTCTGGAACAGCCACGTCCACTTCATGGGTCCCGAATGGCGCGGGGCGGAGCGGCTGCCCGCCACCCGGCTTTCGGCACAGCTCGCCGACATGCTCACTCGCTACGGCTTCGCGCATGTCGTCGATACCGGGTCCGACCTTGCCAACACGCTGAGCATCCGACGCCGGATCCTGTCGGGCGAGGTGCGAGGCCCCGGCATCATCACCGCGGGAGGCGCGCTCGTCGGCCCCACCGGAACCCCGTTCTACGTCACCGACGGCAAGCTTGCCGAACTGCACGATGCGGAGCAGGCGCGAAGGCTCGTCGCGCAGTCGATCCGTGCGGGGGCGGGAGCGGTCAAGCTGATGAGCGTCTCCCTCACCCGCGAGCAGCCATTCCCGTCGATCCCGGCCGAGACGATCCGGGCCGTGGCCGACGAGGCGCACCGCGCAGGCGTGAAGGTGCTTGTCCATCCGACCAATCGGCGCGGGGTCGAACTCGCCATCGACGGCGGCGCCGACGTGCTGCTCCATACCGCGCCGATCGGCGGCCCCTGGGACGCGCGCTTTGCCGAGCATATCGTCGGTGCGCGCGTCGCGCTGGTGCCGACGCTCAAATTGTGGGGCTACGAGGCCGCGAAGACCAATGACACGGCGATGGCGCAGCACTTCGCGGAGGTCGCTCAGCAGCAGGTCGCGGCCTTCCGAAAGGCTGGCGGACGGATCCTGTTTGGAACCGACGTCGGCTACATGACCGATTTCGATCCGGCCGACGAATATCTTCAGATGCATGCGTCGGGAATGGCGGCGAGAGACATTCTCGCATCGCTGACCACCAATCCCGTCAGAACCTTCGGCGCTCCTGCGCGGCAAGGGCGCCTGGCACCCGGCTATGATGCCGATCTGGTGCTGGTGAACGGCAATCCCGAAACGGACGTGAAAGCGTTCGCCGACGTTCGCCGCGCCTATCGCGCCGGCCGCAGGATCGACGGGGGCGCTCGCCCCCCGGAGTGATTCGAACTGAGCGGTCTGCGCCAAGCCACTCAGGAATGGACGGGGCTCGCCTGCAGGCGAGCCCCGTCCATTGGTAAGCAGATGCTGCCGGACTTGGCCGGCAGCGGTACCGACTTAGAGGGCCGCGACCCGTGCGCGGCTGGAGCTGTGCCCGCCGTGACGGTACAGGATGTCGCGAACCTCCTCGGCGCGGACGTTGCTCGCCGTCGAATCGACCGAGATCAGGGTGCCGCCGCTCGTGATCCGCTCATGGTAATAAGTTGCGTCCTCGTCGCTGATGCCGTGCTTCTTGAGCGACTCGTTGAGGCCGCCGGCCACCGCGCCCGCGGCGGCACCGATCGCCATCGCTTCGGGGACGGCGGAGGCCGCGATCGCGCCCAGCGCGGTCAGCGGGCCGACACCCGGAATGGCCAGCGCCACTACGCCGAGCCCTGCACCGAGCGCACCGCCGCCGAGCAGGCCACGGAGAATGCTGCCATGGCCCTCGCCATGCGTCTCTCCGGTGCCGCTGGTCGTGGTGGTCTTGCCACCCTGCTGCGCGATGATCGACAAGGCGGAGTCCGGGACCCCAATGCTGCGAAGTTCGCCAAGCGCCCGGTCGGCTTCGATCTCGCTGTCGAAGACAGCCGATGCAATGCTCTGGTTCACGTTACTCTCCTAGCGGTTGATCCGTGGCGGCATGAACTCGATCGTCGCGGCTGTGTTCCGCGGAAGCGCGGGAACGCGGTGCGCCGCACCTCAGGAAAGCGCCGAGCCGGCGCGCATTGCTGCTATGCTCCGCCCGCGCGGCCGCATCGAACGGAGGAACTTTGATGACGATCACCATCACGGCCTTTGAAAGCTCTCCCGATCGCGGCCGCGGGCTGGCACGCGACATGCGGGTTCGCTGGGCGCTCGAGGAGGTCGGGCAGCCCTATGCGTGCCGGCTGGTCTCGTTCGAGGCGCTGAAGCAGCCGGGCCATCGCCGGCTCAACCCGTTCGGGCAGATCCCGACGCTTGAAGAAGGTGACCTCGCCTTGTTCGAATCCGGCGCGATCATCCTGCACATCGCCGGCCAGCATGCCGGCCTCCTGCCCGCTGAGGCCAATGCCCGTGCCCGCGCGATCGCCTGGATGTTCGCCGCCTTGAACAGTGTCGAGCCGCCGATCGTCGAACTGTCGATGGCGATGATCGTGGAGCGCGACCGGCCCTGGTTCGCCGCCCGTCTGCCGATGCTGCAGGATCGCGTGCGTGCCCGGTTGAAAGCATTGTCGGCCTTTCTCGGCGAGGCCGACTGGCTCGACGGCGGCTTCAGCGCCGCCGACCTGTTAGTGGTGACGGTGCTGCGCCGGCTCGAATCGTCGGGCCTGCTGCCGGACTATCCGAACCTTGTCGCGTACATCGCCCGTGGCGAGGCGCGCCCGGCCTATCGCCGCGCCTTCGATGCGCAACTGGCGGTCTTTGCTGCCGCATCGAAGGGGAGTGGATGATCTCCTGAGCGTGGCAATGGGGTAGCGACGGCTCTGGCGATTGCGCCCGCTGCCGGCCTACAAGGTCCGTCCCGGTCGTCTGACCGGCTGCTGATCGGCGCAACGCCGTTGCTGAAGGGGGAGCGGCTATGCGTGCGGACAGACATCGAGCCAGGGGCCGCGTCATCGTCGCCTGTGGCGCGTTGCTCCTGGCCGCCGGTGCGATCGCCCGCAATGCCAACGCCGGAGCAGACGATTGGCCGGTCTATGGCGGCAGCCCAGCCGGCGACCGCTTTTCTGCCCTCGAGCAGATCGACACCAACAACGTCTCCGGGCTGCGCGAGGTCTGGCGCTACGAGACCGGCGCCGGCCGCCTGCAGGCGTCGCCGTTGATGATCGGCGGGATCCTTTACGGCGTGACGCCGGGGCAGGGGGTGTTCGCCCTCGATGCTGCAACCGGCAAGCGCCTCTGGGAGCATCGTCCGTCCGAAGCGGGCGAGCAGCCGGTGCGCGGTCTCACTTATTGGTCGGACGGCGACGAAGCGCGGCTCTTCTCCGGCAATGGTGCCGATCTGATCGCGCTCGATCCGAAAACCGGCGCTTCGGTGCGCAGCTTCGGCGATGGCGGCCGGGTCGATCTGCGTGCCAGCCTCGGGCGCGATCCCGAACGCACCGCCGCCTTCCTCACCACGCCGGGAATCGTCTACCGCGATCTCATCATCACCGGCTTCCGCACCTCCGAAAGCGCACCTGCCGCGCCGGGGGCGGTCCGGGCCTATGACGTGCGCACCGGCGCTCTGCGCTGGACGTTCAACCTGATTCCGAAGCCGGGCGAGCCGGGGCACGAAACATGGCCGGCCGACGCCTGGAGAAGTGCCGGCGGCGCCAATGCCTGGGCCGGCATGGCGCTCGACGCCGCCCGCGGCATCGTCTTCGTGCCGACCGGCTCGGCGGTCGACGATTTCTACGGCGGCGATCGGCCCGGCGACAATCTCTACGCCAACAGCCTGGTCGCGCTCGACGCCGCCACCGGACGCCATCTCTGGCACTTCCAGGCGGTGCACCACGACATCCTCGATCGCGATTTCCCATCGCCGCCGGTGCTGCTGACGGTCCGCCACCAGGGCCGCGCGATCGACGCGGTGGCACAGCCGAGCAAGCAGGGCCTCCTGTTCCTGTTCGATCGCGTCACCGGCAAGCCGCTCTTCCCGATCGAGGAGCGACCGGTGCCGGCCAGCGACGTGCCCGGCGAGCGCGCCGCGCCGACCCAGCCCTTTCCGCTGCGCCCGGCACCGTTCGCGCGTCAGTCGCTCACCGCCGAGATGCTGACCGGCCGAACCCCCGCCGCCGAGGCAGCGGCGCGGAAGGCGTTCGCCGCCATGCGCAGCGGCGGCCCCTTCCAGCCGCTTGGCGTTGGCCGGCAGACGATCGTCTTCCCCGGCTTCGACGGCGGCGCCGAATGGGGCGGTTCCGCGGTCGATCGCCGCCGCGGCATCCTCTACCTCAACAGCAACGATATCGCATGGAGCGGCGGCCTCGCGCTTCCGGAACGCGCAGCGACCCGCGGCGAGCAACTCTATCAGGCGCAATGCGCCGCCTGCCACGGGGTGGGGCGAGAGGGCGCACCGCCCGATTTTCCGCGGCTCGACAATGTCGCAGCGCGCATGAACGCCGCGACCATCGCCGCGATCATCAAGGCCGGGCGCGGCCGCATGCCCGGCTTCCCGCAGATTCCCGCCCACGATCGCGCGGCGATAGCCGACTTTCTGATCGCGAGACCCGCCGCCGTCGACCGCGAAGTGACCGCCCCCGGAAGCGACGGCGCGCCGTCGCGCTACGTCTTCACCGGCTACCGCAAGTTCCTCGATCCCGACGGCTATCCCGCGGTGGCGCCGCCCTGGGGCACGCTCAATGCCATCGATCTCAACACCGGCGAATATCTCTGGAAGGTGCCGCTGGGCGAATATCCCGAGCTCGCCGCGCGCGGCATGGCGAACACGGGCAGCGAGAATTATGGCGGGCCGATCGTCACCGCCGGCGGTCTCCTGTTCATCGGTGCGACCATCTACGACCGCAAGTTTCGTGCCTTCGACGCCCGCACCGGCCGGCTGCTGTGGGAGACGATCCTGCCTTATGCCGGCGTCGCCACCCCGATCACCTACTCCGTCAACGGCCGCCAGTTCGTCGTCCTCGCCACCAGCGCCGGCCGCGACCCCAAAGCGCCGCAAGGCTCCGCCTATATCGCCTTCGCGCTGCCTTGATCGCCGACGAGCCTGGCACGTGCGCGGAAGTGAAGGATGAGAGTCGCCGCATCCTGCAAGGTGCTTCCGCGGTCTATCGCGGCGCAGCCCCGGATCAACGCACGTCCGTACACCTTCAACCCGCCCGGTGGTTAGCCGGGTGGACCAAGCCGTGGCCATTCCATAACGATACGCGCAGGAGGCTTTGAATGCTTCGTTTCTGTTTTCTGGGCGCCGCTCTTGCCGTGTCCACACCCGCCATGGCCCAGATGGATCCCGTTTCGACGGGGCAGGGTTTGGTGCTGAGCTCGACCATGCGCGCCCACTCGAACCGGATCGCCGCTCGGAATGGCGGCCGCCGCGGTGTCAGCGACGCCCGCATGGCACAGATTTGTGGCCCTGAGCTTGCCCGTTACAAACGTCAATATGGCGCCTCGGATCCGAAGGTACAGACCCTTGCCGGCCACTGCGCCCGTTACGCCCGCCAATCCGCCAGACGCTGACCGCCCCAAAGCGGGGACACTAACACATTAGTATCCGGTCAGGCGCTCACGCCCGCGCCGGCGCGCCGAGCTCCAGGCTGATCGCCCGTGCCGCCGCATCGACCAGCCCGGCCTGTTCGTCGCGCCATTCGGGCGTCGGCGCCTCGACGATGCTCGAGACGCTGATCGCGGCGAGGATCCTGCCGCCGGCGCCGCGCACCGGGGCGCCGACGCAATGGACGTTGGCCTCGAACTCGGCGCTGTCGAAGGCGATCTGGCGCGCCGCCGCCGCGCGCATGTCCCGGTGCCAGTCGGCAAAATCCCCCGCGCCCTGCTCCGCCTCGAAGCGGCGGCGCAACTCGGCCTCCTCCAGATCGAGCATCAGCGCCTTGCCGAGCGAGGTCCGGGTCATCGGCCGGGTTTCGCCGACGATCGATCGTAGCGAGAGCCGGCGGCGGCCGTGGACCATATGGATGTAGCGCACCATGGCGCGGTCCTCGATGGCGAGATGGACCGCCTCGAGCGTCGCATCGGCGAGCCCGTCGAGATGCGGCCGCGCGACCGCGATCAGATCGATCTGGCGGTCGGCCTCCTCGGCGAGCTTGCGCAACGCGGGGCCGAGCCCGAGCCGCCCGGTGTCCCGCGTCAGGAAGCCGCGGTCGGCGAGGGTTCGGCAAAGCCGCCGCGAGATTTCGGCGCCGAGTCCGGTCGCGGCGCAGACTTCGGGCACGGAGCCGCGGCCGGCGGCGACGCTCTCCAGCACGTCGAGACCGCGCAGCAGCGTCTGGGTGCCGCTCGGCGCGGGCGCCGCGTCGGCGCTGCGTTCGTCCCTCGGCCGGGTTGCGGCGCGGCTGCCCATCCTGTTCCCCTCCAGAGCGGCGGTTGCCGCGCCGGCACGATGGCAGGCTCGCGCGCAAAGACAAAGCGCGTTTTGCAACCGATCGCGGCGTCAGGAAACGAGCGTCAGAACGTGCGGCCTGCCGATGCGCGAAGCCGCGCCGTCAGCGTCGGCGTATCCTTGCAGCGATAGGAAGCGGCGTCCTTCGCATCTCCAATGCCGTCATACACCGCCGCCTTGGGAAACGGGCACAGCTTGCGGGTGAACGATGTTGCGCCGTTCTCGACCGTCTTGGCGGCGACGATCTGCTCCGGCGCCTCGCCCTGTTCGACCCAGCGGATCAGCGACCACAAGATATCGCGCTCCGGATCCGCCACGCCGCTTGCGACCGGATGGCCCGAGCCGCCGAAGCTGTCGGCGCCGGGGCCGCCGCGGCAATGGTACATGCCGGGAACCATGAACAGCCGCACCGCCTCGCCAAGCCTTTCAGCGCCGCCATTGGTAGCCGCGAGCGCGCCGAGATAGTCTATCGTCGGATCCGCGACCGTCGAGGGATCGGCCCAACCCTGGTACAGGATCGCCTTGCCGCCGCGGCGGATGAACGGCGCGATCGCGGTGCGGTCGGCACGCAGCTCCGGCATCGCCCGGTTGACCGCGGCGAGGTCGGCGGAGCGGCGAAACGTCTCCTCGTCCCAGTCCGGATCGTCGTGAACCGCGTCGGCCCACATCGCCCGCAACAGCGGCGAGGGCGGGCCCGGCCGGGTGCGCACCCCGGGCAGCAGGCCCTTGTCCATCGCACGGCCCTGCTCGTCCGGCATCGGCGACACGATGCTGTCGAGCATCGCCAGCTTGGCCGGAGTCAGGCAGTCGCCGGTTCGTCCCTCCGGGCAGAGCAGGACGCGCCGGTCGAACGTGCAGGCCAGCGGGTTTTCGATGATGCCGTCCGAAACGCCGTCTTTCGGATCGCAGGCCCGGGTGACCGCGCGCTCGTAGAGCGACCAGTCGGAATCCGACAATGCGCCGAGCGGATTGCGCTTCTGAGCGAGCGCGAACCACATCATCCGCACCGACATGAGCGGCATGTAGGGCCCGGGCGCACCCGCGATGACGCCGTCATAATCGGCGGGATAGTTCTGCATCTCCTTCAGCGCCTGCCGGCCGCCGCCTGAGCAGCCGAGAAAGTAAGACCGCGTCGCCGCCCGGCCGTAATGCAGTCTGGTCAGCGCCTTCGCCGCCTTCGCGGTGAGATGGACGGCGCGATGCTCGTAATCGATCCGGGCTTTGGCGTTCGCCATCCACCTCTTCTGTGTCGCCTTGTGGCCGCTGTCGGTGGTGACCGTGGCGAACCCCTGGTCGATGCGGACGCTCATGTCGCGATGGTTGAACACCCCCGCATCGCCGCCGACGCCCGCGCCTAGCAGCCGTCCGTTCCATCCCGCGGGCAGCCAGAGCTCGAACCCGATATTGGTCTCGATCGTGCCTTCCACCCGGCAGAACGGCTTCGACACCGGCACCGCGCGATAGACTCCGCCGCTGCCCGGCACCTCCCAGGCCGGCGCCGGCTGGACGAAGGTGGCCGACGTCACGATCACCGATCCTGCATGCCGTCCTTCCAGGCCCTTGCAATCGGCGGCCCCCGCGGCGGCAAGCGCCATTGCCGCCCACAGCATCAGAATTTCACCCCCGCGGTGAACGAGATCAGGCGCGGGATCGGATTGGACGATTGCGGATCGTAGCCGCGCGCGGTGTCGACGAAGGGCGGCTTTTCGTCGAACAGGTTGCGGACGTCGACCGAGAAGCGGAACCGTTCGTCCACGTCCCAGCCGAGGAACAGGTCGATCGTGTCGTAATTGCTGACGCGCTGCACCGGCGTGACGGTGGTGTTGCGATAGCCGGCAAGGTGGTTCCAGGTCACCCGCGCCTGGAAGGCGTTCCACTTGGCGCCGATATCGGCCTGCGACCGGAATTTCTGCGGAAAGGCGATCGTGCCGAGCACGTCGGCAAGGCCGGCCTCGGGCACCGCCTCGAAATCGTAGCGGGTGAAGTAGGTGCCCTGAACGCCGGCATCGACTTCGACGGCGCCGATCGTCCGGCGGTAATAGAGGCCGAAATCGAGCCCGTTGACCAGCGACGTGCCGAGATTCTGCCGGCGCCCGTCGGCGATGAACTGGACCAGATTGGCGTTGATCGCGCTGTTGATCGGAAGGCCGGACGCGAGCAGCGCCTGGACTTCGGCGGCGCTCGGGTCGAACGTGACGAAGTCGGTATAAAGCGGGTTGGTGAGCAGGCCGGGCGTGCCGCGCAGCGCCTGGATCTGGTCGGTATAATCGATGTCGAAATAGGTCAGGGTGGCGGTGAGGCCCGGCGCGAAATTGGGCGCGAACTCGACACCGGCGGACCAGGTCGTCGCGCTTTCCGGGCGCAGATCGGGATTGCCGCCGGCGATGCCGATGCCGGTCAGATTGCCGTTCGGGCCGGGCAGGGTGTCGTAATAGAGGCCGGCGCCGCCGGCGACCGTCGACACCTCGGTAAAGGTCGGCGCGCGGAACGACGTACCGTAGCTGCCGCGCACGGTGATCCCGTTGGCCGGCTTCCAGGTGATGCCGATCTTGGGGTTGGTGGTGCTGCCGAAGTCAGAATAATGTTCGTAGCGGCCCGCCAGCGACAGCGACAGCTCGCGCAGCCCCGGCACGGCATTGTCCGCGCCGACGATCGGCACGAACAGCTCCGCGAACGCGGCCTTGACGGTGCGGCTGCCATCGTCGGCGACATGGGTCTCGGCAGCGCTGGTGCCGGTCGCGAGATCGGTGAACGTATATTCCTTGCGATACTCGCCGCCGGCGGCGAGGCGCACGTTTCCGCCGGGCAGGTGGAACAAGGATCCGTCGAACTGGAGGTTGGCGACGTCGAGGCGGGTGCGGCCGGTGATGACGAACAGGTTGTCGCGGATGCGCGCGATCGTCGCCGGATTGTTCGGCCCGCCGAAGACGTTGAGGGCGGTCAGCGGATTGGTGTCGGCGAGCGCGGCGTTGAGCGCCGCGCTGTTGATCCCGATCCGGCGATCGGCGACGTCGCTGGATTCGCCATGGGCATAATAAAGCGTGCCGGACCAGTCGCCGAACAGATCGGCCTCGACTCCGCCGCTGACGTTCCAGGATTCGCCGCGATAGGGATTGACGTCCGGCCCGCCGACCTGGGGCAGCAGGGAATAGGTAACGTTGACCTGGGTCGCGCCCGGCACCGGGCTGACGAAGAAGGGGTTGGTGTTGCGCACGGTCGCGGTGATGTTCGAGATGCCGGCAATCTCGCCGCTCCGCTTCGAATAGAAGCCGTCGGCGAACAGGCGGACGCGGTCGCCGAGTTGCTGGTTGAATGCGGCGATGACGTTGACCCGCTCCTGTTCGGGAATGACCGTGTCATATTGGTTGTAGAAGCAGCGGTTGGTGGTGCCGCGCACCAGCGAGCCGACATTGGCGTTGGTGACGCCGCCTGTCGGGATCGCATAGCTGCCGCCGCCGACGCTGATCGTGCCGGGATTGCAGAAGTTGGAGCGAAGGTCGCGGCCGCCGCGATCGCGATTGTCGTCCTGGTAGAAATCGAGCTCGGTGCCGAGGAGCGCGTCATTCCTCGTATATTCGGCCGAGACCATGATCGAGCCGCTGTCCCACTTGCGGCCGAAGATTCCGGCAATCTGCTGCTCGTCATAGCCGCGCTCGGTGAAGCCGGAGCGGGCGCGGATCTCGATGCCGTCGAAATTGCGCCGCAGGATGAAATTGACGACGCCGGCGATCGCATCCGATCCGTAGATTGCGGAGGCGCCGTCGGCGACGACCTCGACGCGGGCGAGGGCGATCGCGGGGATGACCGAGGGATCGGTATATTGGCCCTGCGTTCCCTGGGGCGGCATGCGCTTGCCGTCGTAGAGCAGCAAGGTTGCGTTGGTGCCGATGCCGCGCAGGTTGATGCCGGCGCCCCGGGTGGCGTTGGCGGCGCCGTTCTGCGCCGATCCGCCCTGCCGGTTGGCGCCGAGGGCGACGACCTGCGGCACCCGCCGCAGCAGATCATTCGTGGACGTCACCGGTTCCTGCGCGATCCGCGCCTGATCGATGGCGATGACGTTGGAGCCGACCGGTGCGATGCCGCGGATCCGGCTGCCGGTGACCACGATACCCTCTTCGGCCGGGATCGCGGCCGGCGCGATCTCGTCGGCGGCGCCGGCGCCGTCAGCGCCAATGGCCGCGGCCGGCTCCGCCGTTTGCGCCCAGCCGGGCTGGGCCATGGCCAAGGCAAGGGCGCCCCAGGCGCTGCGGCTGGCGAGCAAGCCAAATCGGGTCATCAGGTCAATCCTCCGTTGGGCATCCTGCCGCTGTTGTTCGCGGTTCCGATGGAGTGTCTTGGTTCAGGTCGTTTCGGCGCGCGCGGGCACCATCCGCCGCGGCCAGCGCGGCGCGAGCGAGAGCAGGACGATGGCGGCAATCAGGATTCCGGCCCCGATCAGTTCGGCGGTCCTCGGCGCCCGCAGGCCCCAGAACCATGCCAGGATCAGCGATCCGCCGACCCCCGCCACCAGGCTGGCGGCGCGCTCCAGCGGCACGCAATAGGCGTTCTCGCGCGGGTCGAGCAGGATCACGATCGCGAACACGGATATGATGGTGAGGGTGATGCCGATGCCGAGGATCGGCCAGATCACCGGGTCGGTCCAGATTTCGACGAAGCCCCAATGAAGCTCGCCGGACTGAGAGCCGAAGCCGCTCGCCGAAAGGCCGGCGAGGATCGCCACCGACAGCGGCAGCGCGAAGATCTTCTCCTCGACGAAATAGCGTCGCACCGAGGCCTGGTCGCCGGTCTTCGAAACCTTGGTCATCACCGCGAGGCGGATGAAATAGCCGATCGTGTAGAGGATGACGGTCAGGATCGCGAGCGGCGGCAGGTCCAGGCCGCCGCGGTCGGCGAGCGTGATCGTCAATGCGATCAGCACCATCACCAGCGCCGTCCAGCTCCACCAGCGCACCTTGCGGCCGAACATCATGTCGACGATCGGCGCGATGATCAGGATGTCGCCGCGCATCAGCAGCTGGATGAACGGAATGCTGACCCCGACGAAAGTGAAGGACAGCGGCACCGTGAACAGGACCAGCGCCGTTCCGATGCCGGAGAGCAGGGTGTAGCGGGTCGGCACCGGAATGCGGCGGCCGGCGATCGTCACGCCATGGGCGTCGCGGTGCCACCCCGACAGCCAGATGAAGAGATAGGTGATCACCGTGCTGACGATCAGCGAGGCCGGCAGCGTTTCCAGGCCTGTGAGCGGCCGGCCAAGCCCGGCATGCGGAACGCTGGTCACCAACTTGGTGATGATCACATTTGGCAGATAGGACAGGAAATAAAGGAGGACGATGCCCTCCAGCGGCAGGCGCTTCATGCTTGGGTCCCCACGAGTTCGACCATGTCGGGACCGGTCCGATAGCGCGCATTGAGCCCCGCTTCCTCGGTAACCGCGCGCATGTAGGCGACGATTTCGTCGTGCTCGGCCGAACCGGGCTGCGCGAGACGTGGAATCGCGTCGCGGCCGATGTGCAGCGGCAGGTAGCCGGCGCGAACGACCCGTCCGCCGGCTATCTCCAGCCGAGCGACCATGGAAAGGCGCGACGCCTTGGGAAAATTGTACAGGCTGTCGAAATCGGGCTCCCACTCCTCGGCGAGCACCCGGATCTCCTGGAAGCTCCTGGAGGCGGCATGGGCCGGATCCATCCGGAGATCGGTCGCGAAATTGCACAGCGAGTAGAAGACGGGCGCGCCGTTGATCAGCTCGCAGCCCTTCAGGATGTGCGGATGGCCGCCGAGGATCGCGTCGGCACCGGCGGCGATCGCTGCGCGGGCGACCTCGCGCTGATAGTCGGCGATCACGGCCCGGACGAAATGGATGCCCCAATGGTGCGACACCAGGACGACGTCCGCCTCCGCCTTTGCGGCCTTGATGTCGGCCTCCATCGCGGCGAGATCGTCCTGGTGCGGGAAGGTGTGGATCCGCGCCGGCGTGCCCGGCTGGTCGTGCTCGATCTGCTCGTACACCGTGTGCGCCCGCATCGGCGCGCAGCCCGGCCGGCGTTCGTCGGCCCAATAAGCCATCGGCAGGATGCTGGAATAAGCGAGGATGGCGACGATGGTGCCGTCCGGCAGGGTGAAGCGGACGGGCCGCCGCGCTTCCTTGATGTCGGCACCGGCGCCGACCACGGCGATGCCTGCCGCCTCCAGATTGCGCTTCGTCTCGAAAAATGCGTCGTTGCCCCAGTCGAGGACATGGTTGCCGGCCATCGAGATGACGTCGAACCCGGCGCGGCGCAGCGACGCCGCGCCCTCGGGCCGGGCCAATACCGCATGCCGGGCCTGGGGTGCGCGCACCCCGCTGGTGGCGAAGCTGGTCTCGAGCTGGCCGAAGACGATGTCGGCGGCGTGCAGAAGCTGCGCGGTTTCGGCGAAGCTCTCGTCATAGTGGGCGCGGTCCATGGCAAGGTCGCCGGTTGCCAGAAACACGGCGCTCACGGCGTGCCTCCCAGCTTGTCCTCATCAAAGCGTCCGCCAACAATGTCATGCGTCATAACAATTATGTATCGGAACGTGAAAGCGCTTGCAAGCTCCTCCTGCGAGTGAATAGATCCCTGGGACAGGCTCCCGCGCGAGGAGCCGAACGGAAGGATCTTCGATGCCTCGAAACGCCCTGCTTGCCGGTCTCTGCGCCGTGATCCTGTGCGGCACTGCCTCTGCGCAACCCGCTGCCCGACCGCCGCAGACGGCCGGCGCGGCCGATCCGGCACGGGCGGCCTATGCCGCGATGCCGGATACGAAGGGCAGCGGCCGCTACCCCGCGCTGAAGGAGGTCGATGCGGGCCTGCCCGATCACGTCGTCTACCGCCCGGCCGATCTGACCAGGCTCCGCGGCCGCAAGCTCGGCCTGCTGGTCTGGGGCAATGGCGGCTGTAGCGACGACGGCGCCAGCGCCCGCCAGCACCTCGCCGAAATCGCGTCTCACGGCTATCTGGTGATCGCCCCCGGGGCGATCCGGAGCGGCCCCGGCGCGCCCGCGGCGGCTGCGGAGCCGCGCCGCCCGGATGCTTCGGGCGGCTTGCCGCCGGTCAAGACGACCTCGGCCGATGTCGCTGGTGGCATCCACTGGGCGCTCGCCGAAAATGCCAGGCGGGGGAGCCGCTATTTCGGCCGGATCGATCCCAGGGCGGTGGCGGTTGCCGGCCACAGTTGCGGTGGCCTGCAGGCGATCGAGGTCGGCGCCGATCCGCGGGTTCACGCGGTGATCGTCCACAATAGCGGCATCTTCGCGGACGGCAGCAATCCGATCCCAGGCGTGAAGGTCGACAAGTCGATGCTCAAGGCCCTGCACACGCCGGTGCTCTACGTGCTCGGCGGCAGGTCCGACGTCGCCTGGCCCAACGGCACCGACGATTTCACGAAGATCGCGCATGTGCCGGCCGTCCTCGCGACGAGCGACGTCGGCCATGGCGGCACCTTCCGCCAGAGCAACGGCGGTCAGGTCGCGCAGATCGCCGTGGCGTGGCTCGACTGGCAGCTGCGCGGCGACGCCGCTGCCGGCCGCATGTTTACCGGCGATCCCTGCGGCCTCTGCAAGGATCCCGCCTGGAAGGTGGACCGCAAGGGAATGCCCTGACGAGCATCAGCGGCAGCGGCCGCCGCGCAGGCAGGGGCGGAGCATCGGCGGGGGCGTGTGCGCGATGAACGGCGCCGGTGCTTCGGGCCACCGGCCACTTGCCAGCCGGGCGTCGACCTGGCGAATGCCGGCAAGCACGACGTCCGGCGCGAAATTGCAGTGGCCGGCCTGTCCCACCCAGAGCGACTGGACGTCGCTTCGCTTCGCCGCCTCGGCGTAGAAACGCTGCAGCGACGGCGAGGTCAGCCCGTCGCCGACTGCCTGGATTGCCAGCAGAGGCACCGTCGGTCTGCCGGTCGGGGTATAATGTCGGGTCATGTAGGCGGTCGCGGCCGGCTTGGCGGCGATCCGCGGCGCGGCGTTCAACCGGGCGAGATCCGCCTCGAGGTCGAGCCCCGCCTTGCGATAGAGCGCCTCGACCAGCGGCCGGCGACCGGAGAGGGCGAGCTGCCGGCGATAGTCGATCCCGGTGTTCCAGGAGAAAGTGCCGCCGGCGCGGCGTTCCTGGTCGGCGCGGGGAAGGTAGACTCCACGCACGAACGCATCGGCGATCTGCGCCGCCTGTGCGTCGACATCGTTCGAAGCGGGCTTCGGCGAACCGGGCGTCGTCCAGCCGGGAATGCCGGCAAGCACGCCGGCCAGGGCGACCCGCGCCCGCCCGGCCGGCGTCGCCGTCGCCGCCGCAAGCGCTTCCCCGACTTCCCGCCCGTTCGCCATGTCGTCACCGGTGTCGACCACCCGGATCGCTGCGTTCGGCGCGACGAGCGTGCGGAACGCGAAGGCACCGTCGAGCGCCATGTTCATCATCCCGACCGCACCGCCGATCGACGCGCAGAAGGCGACCGCGCCGTCGATCGCGGCCGGCCTCTGCTCGGCCAGAGCGGTCGTGACCAGCCCCCCCATCGAGAAGCCCCAGGCAATCACCCGCTTCGGCCGGCCGTGCCGGGCGGTGAACGCCGCGATCGTCGCACGCTGCGCCGGCACCGCCTCTTCGAGTGCCCAGCCGCCGGCGCCATAATCCGATCCGGCGAGCGCGTAGCCGGCGGAAAGCAGCGCCTGCTTCACTGGAGGAGGCGCCACTTCCGGCGCACCCGCCTTTGGCGAATAGCCCCGGCTCCAAAGCAGCAGCGTGCCGTTCCAGTTCGCCGGTACCTCGCTTTGCCACTGAGCGCCCGAGGCGAGGGGAGCCGGTGCGGCGGCGGTCAACAGCAGGGCGGCAACAACAAGTCGGATGCGCATACGGAAATCTCCACGGGCGGGTGTGCAAGCGTTTGCACACCCGCCCGTGGCGGGCAAGCGCCGTCACCGTCCGATCACGGTGCGTCCTTGTCTCTATCCGGCGGCCTTGATCATGCCGTGCATCCGCAACCAAGCGGCGAAGTTTTCGAACCAGCCGGTGCTGGTGGTCGTCTTCGGATACATGCCGAAACCATGGCCGCCCTGTTCGTAGAGGTGGAATTCGACCGGCCGCTTTGCCGCCATCCAGCTCTCGATCAGCCCCAGGCCCTTGCCGGCGAAGAGCGGGTCGTCGGCGGCGATGGCGGCGAACATCGGCGGCGCGTCCGCCGGCACGGTCACCGGCTCGAGCGGACCATAAACGAGGCCGATGAACGCGGGCTTGGCATCCTGGCCCGCCAATGTGGTCGCCATCGTCAGCATGGCGCCGGCCGAAAAGCCGACCATGCCGATCCGGCTCGGATCGACATGCCATTCGCCCGCGCGCTTGCGGACGAGCGCAAAGGCAGCACGCGCGTCGGCAATCTGCGGCGCAAGATTGGCGATCGCCGCCTCGGGCTTGAGGCGTGTGGTCGGACGCGCGGCATTCGAAAACATCGCCGTCATCGAGCGATCGAATTCCGCCATGTCCTGCGGCGTCTGGTTCAGCCGATATTTCAGCACGAAGGCCGCAACGCCGCGCGCCGCCAGCGCTTTGGCGACATCCGATCCCTCATTCTCCATCGACAGCGTACGAAAACCGCCGCCAGGCGCCACGATCACGGCGGTGCCGTTGGCCTTGGCCGGATCGGGCAGATAGGGGGTCAGCGTGGCGACGGTGACGTTGCGGGCGAACAGGCTGCCATATTGCTGGTGCCAGACTTCGGGCGCGGTCGCCCCCGGCAACGGACCGGTTCCGAGCACGATTGCATCCGGCTGCGCCGGAATGGCGATCGGAACCATCTTGTCGTCCTGGGCATGCGCCGGCGCCGCCAGCGTGAGCGCAGCGCAGGCGAGACCGAAAGCGGAAAGCCGTCCGCCGCCAAACACTTTTCGAACCGTTCCGATTGCCGACATGGCACGCGCTCCTCTCTGTTGATTGGTGATGGATCGATCCCGGCAGCGTTCCGGCATGCTCACTTCAGCAAGGCCGCCTCCGCCCAGGTCGCAGGCTGCGGCATCGCCGAGGTCCGGGTCCCACCGGATGCGCGCGCCACCAGCTCCACGATCCGGACCTTCGCGATGTCTGCCTTGATCGGCGCCGCCGCGGCACCGAAGCGCATCGCGGCGGAGCGGGCGAGCAGCTTGCCGTCGCCCCAGACTTCGAAGACGACCGGCCCATCGGCCCGACGCCCGGAATCGTTGACTCCGACCATCGCCGCGAACTGGGAGAAGCCCGCGTTACGGACTTCGAGGCGAGATCCGGCGAGGACACCGATGCCCGTGTCGTACGACTTGCCGGCGACGCGGAGCAGCTTGCCGTAGGGCGCTCGATCCGGCTCGGCGCCGCCCCACCCGCCATATTGGACATGCTCGCCGCCGCCGCGGGTGCCCACCCAGGGCGTGATCGACGGGTGGATGGTCGGATCGGGGAGCGGAGCCGGGATACCGTCGACGGCGGGGTTGATCCGCCCGGGCTGTTCGGAAAGATAGAGTCCGTCGGCGAGACGCCGATCGCCGCTGACGCGAAACAGCCGCGTCTCGTGGGCGGCAAGTTGCATCTTGGTTTCGCCGCGGAAGCTGCGTTCCTCCTTGCTCCAGAGATCGCGCAGGCGAACGTCGCTGGACGGCAACATCTTCAGATGGTCGGCGGTGAGGATCGCGTCGCGTGCTGCCCCGG
Organism: Sphingosinicella sp. BN140058; assembly: GCF_004135585.1. Classification (NCBI taxonomy): domain Bacteria; kingdom Pseudomonadati; phylum Pseudomonadota; class Alphaproteobacteria; order Sphingomonadales; family Sphingosinicellaceae; genus Sphingosinicella; species Sphingosinicella sp. BN140058. The sequence goes on along the minus strand of NZ_CP035501.1, from coordinate 1,781,170 downwards.
TGCGGTTGAACAGCGCAACTGCCTTGCTGCCGTCGGCCAGCGTCTTGACGAAGATCTGCACCTCACCGGAATCGTACGCCAGGACCGCCTGGTTCCCCGCCGGATCCTGGTTGAGCGCGACGACCTCCGCATTGCCGAAAATGGCGAGCAATTGGGGCCTAAGCTTGCGCAGATCGTAGCCGATGATCAGCGGCGAATTGAGCATCGCCCACAGGCTGAAATGCGATCGTGCCTCCACTCCATGCTGCTGATCGAAGTCGCCGGTGCCGACGAACAGCATGTCGGCGTCGTTCCATGAACCGGGATGGGCGTAGAGCGCACGGTGGGTAACCGTGTCGAGATTGGTGAGCATGCGCCCCCACAGCGGCTGGATGTCGTCGCTGGTGCGCGACATGTTGCCGACGTCCTTGCCCCACGAGCGGACATCGCCCGCGCCCCACAGGCAGAGCGAATAGACGTAGGGGCGGCCGTGGCTGTGCCTGCGGATTGCCTCGCCGACTTCGGTATAGAGCTTGCGGACGCCGGCTACGTCCGATCCGCCGAGCGACTGCATGTCGACCAGCGGCGGCAGGGCCCGGTAGAGGCCCGAGCGGACTCGCGGCGCATCGGCCGGCAGCCCGCGCACCCCGCAGCCGTCGACCTTGATCAGATCGAAATTCCATTCGGCGAAGAACAGACGAATGTCCTGATCGACATGGCCGTACAGGCCGACTTCTCGTTCGGCGAGGCTGCCTTCGGGCTGGTTCTTGAAGTCGGGCGTGTAGATCTGACCGCAGCTGTTGCGGCCGATGTCGGAGTAGATGCCAGCCTTCAATCCCATCGCGTGGAGCCGGTCCGTGAGCGGGCGGAAACTGGGATCCGGGCCGGTCGCCGCCGAGGGAAAATGGGCGGTGCGGATGATCAGCCGCCCATCCGACTCGCGCCGCTTCAGCCACCAGCCGTCGTCGATGTTGACGTAGCGATAGCCGAGGCGGGCGAGGCCGGTGTCGACCAGTGCCTGGGCGGAGGCGAGCACCTTTTCCTCGTCGACGTCGCTGTTGAACGCATTCCAGCTGTTCCAGCCCATCGGCGGCACCGGCGCGTGACCATCCGAATTGGCGCTCCACCGTCCGCTCGGCGCGAGCGGATCCGGTGCGGCCCATGCCGGCACGGAAAGCGCCAGCATTCCGGCGAGAAGGACGAACGACATTGTCTTCATTTCGGCAACTCCGGAGATTGCGCGGCGTCGAAGCTTGCCGACTGTCCGGCGACGCCCGTCCCCGGCTGGCCCGAGCCGATCGTGACCCGGTAGCGGCCGGCGGCGACCATACGCCTGCCGTCGGCATCCACGGAACTGAGGTCGCGCGGCGAAAGATCGAAGACGAGATCGCGTGTTTCCCCCGGACGGAGCGACACGCGTTGGAAGCCGCGCAAGGCGAGCCGCGGCATGCCCGGTCGGTCCGGGAAATCGAGATAAAGCTGGGCCACTTCGTCGCCGGCGCGGGTGCCGGTGTTGGTCAAGCGGGTCGAGATGCGCATCCCCTGTTCGGCTCCGGCTTGCGCCGGTTCGACGGTCAACGGCGCGTAGTCGAAGCGCGTGTAGCTGAGGCCATGACCGAACGGATAGACCGGCGTGCCGGCGAAATAGCGATAGGTCCGCCCGCGCATCGCATAGTCGCCGAACGGCGGCAGATCGTCGACGCTGCGGTAGAAGGTGAGCGGCAGGCGTCCCGACGGGTTGGTTCGGCCGGTAAGGATGTTGGCGGCGGCCTGACCGCCTGCCTCGCCGGCATACCAGGCTTCGAGGATGGCGGCGGCATTGTCCTTGGCCCAGGCGAGATTGATCGGGCTGCCGTTCATCGTCACCACCGCCAGCGGCTTGCCGGTCGCGCGTGCCTGTTCGAGCAGAGCGAGCTGATCGGCCGGAAGATCGAGGCTGGTCTTGTCGCCCCCCGCAAAGCCCGGCACCGTCACCCCGGTTTCCTCGGTTTCCAGATCGGCGGTGTGACCGACGACGGCGACCAGCACGTCCGCCGACGCGGCGGCACGGCCCAGATCCTCCTCCGGCGTTTCGGAGATGCGCTTCCAGACGAGGTTGACGCCGCTGCCGACCACCTTGAGCGGGTAGCGGCGCCCCTTGACGAGCGTTCGCGTGACGAGCCCGGGAAGGTCGTTCCAGCGTGCCTTGCGGCGGTCGACCACCTGCTCTCCATCGAAGTCGAGCGTCGCCCCGGCCCCGGCAAGGCCGATGCGATAGGTCCCGGTTTCCGGCGGCACCAGGAACCCGCTATATTCGATGCGGTGGACGTCGGCGACCTGCGCCAACGCAAGATTGCGGTCGCCGATATCGGGCTCGGTGCGGATCACCACCGGCTCCGCCTGCCAGCGCACCGCAGCGATCGCAGCCTCGCGCGCGCCCGGGGCGAAGCGGGCCGGCAGCGCCGTCTCCGGATTGAAATAGCGGACGCGCACCCCGGGCTTGCCGTCGGGCGTGCGCAACGCCGATTCCGGCACGCGGTCCCCATCGGTCAGCGAGGGGCCATAAGGGACGAGCGTGACATTGCGGCGGCCGAGGGTGGCGCGAAGCCCCTCCAGCACCGAGACCGGCGGCCCCGACAGAGTAGAGGAATAATTGCCGCGCAGCACCCGCGTCGCGTCGCCGAGCGGACCGATCACGGCCACCCGCGCCTTGGGCGCGAGCGGCAGGATGCCGTCATTCTTGAGCAGCACCATCGCACGCTCGGCGGCGGTCAGCGCGAGACGGCGATGGTCCGCATTGCCGATCGCCCCCGGCGGAACCGCCTTGGGCGCGCCGCTCAGCCCGGCCAGATCGCCGGTGCGGAAGCGGGCAGCGAACAGGCGGACCAGGCTCTCGTCGATCTCGCTTTGGGTGAGCAAACCCTGCGCCAGAGCGTCGCGGTAGCGATCCTCGAGACCCGCCGTGTCGCCGAGGGTGCCGCCGTGGCATTCGCTGTCGACCCCCGCGCGCATCGCCGCCGCCACCGCTGCGGCGCCGTTCGGCGCATATTTGTGGTTGTCGGCGATGTCGTGGACGGCGTCGCAATCGGAGACGACATAGCCTGTGAAGTTCCAGGCGCGCTGAAGATGATCCTTGAGCAGCAGGTCGCTCGCGCAGGCCGGCTGGCCGTCGATCCGGTTGTAGGCGCACATGATCGATCCGGCGCGCCCTTCGACGATCGCCGCGCGGAAGGCCGGCAGGTAGGTATCCTCCAGATCGTGCGCGGAGACGAAGACGTTGGCCTCGTGTCGGGTCGATTCCGGGCCGCTGTGCACCGCGAAATGCTTGGGCGTCGCGATCACCCGCGGGCGCTCCGGGTCCGGCCCCTGCATGCCGGTGACGAATGCGACGCCCATGCGGGCGGTCAGGAACGGATCCTCGCCATAGGTTTCCTGCCCGCGCCCCCAGCGGGGATCGCGGAAGATGTTGATGTTGGGGGACCAAGTCTCCAGCCCCGAGCCCATCCGCCCGGTTCGCCCGGTCTTGCGGGCGAGCGTATGCAGGCCTCGCACCTCGACGCTGATCGCCGCGGCGACGTCGTGCACGAGCGCGGTGTCGAAGCTGGCGGCGAGCGCGATTGGCTCCGGAAAGTTGGTGGTCGGCAGCGGCCCCAGCGCCCCATGCAGGCTTTCGGTCCACCAATTGTAGGCGGGGATGCCTAGCCTCGGTATCGCCGGCGCGACGTTGAGCAACTGGGCCAGCTTCTCCTCCACCGTCAGTTGCCCGACGAGCGCCCGCGCCTTCTCCAGCGCCGGGTCCGAAGCCGGTGAAGCCTGGACGGGAATGGACGCCGCGCAGAGGAACAGGGCGGAGATCGTCAGTCTGTACGAGCCGCGGGCGGCCGAGCGGGCGGAACTCTGACGGAAAAACGACATGGACACGGGACTCCGGATCAGGCTCAGACGGGCTGCAGGCCGCGTTCGACGATCTTGGCGATCAGCGCGCGGTGCCCGGGAAGGCCGGCGACCATGCGCTGCGTCTGCGCACGATTCTCCCGTTTAGCCCGCCGTGCCGCCTCCGCATCGGCATCGACGCTGCCGGGTACCAGGTCGGTGCGGTGGCCCATACCGTAGAGAACATATTGGTAGCTTGCGGAGGGGAAGACCTCCTCGGCACGGTCGAACTCGTCGATGTTCCAGGGTACCTGGTAGCGCCAGAGCGTCATCAGATCGTGCAAGCGATCGGGGATCGTCTCGGGCCGGACGTTGTCGCGCCAGAAGTCGCTGTCGGTGCGCTTGGTGAGCGCATAATGGAGCTTGAGGAAGTCGATGATCCGACCCCAGCGGTACGTAGTCGTCTCGTTGAACCGCCGCGCCACCACGTCCATCACCTCTCGGCAGGGTGGAAGCTGATCGGCGATCATCTTGGCCGACAATTCGATGAGCACGATCGCCGAGGCTTCGAGCGGCTCCAGGAAGCCGGCAGCCAGGCCGACTGCGACGCAATTGCCTTTCCAGAATTGCTCCCGGTGGCCGCTGCGGATCGACAGCCGACGCACCGGCAGATCGGCGCCGCGCGGCCCCAGATAGGCGCGAAGCGCTTGCTCCGCCTCTTCGGCGCTGGTGTGGCTGCTGGAGAAGACATGCCCGACGCCGCGGCGGGTGGGTAGCCCGATGTCCCAGATCCAGCCCGCCGACTGGGCGGTGGAGATGGTGTGGGAGGCGATCGGATCGTGGGGGTGCTCGTAGGGGACCTGAACGGCGAGGGCGGTGTCGCAGAACAATATGTCGGAGCAGCTGCGGAACGGTACGCCCAGCGCCTTGCCGATCAGCAGGGCGGAAAAGCCGGTGCAGTCGACGAAGAGATCGCCGTTTATGGTCCCGGCCTGTTCGGTAACGAGCCCCTTTAGGTCGCCATTGTCGGACAACAGGACTTCGCCGACATCGGCGCGCACGTGGCGTACGCCGAGTATTTCGCAGCAATGGTGCTGCAGGAAGGTCGCGAACTTGCCGGCGTCGAGATGGTAGGCGTAATTGGCGACCGCCTCATATTCGGGCGTCGCGATCGTCTTCGGGGCCAGCCCTGCATCGCAGAGCCGCCCCTGCGGCGTCACCGCATCGCAGAAGCTTTCGCCCTCCGCGTCGGCGAGCCAATGCTGGGCCAGGTTAACCTGGCCGAAGCTCTGCGGAAGCATCAGCGGATGATAATAGCCGTCATCCTCGTCGCCCGTCGTCCAACGCGCGAAGCGGGCACCCTGCTTGAAGGCGGCATCGCACCTGCGGAACAATTCGGTCTCGGAAATGCCGATCCGGCGCAGGCTGGTGCGCAAGGTCGGCCAGGTACCCTCACCAACGCCGATCGTCGGCACGTTGGGGGATTCGACGAGCGTGACGGTGAAGCCGTGTGCCTGGCGGCCCTTATGCTTGGCCGCAATCAGCCCGGCGGTCAGCCACCCGGCTGTGCCGCCACCGACGATGACGATGTTCTGAACCGGGGTCATCGATCCTGTCGACCCTTACGAAAAAGCGGTGGAGCGCGATCGGGCTCGCGCTCCACCCAGTGGGGATCGGTTAGAAGCGATAGCGCGCGCCGACCGTGAAGCGGCGCCCGTAATCGAACACGTCGAGCAGCTGGTTGGAATAGCGGCCATGGGTGCTCTGCTGATTGTTGTTGAGATTCAGCGCCTCGCCGAACACGCTGAAGTTCTTCGTGATGTCGTAGCTGGTCGTGAGATCGATCTGGAAGCTCTCGTTGACGAAGGTCGGTTCCGCCCCGAACGAGCCGGTGTTCTGGTTCTGGCCGAACTGGAGCAGATATTTGTCCCGCCAGTTGAGCGCCGCCCGAATCTGGAAGCCGTCCTTGTCGTAGAAGCCGACGAAATTGGCTGAATTGGCGAGGCCGGTCACCGCAAAGCCGCTCTGCGAAATGTCTTCGTCGTCATAGGGCCGGTTGGTGTCGACGAAGGTGGCGTTGGCCTGGAAGCCGAAGCCGCTATCGCCGAACACGTGCTGCCAGGCGAGCTCGACACCCCGAACCGTCGCATCCGGTCCGTTGACCTGCTGCGAGACGGAGAAGGTGGCCTCGCGCCCGGTGGTCGGATCGATCACCCCGTTGATCGACTGGCGCGTGACGCCGGCAATGATGAAGTTGCTGACATTCTTCAGGAAAAAGTCGACCGAGAAGTACGAATTGCGGCGATAATACCATTCCGCCGCGATGTCGAAATTGTCGGCGAGATAGGGGCGCAGGTTTGGATTGCCGCCGCTGGCCGAAAGGGCGTTGACCCGCTGTCCGCTGCCGACGTTCAGAACGGGATTGAGAAGGTTGAGGCCGGGCCGCGTCAGCGTTCGCGAGGCATCGAAGCGCAGGATCAGATCCTCGCGGAGCTCGAGCTTGGCATCGATGCTCGGCAGGAAATAGGAATAATTGCTCTTGCTATCGAGCGGCTGGATTTCCGTGTAGGCTCCGACGCTGAGCAGGGTCGGATCGGCCGCGCTTTGCGTCAGGTTGAGCGGCAGGCGGCCCTGGCCGACGGCACGCAGATGGGTGTTCTCGTTGCGAACGCCGGCGTTGAAGTGGAACGGCATGCCGGCGATGTCGGCTTCGAACTGCACGTTTAGGAACAACGCCCAGGTCTTCTCCTTGACGTCCATGACGCTGCCCGGATCGACCTGTTCGTCGAACGTGCCGGTGAAGCCCTTGACGTCCGGATTGTAGCCCGGAATCGGTGTCGCTTGCGGGTTGCCGAGGCCGCTCAGATAGTTCTGGTATGCTACCGGCGAGAAGATGAACACCGACGGCGGCAGGCTGCCGTTGAAGTCCGGGATGAAATTGTCGAGGCTGATCGAGCCCTGGTACAGGTTGGCGGGCAGTGGTGCGATGCCGGATGCGCGTCCTGAAGGCGCGCCGTAGCCGGCATAAGCCTGCCAGAAATTGTTGGTGAACGTGCTCTGGTTGCGGAAGCGGAAGCGGTCCTCATAATATTGGCCGCCCGCCTTGATCGTGAGATTGTCCTGCTTCCAGGTTGCATTGCCGCGGAATTGCAGCAGCTCGTCCGTATTGTGCTGCGTCTGATTGACGGTCACGTGCGAACCGATCACCGAAGTGTCGGCCCAGCGCGCGCCATTGCCGGCCGGGCCGAAGTTGCTGATCGTCGGGAAAGCGTCCTTGCTGTCGCCGTCGATGGTGAAGCGCAGATTGTTGCCCAGCAAGCCACCATAGCCGATGTCGCCATTCTGGCTGCCGATTACGTCGCCCGGATTGAGCCAGCTCTTCGCATAAGCCACATCGCCTTCGAACGACAGGTTCGCGCTTGCGTCGAACTTGACGTTGAGACCGGTTTGGTTGGTCTTCAGGATCTGCTTGTTCAGCGCCGCCGTGAAGTCCGTCGGTGATCCGGCCTGGGTGAAGTCGATCGCCGTTCCGTTCTCATCGAGCTGCACGTTGCGCAGGTCGCTCTGGTTGAACCAGACGCCGAACGCATAATTGTTCTGGGTGACTTTCTGGCGTGAAAAATTGTTGTCCAGCGTCACCATCAATGCGTCGGATGGATGGTATTGCAGCGAGATGCGCGCGTCGACGCGCTCGTCCTGAACCCGTTGCTGTTCGGCGCCATATTGCTGCGGAAACCAGCCGACCACGTTCTTGTTCTCGGGCGCGAGCTGGGCTGGGGTGCAGCTCGGGGTCAGCTGGCACGGGGCATAGAAGCCGCCCGGCCAACCCGAAACGTAGACGCGATTCGTATCGGTGTCGCGGCGGGTGTAAATGACGTCGGCGAGGATGCCGATCGTGTCGTCGGCGAACGTATTGCTGACGAGCAGACCCCCGGTCGGCACGACCTTGCCGGCGCGATCCTGGATCGATCCGGATGCGGTTGCGGCGGCGCGGAAGCCGGGCCGGTCGAAGGCGTTCGGGAAGGCGATGTTGACCGTCGCGCCGATCGAGCTGGATGCAAGGGAGACATCGGGCGTCTTCAACACGCTCAACTGGCCGATGAAGTCGACGCCGACCGTGCTGAAATCGATCTGACGACCACCGGTCGCGGTGGAGATGCGCCTTCCGTCGTACAAGGTCGTGTTGAAATCGCCGCCGAAGCCGCGAACGGTGATTCCGGTCGGTTCGCCGCGGCTTCCCGATCGCTGGATCGAGACACCCGGCAGGCGCTGCAGCGAGGCGGCAACGTTCGAATCGGGGAACTTGCCGATATCCTCTGCGGAGATGACGTCCACGACCCCGGAAGATGTCCGCTTCAGATCGAGGTTGCGCTGCAAGGATCCGCGCAGGCCTGTGATGACGATCTCCCTCTCGTCGTCAGCAACACCGGCCGTGCCGACTTGAGACGTATCGGAAGGCGTTCCGGAATCTTGTGACTGCAGGGAGGTTTGCGCTTGATCCGCAAAGGCAAGCGAGGCCGACTGTTGCTCTGCCGAAGAAGTAGTGCGTGCAGAAGAGTCTTCCGGGGTCGCCTGCGTCTGGGCTACTGCCGGACAAGTCCAGGCAAGAGCCGCCAGGCTGCTCACACTCATAATCTTAAATGAGATTTGGCCACGGCTCCGCAAGCCAGTGGCGCAGCTATTTGCGCCCATCGCAGGTTTCCCTCCTAGAAATCCGCCGGCACTTCTTCAGCGAGTGCTGGTCGGTCGATGCGTGGTCATTCCAAGGCGCCTATAGTTCAAGTGCGACGTCCAGGCCTGCCACGTTAGCGCTACCATTTCACACCGAAAGCGCTTGCGCAAGCTCATGTCTGAGTTTTTTTCGGAATTCGCGATGACGTGCCTTGGCATCGGCGTCTTCGCATGCTCAATGAGGGCCGAGTGAGAAGGGGAGGGATCAAGAGGTGCCGGACTGGCAGTATCTCAACCATGAGCGGCATGCAGCCCTGCGAATAGATCGCGGCTGCGACTCGAAGCGGCATTTTGCGCAAGTGGTAGCAGCGGAATTCCCTGAAGCCTCGATCCACTATCCCATTGTGTTCACGAAGAACCCGGAAAGCGGCGCTTTCTACGCCGGTGTCATCATGGGCCTTGAGCCCGGAACCAACCTGCTCGCGACTGGCGGAAAGTTGCCGGACTATCGCCCTGCCGATCTGGAGCGCCAAGGCTTCTTTCTGGAGGATGACAACGTTGTCATCGACCTTGAAAGTGCTGCCTTTGCGAGTGGCGAGGGAGAAGTGCTCTTCGAGCATGGGGGAGAGGCGGCGCCGGCACTCAAGCGCGTGCAACATGCCCTCAAGCTATTGCGAACCGGTATCGCAGAAACGGAAGAGATGATCGAGCGTCTAGTGACGGCGCAACTTCTGGAACCGATCGATGTCACGCTGAATTTCGACGACGGCAAGCCGATTCGTCTGGAAGGACTCTACACGATCAGCCTCGATGGCCTCCACGGGTTGCCGGATGCCCTGGTCCTCGAGCTGTTCCGCGCCGGCGATCTGCAGCTGGCTTATTCTCAGACAAATTCGATTCGCCACGTCCGCACGCTTGCCCGTATCCGCAACGAGCGGCTGCCGGGAGCAGCCTGATGAGCGGCATTGTCCTGGAAGCGGATCCGGAGTCGCTGCGCGATCCGGAGAGCTTCCGGGCGGGGGTGATGGAACGGTGCGAACCGCGGATCCTGCGGGAGGCGGCGCGAGACTGGCCGCTGCTGGCCGGATCGGACGTCCGGCAGCTGATCGACCGGCTGCGCCGGTACGACGCCGGACGGTCTGCGGAAGTGTTCGTCGGCAGGCCGGAGATCGCGGCCCGCTATCACTATGATGAGAGCCTCGCAGGGTTCAACTTCGAACGGATCGAAATGCCCCTGGGGGAGGCGCTGACCCGCATCATGGAGACGCAGCCCGGGCCTGACAGTGCGAGCCTCTACACCGGCTCCCTCTCGGCGGAGACATATCTGCCCGGTATCGAACAGCTTACCCGGCTGCCGTTCGTGCCGGTTTCGGTCCGGCCCCGCTTCTGGATCGGTCATGCCTCAAGCATTGCCTGCCACTATGACGTCTTCGACAACGTCGCCTGCGTTGCCGCGGGCCGCCGCCGCTTCACGCTGTTTCCGCCCGACGCCATCGGCGATCTCTATGTCGGCCCGATCGACCGCACGATGGCGGGTCAACCGGTTGCGTTGGCAGTCGGCAGTGACCGCGACGATCCCGTCTATCCCCGCTTCGAACGCGCGCGCGGCCGGGCACTCGTCGCGGAGCTTGGCCCGGGCGACGCCTTGTACGTCCCGAAGCTCTGGTGGCATCAGGTCGAAGCGACCGAGCGGATCAACCTGCTCGTCAATTTCTGGTGGGACGGATTCGCGTCGGGACCGGACCAGCCGTACGCCGCCATGCTGCTTGCGATGATTGCGATCGCCGAGCGCCCACCCGCCGAGCGCGCGGCGTGGCGGGCATGGTTCGATCATTATGTGTTCCGGCCGGATGGCCATCCCCTGGCCTTTCTTCCCCCGGAACAACACGGCGTGCTCGGCAATCTCGCGGAGGGTAATTACGGGCGCATTCGGACGACGCTCATGCGCATGCTGAGGAGCAACTGATCGGCCTCACGCGCTCTCCCGTGCGATCAGCCGGAAGCCGACGTCGATTCGCCTTTCGCCATCGCCCCCGCGGGTCCGCCGCTGGATCGCGGCGATCGCCTCGCGCGCAATCCGCCGTCCATCGATGTCGACGGTGGTGATCGTCGGCCGCATCTCGCCCGCAATCGAGCTGTTGCCGAAGCCGAGCACGGCAAGATCGTCGGGAACTCTGAGGCCGCTGGTCTGGGCTTCGACGATCAACCCCTGGGCGAGAAAATCGGATCCGCAGACGACGACGTCCGGCTGCACGTCCAGCCGCTTGATCTCGGCGAACACACGGCGGGCGTGGCCGAAGCGCGATGGAATGTCGACCTCGCCTTCGCTCGGCGTGGCACCGCCCTGCGCCAGCCATTCCTCCTTGAACCCCTCGCTGCGCATCCGCGCCCGGCTGCCGTTGGCGGTTACCAGGTGAGGCCGCTGGTAACCGCGCGCCATCAGAAACCGGGCGATGTCGCGGCCGGCGTCGCGGTGCGAGAAGCCGACCGCGATGTCGACCGGGTCGTCGGGCAATTCCCAGATCTGCAGGAACGTCATCCGGCTGCGCCGCACCAGCGCCTTGATGCGCTCGTTGATCGGTCCGGTCGAGATGATCGCGTCCGCGCGCCGGCTCATCGCCGCCCGGATCATCTGCTCGGCCTGATCCTCCTGGGTGCCGGTCAGGCCGAACATCACGGTGATTCCGCCTGCGCTCAACTCTTCGACCATGGCCTCGATCGTATCGTTGAAGATCGAGTTGGTGAGATTGGGGATCAGCACCGCGACCAGCCTGCTCTTGCTCGAGGCGAGTCCGCCGGCGACGAGATTGGGAATATAGCCGGTCTCGTCGATTGCCGCGCGGATCCGTTCACCGGTCTTGGCGGCAACCACGTCCGGATTGTTGATGAAGCGAGATACGGTGGCCGTCGAAACGCCCGCGCGGCTCGCAACATCTTCCAGCTTCGGAACAGGAGGGGCGCCGCTCATCCCAGGGAGATAGCGACCGCTGCGCTCGGAACGCAAGCTCAGTCGGAGAGCATCTGCCGCAGCGCCGACTTGATCACCTTGCCCGATCCGGTCCGCGGCAGATCCGGCACGAAATGAATTTTCTTGGGCAGTTTGTAGCGCGCCAGCCTTTCGCCGCACGCGGCGAGGATCGCTTCCGAATCAGGATCGGCGCCGGGCTTGAGCAGCACGAAGGCGTGGCCGACTTCGCCCCAGCGGGCATCGGGTACGCCGAGCACCGCCGCCTGGGCGATTGCCGGATGCGCGGCGAGGACCGCCTCGATTTCCGCGGGGTAGACGTTCTCGCCGCCGGAGATGAACATCTCCTTCTTGCGGTCGACCAGGGTGAGAAAGCCGTCTTCATCCTCGCGGACGAGATCGCCCGTGCGAAAGAAGCCGTCGGACGTAAACGCCTTCGCCGTTTCGGCCGGGTTGCGCCAATAGCCGGCGCAGATGTTGGGCCCGCGGAGCAGCAGCTCGCCGACCTCCCCGTCTGCGCAGTCGCTGCCGTCGGCGGCCGCGATCCGACGCTCGATCGTGGCACCCAGCAGCCCGGCCGAACCCGCCTTTCGATCGATGATGGCGGGGTCGAGCGGCATGCCGAGCACGGTTCCCGCCTCGGTCATGCCGTAGCCGTCGACGATCGGGATAGCGTCGGCAAGCCATTCGCGGATCCGCGCGGCCGGGTGTGGGGCGCCGCCGGTGAACACCGCCTTGAGGCCCCGCAACCGATCCGGATCGAAACCGGGTGCGGCGCGCAGCATCTCCGCCATTTGCGGGACGCAGAAATAGTGGCTGATCGCCAGTGCGGGGTCGCCGAGCCGGGCGAGGGTGGTTGCGGGATCGAAGCCGCTCGACACCACGATCCGACCGCCCATCATCAACGCGGGTCGGATATTGGTGACCATGCCGATGACGTGGAACATCGGCGAATCGACCAGAAAGGCGCTTTCGGCGCCGACTTCCCCGAGCACCGCGAAATTGGCTGCGGTCGCGAACAGGTTGCGCTCCGTCAGCAGCACCCCCTTGGGCTTGCCCGAGGTTCCCGACGTGTACAGCATCAATGACGGCAGATCGGCGTCGCCGGCCTCGAACGGCGCCGCGGCGGCCGCCGCGATCCCGGCGGCGACCTCGGCCATATCGCGCTTCGGGACGGTGACGGTGGCGAGACATTCGAGCAGATCGTCACCGACGATCAGCGCCGGATCGCAATCCTCGATCAGCGCGCACAACTCGGCCGGCGCCAGCCGCCAGTTGAGCGGTGCCAGGATCGCTCCGGCGCGGGCGCAGGCAAGCTGCAGGATCACCGTTTCGGGGCAATTGCGGGCAAGCGCCGCGACTCGGTCGCCACGCCGCACGCCCGCCTCGCGCAGGAAGGTGACGGCCGAGGCGATCGCCTGATCGAGCGCGCAGTAGCTGAAGGCCACGTCTCCGGCGGCGCTTGCCAGCGCGATTGCCTCGGGACGCGCCCGGGCGTGAAGGCGGACGAAGTCCGGCACCGGCATCGGCCTTGCGCGCGTCGCGCTCACCATCGCATCCTCTCCAAGGAACTGATGCGAGGCTTCTGGCATATGTTGTGAGTCATAGCAATCTGCGCTAGACGGCTTGCGACATCAAGGAGAGGATCATGACGACAAGCCGCCCGCCCTTCCGCGCCGATCATGTCGGCAGCCTGCTCCGCCCCCGCTATCTGCTCGAAGCGCGCGAACGCGCCAAGTCGGATCCGGGCGAGGCGGCGCGCCTCAAGGGGCTCGAGGATCAGGCGATCCTCGAACTCATCGCGATGCAGGAAGAGGTCGGGCTCAAGGGCATCACCGACGGGGAGGCCCGCCGCGCCTCCTGGCACATGGATTACATCTACCAGATCGGAGGGATCGAGAAGGTCGCCTCCAACATCAAGGTCCACTTCCACAATCAGGCGGGCGACATCGATTTCACGCCCTCGGCGCTGCGCGTCTCGGACCGGCTGAGCCTGCCGTCGACCATCTTCGCCGACGCCTTCCAGTTCCTGCAGGCGAACGTCACGCGCGGCATTCCCAAGCTCACCATCCCGAGCCCGTCGATGGTCCATTATCGCGGCGGCCGCGCCGCGGTTTCGACCAGCGTCTATCCGCGTCTCGAGGATTTCTACGACGATCTTTCCGCCGTCTACGCGCAGGAAATCGCCAATCTCGCCGGGCTCGGCTGCACCTATCTCCAGCTCGACGACACCAGTCTCGCCTATCTGAACGATCCCGAGCAGCGCAAGATGATCGCGGCCGAGGGCGGCGATCCCGAGCGCCAGCACGAAATCTACATCCAGATCATCAACAAGGCGCTCGCCGGCCGGCCCGACGGTCTGACCATCACCACCCACCTGTGCCGCGGCAATTTCCGCTCGTCCTGGGTGGCGTCGGGCAGCTACGATTATGTCGCCGACGCCTTGTTCAACCAGCTCGACGTGGACGGCTATTTCCTCGAATTCGACGACGAGCGCTCCGGCGGCTTCGAGCCGCTCCGTCTCCTGCCCAAGGGCCACAAGCGGGTGGTCCTCGGCCTCGTCACCACCAAGCGCGGCGAACTCGAAAAGCGCGACGACATCCTCCGCCGGATCGAAGCCGCCGCCAAGTTCGCGCCGCTCGACCAGCTCTGCCTCAGCCCGCAATGCGGCTTCTCCTCCACCTTCGAAGGCAACGATCTCAGCATGGACCAGCAGCGCGCCAAGCTTGAGCTGATCGTCAGCATCGCGAAGGAAGTCTGGGGCGAGCTGTAAGAGCGCCGTTCTTCCCAAGTAACGCCCCTCCTTTCAGGGAAGGGCAGGGGTGGGTGGCGCCTTTGGCGGCTCGATGCCGCCAAAGGCGCAGAATGGCATCCTCGCGGCTATCGAACCCGCTCGGCTGCAACCCACCCCCGGCCCCTCCCTTGAGTAGGGAGGGGAGACGAGTGCCGACCCCCCCTCCTTGAACCCGCACCACGATCTTCCCGAACTGCGCATTCGTCTCGAGGTAGCGGTGCGCCGCGACGATGTCGTCGAAGGCGAACACCCGGTCGATCACCGGCCGGAGCGCGCCGGTCTCCAGGCCGCTCAGCACGAACGCCTTCGCCGCCGCCAGTCTGTCATCATCGGCGACGATTTCGTGGATCAGGTAGCCGCGTAAGGTCAGGCTCTTGGCAAGCACGGCACCGATCGGAAAGGGCGTCGGCTCCGGGCTGAGCGCGCCATATTCGATCAGGATTCCGCCTCGCGCCATCGCCGCGGTGAGCGGTCCGAAGGCCGGCCCGCCGATCGGGTCGAACACCACCCGAATGGCCTCACTGCCCGCGATGGCGGTGAGCCGCGCCAGCAGATCCTCTTCGTCCGAGGCGATGACGTGGGCCGCGCCGGCGGCGACCAGCCTGCCTTCCTTGGCAGAGGAGCGGGTGACGGCGATCGGAACCGCACCGATCCGATTGGCGATCTGGATGGCGGCGAGGCCAACGCTGCTCGAGGCTGCAGTGATCACGACGCACTCGCCGGCCGTGATGTTCGCCAGGTCGATCAGCGCGCCATAAGCGGTCACATATTGCATCCAGAGCGCCGCCGCCTCTTCCCAGCCGAGCGTGGACGGATGCTTGACCAGCAAGCGCGCCGGGAACGTCGCTTGCTCGCCGTAAGCGGGCCAGCGCACCATCGAGGGCGGCGGCACGACGCTGACGGCGTCGCCCGGCACGAAATGGGTGACGTCGGCACCGACGCGCTCGACGATCCCAGCCGCTTCGAGCCCCAGGCCGGAGGGCAGCGCCGGAGACTCGATATAGGTGCCCGCGCGCAGCATCGCCTCGGCGCGGTTGAGGCCGATCGTCTTGACCGCGACGCGGACTTCGTTCGGCCCCGGCGGCGGAAGTTCGACATCGTCGATGCGCAGCTCTTCCGGGCCGCCAAGGGCATGAACACGAACGACGCGGGTCATCGGCTTACTCCATCCTGCTGTGACGGAATCCGCTATTCCAGCCTTGAGGCCCGCGATAAACCAGGCGGCAAGATGCTCTGAGGAAACCAGGAGTTTCGAATGGATCGCCTCACCAGCATGGCTGTCTTCGTCAGGGCGGTGGATCTCGGCTCGTTCGCGGCCGCGGCCTCGGCGCTCGATCTCTCCGCGCCGATGGTCGGCAAGCACGTTCGCGCACTGGAGGCGCGGCTGGGCGTCACTCTGCTCAACCGGACCACCCGCCGGCAGAGCCTGACCGATTTCGGCCGCACCTATTACGAACGCTGTCGTACGGTGCTCGTGGAGGCCGATGCCGCGGACGCGCTCGCCGCCGATCAGCGCCTGGTGCCGTCGGGCAAATTGCGGGTGGCGATGCCGGTGCTGTTCGGTCGGCGCTGCGTCGCACCGATCCTGCTCGATCTCGCCCGCGCCCATCCCGGCCTCGAGCTCGATCTTTCGTTCAGCGACCGCCTTTCCGATCTCGCCGAGGACCGCTTCGATTTCGCCGTGCGCACCGGCACGCTCGCCGACAGCGCCGGCCTGATCGCGCGCTGCGTGGCGCGTCAGCGGATGATCGTCGTCGCCGCCCCGGCCTATCTCGAAGGCCGGAACGTGCCGACGAGGATCGACGATCTCGCCGGCCATGAAGCCGTCATCTATCGCCGTTCCGGCCGCATTCCGCCCTGGCTGTTCCCGCAGCCGGGAGCGCCGCCGCGCGAGATCACGCTTCCCAATCGCCTGCGTTTCGACGATCTCGGCGCCATCGCCGATGCTGCCGCGGCAGGCACTGGCCTCGCCTGGCTGCCGAGCTGGCTGGTCCGCGACCGCCTCCGGTCGGGCGCGCTCGTGCAGCTGCTGCCCGAGCAGCCGCCATTCCTTTACGACGTCCACACCTTGTGGCTGCAGACCCGGCATCTCCCCAACAAGGTCCGGCTCGCGGTCGATGCCCTTGCCGCGGGGCTGCCGAGACTGATGGAGTGAGGCTGTCTTGACCCCTCGGCACGCCTTAGATCCTCCCCGCTCGCGGGGAGGGGGACCGCCGCCGCAGGCGGTGGTGGAGGGGGTTCCGAGACCCCGCTAACTCTTCGTCCTCCCGCTGAGCGGGCCTCGCAACCCCCTCCACCGCCTCCGGCGGTCCCCCTCCCCTTTCGGGGAGGATCCAAGCTGCCGCAGGCTCATACGCGTTTCTTGGGCGTCGGGCGCTGACTGTTGCGACTATCCCGCCACCGCCTCGGCAGCTTCCGCTTTCCTCAGCCGCTCGATCACCAGCCGCGCCTTCACGCCGCCCTGATCGATCGCATAGGCCCGAAGCTTCAGCCCGGGATTGCGCTCGATCGAGCTCTGCTGCGCTTCCAGCACTTCGACATCCTCGGCGAAGACGCCGCCCTGCTGCTGCTTGAAGCGGGCGGTGAAGCCGGTGTCGTGGATGTCGAAATTGCGTGCCATGCCCCAGAAATAATGGGTCCTGCCCTCGCTCTCCGGCGTGATCGCGTCGATCACGAAGCCGCGCACGCCCTGGTCGTGATCTTCGACGGTGGCGCCGGCGCCCACCGGCGCGACGCCGACGTCGATGATCACGTTGGACGGCGGCAGAAAACGGCAGATCTGCCAGCGGTCGACGAGGCCGTCCTGCTTGAGCGCGCCGCGCCAGAAAGGCGGTGCTTCGATGCCCGCCATCCAGCGCGTGACGACGATCTCGTTGCCTTCGGCGTGGGTGGTGATCGGCGCTTCCATCAGTTCGCGCTGGCCGATCGAGCCTTCGTGGACGTAGGTTTCGTGGGTGAGGTCCATCAGATTGTCGATCAGCAGCCGGTAATCGCAGGCGATCGCATTATAGCCGCCGTCGAACGTCCAGCCCTCGTGGCTGCACGGCCAGAAATCGGGGATCAGTGCCGGGTCGGCTTTCTCGGCGGCCCCGATCCAGATCCAGACGAAGCGGTGGCGCTCGACCACTGGATAGGTCTTGACGCAGATCGACGTGTTCACCGGATCGTTGCGGAGCGGCATCTCCTCGGCACGGCCGTCGCTGCCGATCAGCAGGCCATGATAGCGGCAGCGGATCGAATCTCCTTCCTTGATCCCCATCGACAGCGGCAGTAGCCGGTGCGGGCAGGCATCCTGCATCGCGACGATGGTGCGGTCGAGGCGGCGATAGAGCATCACCGGCTCGCCGCAGATCGTCCGCGCCAGGGGCGCCCGGTCAACTTCCGCGTCCCAGGCGGCGACATACCAGCGATTGTCGATCCACGTCGTCATTGCCGCCTCTCCCCTTGCGTTCCCTCAGTCTTCGTCCGCGGTCATTCGGAGTCGCTGCCAACGCGCTCCTTGTCGTAGGCGCCGAGCCCGGGCTTGTAGCTCTTCTCGTCGATGAACTGGCGGATGCCTTCCTTGCGGCCCCGGGGATCGAACGAGTTCGCCGCCTCCTGCGCACGCACCAGGAAATCCTCGGCATTGTCGTAGGTCATGTCCTTGACCCTGCGGACCGCATCCTTGGTTGCCTTGAGCGCCACCGGATTCTTCTCGAGCAGCATCGCCGCCACCGCGCTCACCCGCGCCTTGAGCTCGGCTGCGGGCACGGCCTCGTTGACCAGCCGCCACTCCGCGGCCTTGCGGCCGTCGATCATCTCGCCTGTCATCGCATGGTACATCGCGTCGCGCATCGAGATCAGATCGACGACGACCTTGGTCGCGCCGCCGCCGGGCAGGATGCCCCAGTTGATCTCGGACAGTCCGAACTTCGCTTCCTCGGCGGCGAAGGCGAGGTCGCAGGCGTAAAGCGGGCCGTAGCCGCCGCCGAAGCACCAGCCGTTGACCATTGCGATGGTCGGCTTCTGGAACCAGCGCAGCCGCCGCCACCAGCCATAGCTCTCCCGCTGCGAGCGGCGGATGCCGCCAAGCCCTTCCGCCTCCGTCTCACGAAAATATTCCTTGAGATCCATGCCGGCGGTCCAGGATTCGCCTTCGCCGCTCAGCACCAGCACGCCGACATCGTCGCGGAACTCGAGTTCGTCGAGCACCTCCATCATCCGGCGGTTGAGCTTGGGGCTCATCGCGTTGCGTTTTTCGGGACGGTTGAATTTCACCCAGGCGATGCGGTCGACCACCTCATAGGCGACCGTGTCCTGTTGGCTGCGTTCCTGCATAAACTTGCTCCGATTGGAAGGAGAGGGGCGTGTGCCGCCCGTTCAGAAGGGGTAGTGACCGGCCTGGGTCTCGATCGTGATCCAGCGCAGCTCGGTGAAACTGTCGATCCCGGCCTTGCCGCCGAAGCGGCCGTAACCGGAGGCGCCGACGCCGCCGAACGGCATTTGCGGCTCGTCGTGGACGGTCGGGCCGTTGACGTGGCAGATGCCCGATTTGATCCGGCGGGCGATGGTGAGGCCGCGTGCGGTATCCTTGGTGAAGACGGCGGCGGAGAGCCCGTATTCGCTGTCGTTGGCGAGGCGGATCGCATCCTCCTCGTCCCTGGCGCGCAGGATGCCGACGATCGGGCCGAAGCTCTCGTCGCGGTAGAGGTTCATCTCGCTGGTGACACCGTCGATCACCGTCGCGCCCATCAGCACGCCCTCGGCCTTGCCGCCGGCGAGCGCCCGCGCGCCCTTGCCGAGCGCGTCGTCGATGAGGGCGTTGACGTGATGAACGGTGCGCTGGTCGACCACCGCGCCCAAAGGCGTCTTGCCCTCGCGCGGATCGCCGCACAGCAGGCCTTGCGCCTTGGCGCCGAATTTCTCGGCAAAGGCATCGGCGATCGCCTCGACGACGATGATCCGCTCGGTCGACATGCAGATCTGGCCCTGATTCATGAACGCGCCGAACGCGGCGGCGTTGACCGCTTCGTCGAGATCGGCGTCTTCGAGCACGATCAGGGGCGCCTTGCCGCCGAGTTCGAGCAGCACCGGCTTCAGATGCTCGGCGGCGCGCTTGGCGATGATCCGTCCGACGGCGGTCGATCCGGTGAAGTTGATCCGCCGCACCGCCGGGTGGTCGATCAGGGCGCCGACGATTTCGCCGGCATCTTCCGGGGCGTTGGTGACGAGGTTGACCGCGCCTGCGGGCAGGCCGGCCTCGACGAACGCCTCGATGATCAGGCCATGGGTGCGCGGGCATTGCTCGGACGCCTTCAGCACCACCGTGTTGCCGCAGGCGAGCGGCACTGCGATCGCCCGCACCGCGAGGATGATCGGCGCATTCCACGGCGCGATGCCGAGGATGACGCCGACCGGCTCGCGCAGAGCCATCGCGATGCAGCCGGGCTTGTCGGACGGGATCACCTCGCCGCCGATCTGGGTGGTGAGCGCCGCCGCCTCGCGTACCATGCCGGCGGCGAGCATCAGATTGAACCGCGCCCACATCTCGGTCGATCCGGTCTCGTGCATCATCGCATCGACGAACTGGTCGGCGCGGGCCTCGAGTGCCGCGGCCGCCTTG
Organism: Sphingosinicella sp. BN140058; assembly: GCF_004135585.1. Taxonomy (NCBI): domain Bacteria; kingdom Pseudomonadati; phylum Pseudomonadota; class Alphaproteobacteria; order Sphingomonadales; family Sphingosinicellaceae; genus Sphingosinicella; species Sphingosinicella sp. BN140058. The sequence continues at coordinate 1,761,307 of NZ_CP035501.1, read as the reverse complement.
TTGAGCAGCGCACGCCGGGGATTGGGGCCGAGCGCCGACCAGGCCGGAAAGGCGGCAGCCGCCGCTTCGGCGGCGCGCTGCGCATCCTCGATGCCCGCCGCGGCCGCCCGAGTCGCCGGCTCGCCGGTCATCGGGTTCAACCGGGTGAAGGTGCGGCCTTGCGCCGCCTGTGCAGTCTCTCCACCGATGGACAAAAGCACATTTGCTGCTTCAGACATTGCCGCCTCCACGTCGTTTTGCTGTTGTCATCGGCATAATGTTGTGGAACATAACAATCAAGGGAGAAAGCGCGGTGAACGCAAAGACCAACATGGCGGCGTCCGAGCCGGAGGCGCCGACGCCGTCGCTCCAGGATCTCGTCGGCTATGCGCTGCGCCGCGCCCACAACCGCATGATGGCGGACCTTGCCGTGACCCTGGAGCCGACGGGCCTCCGGCGGGTGTTGGTCGCGATGCTGGCGGTGATCCGGGCCAAGCCGGGCGTGATCCAGATGGGGCTCGGCACGGAGCTCGGCATCCAGCGGGCCAATCTGGTGCCCTTGATCAACGAACTCACCGCGTTGGAGCTGATCGACCGGCGGCCGGCGCCGCACGATCGCCGGGCGCTTGCGCTGTTCCTGACCCCCAAGGGCGAGGCGGAGCTCGACCGCACCCTCGCGCTCGTGCTCGCCCACGAAGAACGCACGCTTGCCCGGCTGACGCCGGGCGAACGCAGGCAATTGCTCGGACTGCTCGACAAGATTGCGGCCGACTGACCGGCACGGCCGCATCCGCGCGGCGTGCGAGAAGGAGAGTGAAGATGGACCGTGATCCGCGGACGACACTGGCCGACGCGCCGATGAGCCCGGCGCAGATCGTCGCCGTGCTGATCACGGTTGCGCTGAACGCGCTCGACGGCTTCGACGTGCTCGCGATCAGCTTCGCCTCGCCCGGCATCGCCTCCGAATGGGGCATCGATCGCGCCGCTCTGGGCGTGGTGCTGTCGATGGAGCTGATCGGCATGGCGGTCGGCTCGATCATCCTCGGCGGGGTCACCGATCGCATCGGCCGGCGCCCGATGATCCTCGCCTGCCTGTGCGTGATGGCGGCCGGCATGTTCATGGTGACGACCACCACCAGCATCTTCGCTCTCTCGGCATGGCGCGTGTTCACCGGCCTCGGCATCGGCGGCATGCTCGCGGCGACCAACGCGACCGTCGCCGAATATGCCAATGCCCGCAGCCGCAACTTCTGCGTCGCGTTGATGGCGATCGGCTATCCCATAGGCGCGGTGCTCGGCGGTATGGTCGCGGCCCAATTGCTGAAGGGCCACGACTGGCGCTTCGTTTTCTATTTCGGCGGCGGCGTTACCCTCGCTTTCCTGCCGATCGTCTGGTGGCTGCTGCCGGAGACCATTCCCTTCCTGTGCCAGAAGCAGGGGCCGGGCGCGCTCGCCAAGGTCAACCGCGCGCTGGCGCGCATGGGTCACGCCGCGGTGGCGGTGCTGCCGCCCGCTGCCGCGGCGGGCGAGGGGCGTTCGCTCGGCGACGTCTTCCGGCCGGCGCTGCTCGCCACCACCCTGCTCGTCACTCTGGCCTATTTCACCCACATCGCGACCTTCTACTTCATCCTGAAATGGGTGCCGAAGATCGTCGTCGACATGGGCTTCGCGCCGTCGGCCGCGGCCGGCGTGCTGGTCTGGGCCAATGTCGGCGGCGCGATCGGCGGAGCCCTGCTCGGCCTGCTCGCCCGCAGCCTGCCGCTGCGCCCGCTGATCTTGGTCGCCCTCACCGGTTCGGTGGTGATGGTGAGCTGGTTCGGCCGCGGCCAGAGCGACCTCGCCCACCTGTCGCTGGTCGTCGGCATTTCCGGCTTCTTCACCAATGCCGGCGTGGTCGGGCTCTACGCGGTCTTCGCCCAGGCCTTCCCGACCCATGTCCGGGCGACCGGCACCGGCTTCGCGATCGGCGTCGGCCGCGGCGGCGCTGCGATCTCGCCGATCGTCGCCGGCCTGCTGTTCGAAGCTGGTTTCGGCCTGCAGGGCGTCGCCATCGTTATGGCTGCGGGCGCCGCCGTCGCCGCTGTCGCCATCCTGCTCCTCCCGCGCAGCGCGGCCGGAGCCGCCGCCGCCTGAGCGGAGACGATCGTTTCGTAAGCGGAAATGGTTTAGCATGCTCCGTCGCGGCGGACGGTCCGGCCGCGCACGCATTTGCGGGGGTCAGAATGATCGATCGGTTTGATGGTGCTACGGCGGCGCGCTGGACGCCTTATGCGCAGGCGGCGCTGCGCATCATGGCGGCTCTGCTGTTCCTGGCGCACGGCGTGCAGAAATTCTTCGGCTTCCCCGCCCCGTCGGAGCGCGGCACCGTCCAGCTTTTCTCGTTCATGGGTCTTGCCGGAACGCTCGAGCTCGTCGGCGGCCTGCTCCTGCTCGTTGGGCTGTTCACCAGGCCGGTCGCCTTTCTGCTCTCCGGCATGATGGCGGTCGCCTATTTCATGGCGCACGCGCCGCGCAGCGTCTTCCCGATCCTCAACGGCGGCGAGCCCGCCATTTTGTTCTGCTTCATCTTCCTGTTCCTCTGCATGGCCGGCCCCGGCGCTTGGAGCCTCGACGCGGCACGCCATCGGCGCCCTTGAAACTCTTTCCAGGCGTGCCTGGAAGGCGGGATGGAGCCGTGCCGCCGCGGCCGCCCATCGCCGCCATGATATCGCTCGCTCCCGCCATATGCGCGTGCGGCAGTTGATGGCCCGATCTACTGCGCCGAGGAATCGCATCTCGTGCCAAGTCTTGGCCTTTTTTAGGAGCCGATCACCTGTGGCTTCGCCCGTGTCTGCACCTGGCATGGATCTTGCGGAACAGAAACGCGGGAGCCCATCGCTCAGGAGATTTCATGTTCACCATAGTCCAGGAAAACAGATCAGGCCGCCAGCATCCATCCGTCACGCGTTTGGCCTGCCGAGGCGCGATGGCTGCCGCAGCCTTCACGATGCTGCCCACCCTCGCTTCGGCTCAGACGCCCAACGAGATTTTCGCGAAGGCGCGCAAGCTGCGGACTGCGGACGCCGTCGATGACACTGGCCTGGTCCCGATCGGCGGCATCGATCAGTGGATTTCGGTGCGCGGCCGTCACCGCGACAATCCCATCCTGCTGTTCGTCCACGGCGGCCCGGGCTTCACCGCGTCCCCCGTCAGCTATCATTACATGCGCGACTGGGAGGAGTATTTCACCGTCGCCCACTGGGACCAGCGCGGCGCCGGCAAGACCTACGCGGCTAACGATCCGGCGAAAGTCCGCCCGACGATGTCGGTTGCGCGGATGGTCGACGATGCCGAAGGCGTAGCAGCTTATCTCAGGCGAAAATACGGCAAGCGCCGCATCGTGCTGATGGCGCACTCCTTTGGAACCATCATCGGCTTGAAGCTGGCGCAGCGGCACCCCGACTGGTTCCACGCCTATGTCGGCACCGGGCAGTTCGTCGACTTCCAGCGCAGCGAGGCCGAAGGATATGCGGCGACCTTGCAGGCGGCCCGCGCCGCGAACAACGCGCAGGCCGTTGCCGACCTGATCCGAATGGCGCCGTTTCCCGATCCCGCGCATCCCGAGCGGAACGTGCAGAATCTCGGGATCGAGCGGAAATGGCTTGCCGCTTTCGGCGGCTATTACTGGCCCGCCGGCGAGGGTCACAACGTCGCCATTTCGCGGTTCAGCCCCGATTACAGCGAAGCTGACCTCAAGACGCGCGACGCGGCGCAGGCCTTCAGCGATCAGGCGCTCTGGGGCGAAATCGGCACCCTTGATTTGAGCCGGTCGACGGCTTTTCGTCTACCGGTGGTGATCTTGCAGGGGCGGCATGATCTCGGCACCTCCTCCGCCTTGGTCGCCAAATGGTTCGGCCGAGTCACCGCGCCCTCCAAGCAACTGGTCTGGTTCGAGGATTCCGCCCACATGACGTTCGAGGAAGAACCCGGGAAGATGCTGGTTTCGCTGGTCGACATCGTCCGTCCGCTGGCGCGGGAATAGGGTAAGCGGAGCATTGGTCGACGGGTGCGAGGCTGCCGCTCAGAGCGGCAGGCCGACATAGTTTTCCGCGATCGCGGTCTGCATCGCCTTGCTCTGGGCGACATAATCGAGCTCGGCGATCTGCATGCGGTGCTCGAACGCGCCGTCCTCGGGGAAATGGTGCATCAGCTTGGTCAATTGCCAGCTGAACCTTTCCGCCTTCCAAATTCGCGCCAATGCGGTCCGCTCGTAGCCGGCGAGCGCAGCCTCGCTGCCGTCGCGATAATGCGCGATCAGCGCGTCGGACAGATAGGCGACGTCCGAGGCCGCCAGGTTCAGTCCTTTGGCGCCGGTCGGCGGCACGATGTGGGCGGCATCGCCGGCGAGAAACAGCCGGCCGTGGCGCATCGTCTCGAACACGTAGCTCCTCAAAGGCGCGATCGAGATTTCAAGCGCCGGCCCGCGTGTCACCCCACGCTCGGAGATCGGGTCGAAGCGACGCGCCAGCTCGTCCCACAGACGCTCCTCCGGCCAGTCCTCGATCCGCTCGCTGAGCGGCACCTGGATATAATAACGGCTGCGGGTCGGCGAGCGCATCGAGGCGAGCGCGAAGCCACGCGGCCCGTTCGCATAAATGAGTTCGGGATGGCAGGGCGGCACGTCGGCGAGGATGCCGAGCCAGCCGAACGGATAGACGCGCTCATACTCCCGGGCGTGGGGGGGCGGGATTGCCTTGCGGGAGGGGCCGTGAAACCCATCGCATCCGGCAATGAATTCGGCGTCGATCCGGCAGGCGGCGCCATCCCTGGTGAAGGTGAGCGACGGTGTGTCCCCGTCCAGATCGTGCAGGGCGACGTCGCCGGCGCCGTAGACGATCTCCAGCCCGCGCTCCGGCGCTGCGTCCATCAGATCGCGGGTGAGTTCCGTTTGGCCGTAGACCGTCACATGCTTGCCGGTCAGCGCCTTGACGTCGATGCGGATCAGGCGTTCGCCGTCGGCGAGATTGAAGCCCTCCTCGATCATTCCTTCCGCGTTCAGCCGCGCATCGATGCCGAGCCGCGCCATCAGCCCGGTGGTGACCGTCTCCAGCACCCCGGCGCGGATCCGCGAGAGCACATAGTCCGGGCTCTGCCGCTCGACGATCACGCACTCGATGCCGGCCTGACGAAGAAGGTGGCCGAGCAGCAGCCCGGACGGCCCCGCGCCGACGATGGCGACCTGGGTGCGCATCAGCGATCCTCCCCGGCACTTGGCCAGGTCTCGGTATCGATCTCGGCCTCTGTCGCCGCCGGGTAGCGCGGCCCCGCCACGGCCTCGGGCGTGAACAACGCATCGATCCGGGCGAGCAGGCCGGCATCCACCGTCACCGCCCGCTTGTTCTGCTCCAGATGATCGAGCGACGTCGTACCCGGAATCGCCACGACATGATCCCCGCGCGCCAGCACCCAGGCGAGCGACAGCTGGGCCGGCGTGCAGCCCGCCTCGGCGGCAAGCGCCTCGAACTTCCCGAGCAGCGTCAGGTTCGCGGCGAGATTGTCGCCCTGGAAGCGCGGCATGCCGCGGCGGATGTCGCCCTCTGCGAGCTGGTCAGCGGAGCGGATCGCCCCGGCGAGAAAGCCGCGCGCCAACGGCGAGAAGGCAACGAGCGCGGTGCCAAGTTCTTGACTCGCATCGAGCACGCCCAGTTCGACGTTGCGCGACCAGGGCGAATATTCGTTCTGCACGGCGGCGATCGGATGGACCGCATGCGCCCGGCGCAGGGTCGCCGCCGAGACTTCGCTGAGCCCGATCGCCCGCACCTTGCCCTCGCGGACCATGTCGGCGAGCGCGCCGACCGACTCCTCGATCGGCACCTTCTTGTCCCAGCGATGGAGGTAATAGAGGTCGATCACGTCGGTGCGCAGCCGCCGCAGCGAGTCTTCGAGCGTACGCCGCAGCGTCTCGGGACGGCCGTCGATCACCCTTTTGCCGTCGACGCCCTGCATCCCGCATTTGGAGGCGAGGGTGAATTCGCGGCGGCGGTGGCCGAGCGCCTCGCCGATCAGTTCCTCATTGGCGCCGAAGCCGTACAATGCGGCGGTGTCGAGCAGATCATTGCCGAGATCGAGCGCGCGGCCCAGCAGCCGCGCCGCATGATCGCGCGGCGGGGGCGTGCCGTAGGCGTGGCTCAGCGACATGCAGCCGAGGCCGATCGCGCCGACCTGCAACGGGCCGATGCTGCGCTTTGCGCTCACGCGGCGTCGCTCCAGTAGAGGCATTCGGGATTGTCGATCAGCAATTTGCGCTGCAGTTCGGCCGTCGGCGCGATCCGCGGAATGACGTCGACCAACGTGCCGTCGTCGGGGATGCGGTGCTCCATGTTCGGGTGCGGCCAGTCCGTCCCCCACAGCACCCGGTCCGGGTAGCGCTCGACCACCGGCCGGATCACGTCGACGAAATCGTCGAACGGCGGCCCCATCAGCGACAGCCGTTCGGCCCCCGAAACCTTGGTCCAGATCGTCGGATGCGTGTCGAGCAGCTGCTTGAACCGCGTGATGTCGGCGCCATCAGGGCCTTGCGCGATATCGGGCCGGCCGAGATGGTCGACGACGACGATGGTCGGGATCGCCTCCAGGAACGGCACCAGCTCTTCCAATATGTCGGCCTCGAAATAGACGACCACGTGCCAGCCGAGCGGTTCGATCTTCTTCGCGATCTCGAGGAACTTGTCCTTGGGCGCATTGTCGACGAGGCGCTTCAGGAAGTTGAACCGCACACCGCGGATGCCGCCCGCGTGCAGCGCCTTGAGTTCGTCGAGGCCGATGTCGAGATCGACCACCGCAACGCCGCGCGCCTTGCCGCCGGACTTGGCGATGCCGTTCAAGGTCGCGCGATTGTCGGTGCCATGGCAGCTCGCCTGGACGATGACGTTGCGCGAGAAGCCGAGATGGTCGCGCAGCGCGAACAGCATTTCGGGGCTCGCGTCCTCCGGATGATATTTGGCCTTGGGGCTGAACGGAAATTCGGCCTCCGGCCCGAACACATGGACATGGGCATCGACCGCGCCCGGCGGCGGCGTCCAGAGCGGCTTGGACGGCGCGTCCACCCAGGTCTTGGTGCGGCTCATGCGAAAACCTTTCCATCCATCAATTTGCGGGCGGTGCGCAGCAGAGCTGCGCTCGCCACCTGGTCCGCCTCATCGAGTTCGAGCACGCAGCTCATCTCGCCGGTCGGATGCTCGACCGAGAGCGTCTTGCGCCGCCCCTCGGGGATGTCCGCCACTTCGGCCGCCGGCGATCCGTCGATCAGGCAGGCCGTGGCGACGCTGACCGCGCCGAGCACGCCGATCGTGGCGTGGGCGCGGTGCGGAATGAAGCTGCGCACCGTCACCGCGCCGCCGTTCCGCGGCGGGGCGACCAGCATCATCTTGGGCACCGACTTGGCGGCGACGTCGCCGAGATTCATCAACGGCCCCGCCTTCAATCGGATCGCCTCGATCCGCGCCTTGAGGTCGCTGGCGGCGTCGAGCGTGTCGCGATCCTCATAGCCGGTCGCGCCGACATCCTCGGCGCGCATCACCACGCAGGGCATGCCATTGTCGATCAGCGTGCAGCGGACGCCGTCGATCTCGTCGGCTGCATGGCTGGTGGGGAGGAGGGCGCCGCACGACGAGCCGGCGGTGTCGCGGAACGCGAGCGGGACGGGGGCGGCGGTGCCCGGCACTCCGTCGATCCGCGCATCACCCGCATAGGAGACCTCGCCGCCGGGCGTGCGCACCGTCGCCACCGCCGACTGCCCGGTATTGACCATGAAGATGGCGACATCCGTCTCGTCGCCGGCTGCCGCCACAAGCCCGCGCTCGATCGCGAACGGGCCGACTCCGGCGAGGATGTTGCCGCAATTCTGCGCATCGGTGACGCGCGCCTGATCGACGAACACCTGCAGGAACAGATAGTCGACGTCGATCCCCGGCCGCGCGGACCTGGACACCACCGCGACCTTGGAGGTCAGCGGATCGGCGCCCCCCATGCCGTCGATCTGCCGCGGATCGGGCGAGCCCATCACTTGGAGCAGGAACGCGTCTCGCTCGGCGGTGTCGGCGGGCAGATCCTCGGCGAGGAAGTAGCCGCCCTTCGAGGTGCCGCCGCGCATCCACATGCAGCGGACGCCCGTTACCCCGGCCCGCTCAGACATATTTCAGCCCCAGTTGCTCGAGCTTGCCGCGCATGTCGTAAATGTCGAGGCCGAGCTCGCCCGCGGCGAGGCGGCGGCGCTTGTCCTGTTCGGCCGCCTCCCGCATCTGCGCTTTGGCGAGCACCTCCTCGGCACGTTCGCGTTCGACCACGCAGACCCCGTCATCGTCCGCGACGATTGCGTCGCCCGGCCGGATCGCCGCACCGGCGCAGACCACCGGCACGTTGACCGAGCCCAAAGTCGCCTTCACCGTCCCTTGTGCGAACACCGCCTTCGACCAGACCGGGAAGCCCATCTCGGTGAGATCGCGCACGTCGCGCACGCCGGCGTCGATCACCAGCCCCCGGCAGCCGCGCGCCATCGCCGAGGTGGCGAGCAGATCACCGAAGTAACCGTCGACGCAAGGGGAGGTCGGCGCCAGCACGAGGATGTCGCCCTCGCGCAATTGTTCGATCGCGACATGGACCATCCAATTGTCGCCGGGCGGCGCCGAGATGGTGACTGCATTGCCGGCGATCCGCGCCCCCGCATAGATCGGCCGCATGTGCGGCGCGAGCAGCCCGGTCCGCCCCTGCGCCTCGTGCACGGTCGCGACGCCGGCGGCGGCGAGGCCGTCGACCACCGCCAGCGGGGTACGCTCGAACTTCTGGACGACGATCCCTGCCATGGCGAACTCCTCGATATGCCCATCTTTTCCTCCCTGTCGCCGCAGGCGATGGGGAGGGGGACCGCACGAAGTGCGGTGGAGGGGCTTCCCGCGCCGATAGCCCCTCCACCACCTTTCAGGTGGTCCCCCTCCCCATCCGTTACGCGGACAGGGAGGATTGAAGGGGGGCGCGTCCGACCCCTCGCCACCCGGGTGCAACCGCTTGCCTGCCGCAGGCAAATGCGAACACTGCGCATCCGATAAGTTTTTGCTAAGACCGCTCATCATGGACGCGTCCGATTTCAACCTCCGTCACCTCGCGGCGATGGTCGCCGCGGCGGAGAGCGGCAGCCTCAGTGCGGCGGCGAGGCGGGTGAACCTCACCCAGCCGGCGATCACCCAGGGTGTGTCGAAGCTCGAACGGGGCCTCGGCCTGCCCTTGTTCGAGCGCCGCCCCGGCGGCATGGAGCCGACCGACGCCGCCCGCATTCTCGCCCCGCGCGCGGCAGCGGCGCTGGCGCTGATCGGCAGTTCGCGGGTCACCGGCCCGCAGATGCGCGCGTTCATGGCGCTCGCGCGGGGCGGCAGCTACGTCGCCGCCGCGGCGGCAACCGGCATTCGCGAAGCGTCGCTGCACCGCGCCGTCGCCGATCTCGCGCTCGGCCTCGGCCACCGCCTGGTCGAGCGCCGTGGCCGCGGCATCGCGCTGACCGCCCGAGGTCTTGCCGTCGCCCGCCGCTTTCGCCTCGCCGAAGCCGAACTGAAGGCGGCGTTGAGCGAACTCGCCGCCCTGCAAGGCCGCGAGATCGGCCGGATCGCGATCGGCGCGATGCCGCTGTCGCGGGCACGCCTCCTGCCGAACGCGGTCGCCGCCTTCCACCGCGCTCATCCCCAGGTCGACCTGTCGATCGCCGAAGGCTCGCATGTCGAGCTGGTCGGCCCGTTGCGTGACGGCGAGATCGATCTGATGCTCGGCGCGCTGCGCGATCCCTCACCCGGCGACGACCTCGTCCAAACCCCTCTGTTCGTCGATCGTCCGGTCGTGCTCGGCCGCAGCGGCCATCCGCTCGCCGGCCGCGGCACGATGCCCGCCATGGCCGATCTCGCCCGCTTCGCCTGGGTCGTCCCGCCCGAGGGCACGCCCCTGCGGGCGCAATGGCGGCGCATGTTCGACCTCAGCGGAGTCGCGGTGCCGCGGGTGGCGATCGAATCCGGCTCGGTGATCGTCGTCCGGCAGCTCCTCATCCAGACCGACTTCCTCACCCTGCTGTCGCCGGATCAGGTCGCGGTCGAGCTCGAGGCGGAATGGATCTGCCGGATCGGCACCCCGCCCGGCGATCCGCATCGCACCATCGGGATCACTGCCCGGGCCGGCTGGCGCCCGACGCCGCTGCAGCGCCGCTTCGTTGCCTCGGTCGAGGCCGAGGCAAAGCGGATCATCGACGATTAGCTTCGTCTAATAGTGCGGACGTGCTTCTGATTGGCGGCGGCCATGGCTCTGCCGCACAGCCGGATCATGGTTGCGACGGTCACCTTCATCGGCTTCGGAGAGGCCGGCCGGGCCTTTGCCGGTGCTCCGGGCTGGCAGGGCCGCGTGCGTGCATATGACCGTCTGACCGACGCCGCGGCGACCCGCGCTGCCAAGCAGGCCGATTATCGCGCCGCCGGCGTGGACGGCGCCGCCAGCCTCGGCGAAGCGCTGTCCGGTACCGATCTCCTCCTCAGCCTGGTCATCGCCGATCAGGCGCTGGCCGTCGCTCGCGACGCCGCCGCGTCGATCGGCGCCGGCGCCCTGTTCTGCGATCTGAACAGCGTCGCCCCCGGTACCAAGTCCGAGGCCGCAACCGCGATCGAAGCCGCCGGCGGCGCCTATGTCGATGTCGCCGTGATGGCGCCGGTCCATCCCGCCGGCCTCGCCGTGCCGCTTTTGCTCAGCGGGCCGGAGGCCGGGCGCGCCGCCGACTCGCTGGCCGGACTCGGCTTCTCGAACCTTCGCGTCGTCGGCGCCCGCGTCGGCCAGGCCTCGTCGATCAAGATGATCCGCTCGGTGATCGTCAAGGGCCTGGAGGCGCTGACGGCCGAGGCGATGCTGGCTGCCGAAGCGGCCGGCGTGACCGAGGAGGTGCTCGCCTCGCTCGATTCCAGCGAGCGGCCGAAGCCTTGGGCCGAACGCGCCGACTACAATCTCGATCGCATGCTCGTGCACGGCCTGCGCCGCGCCGAGGAAATGGCCGAAGTGGTCAAGACCTTGTCCGATCTCGGCGTCGATCCGCTGATGTCGCGCGGCACCGTCTCGCGGCAGCGCCAATTCGGCGAACTCGGCATCGCCTCGCCGCCGTCGGGGCTCGCCGCCAAGATCGCCACCATCACCGACAGAAAGGCGGATGCGGCATGAGCCTCGTCATCGATTGCCACGGCCATTACACCACCGCGCCGGCGGCGCATAACGAGTGGCGCGAGGCGCAGAAGGCGGCGTTCAAGGCCGGCACCGCGCTGCCGCCTTACCCGACCATCTCCGACGACGAGATCCGCGAGACGCTGGAGGCGAACCAGCTCCGCCTCCTGCGCGAGCGCGGCGCCGACATGACCATCTTCAGCCCGCGCGCCTCGGCCATGGCCCACCATGTCGGCGACGAGAGCGTCTCCAGGGCCTGGGCCCGGGCGAACAACGATCTCATCGCCCGCTGCGTCGCCCTCTATCCCGACATTTTCGTCGGCGTCTGCATGCTCCCGCAATCGCCCGCGGCCGATCTCCAGGGCTCGGTCGAGGAACTGGAGCGCTGCGTGACGGAACTTGGCTTCGTGGGCTGCAACCTCAATCCCGATCCCGGCGGCGGCCATTTCCGGCACCCGCCGCTCACCGACCGCCACTGGTACCCGATCTACGAAAAGATGGTCGAATTGGACGTGCCGGCGATGATCCACGTCTCCGGCTCGTGCAATCCGGGCCTGCACGCCACCGGCGCCTTCTACATCGCCGCCGACACGATCGCGTTCATGCAGCTGATCGAGGGCGATCTGTTCAAGGATTTCCCGACCCTGCGCTTCATCATCCCCCATGGCGGCGGCGCGGTGCCCTATCATTGGGGCCGCTACCGGGGCCTCGCCGACATGCTGAAGCAGCCCTCGCTCGATACGCATGTCATGAACAACGTCTATTTCGACACCTGCGTCTATCACCAGCCCGGCATCGATCTCTTGGCCGAGGTGATCGACACCAAGAACATCCTGTTCGGCTCGGAGATGGTCGGCGCGGTCCGCGGCATCGATCCGGAGACCGGCCATCATTTCGACGACACCAAGCGCTACGTCGACGCGCTGCCGATCTCCGACGACCAGCGCCACGCCATCTTCGAGGGCAATGCGCGAAGAGTCTTCCCGCGGCTCGACGCGAAACTGAAGGAGAAGGGTCGATGAACCAGCCCCGCGACATCCACGCCTATCTCGCAGAGTTCGACGATATCCCCGGCACCCGGGTCTACACCGCCAAGCGGGCACGCGCCGGCTATCACCTCAACCAGTTTGCGATGAGCCTGATGAAGGCCGAGAATCGCGAACGCTGGAAGGCGGACGAGCGCGCCTATCTCGATCAGTGGCCGATGACCGAGGAGCAGAAACAGGCGGTGCTCGACCGCGATTACAACCGTCTGCTCGATCTCGGCGGCAACATCTATTTCCTCGCCAAGGTCTTCTCGACCGACGGCCTCTCCTTCCTCCAGGCCGTGAGCACGATGACCGGCATGAGCGTCGAGGATTATCAGGCGATGATGATCGCCGGCGGCCGCTCGCCCGAAGGCGTGCGCTCGCTCAGGGAGAGCGAAGCGGGGATCCCCAAGGCCGAAGACAAGGAGCCAAGCTGACATGGCGCGCATCACCGCCGGCATCGCCTCCAGCCACATCCCAGCGCTTGGGGTCGCCGCCGATCTCGGCAAGACCGAGGAGGCCTATTGGGCCCCGGCTTTCGCCGGCTATGAATGGACCAAGCGCTTCGAGCGCGAGCAGAAGCCGGACGTCGTCATCCTCGTCTACAATGATCACGCCTCCGCCTTCGACATGCGGATCATCCCCACCTTCGCGATCGGCTGCGCCGAACGCTTCCAGCCGGCCGACGAGGGCTGGGGCCCGCGCAAGGTGCCGGTGGTGGAGGGCCATCCCGACCTCGCCTGGCACATCGCGCAGAGCTGCATCCTCGACGAATTCGACATGACCATCATCAACGAGATGGACGTCGATCACGGCCTCACCGTGCCGCTGACGATGATGTTCGGCGATGTCGAGCAATGGCCGGCCAGGGTGATCCCTCTCGCCGTCAACGTCGTCACCTACCCGCCGCCGTCGGGCAATCGATGCTGGGCATTGGGCGAGGCGATCGCCCGCGCTGTCGAGAGCTTCCCGGAGGATCTCAATGTCCAGGTGTGGGGCACCGGCGGCATGAGTCACCAGCTCCAGGGCACGCGCGCCGGCCTGATCAACGCCGAATGGGACAATCGCTTCCTCGATCGCCTGGAGGGCGACACCCAGGAGCTGCGCCACATCCCGCATATCGAATATCTGCGCGAAACCGGCTCGGAGGGAATCGAGATGGTGATGTGGCTGATCATGCGCGGCGCCCTCGGCGCCCGCACGCGGACCCTCCATCGCCACTACCACGTTCCCGCCAGCAACACCGCCGTCGGCCACATCGTGCTGGAGCCGGTCGCGGCCGAGCCCGCCGGGCCGACGGCAACGACATCAGGAGCTTGAGACCATGCGTATCGCACTCGCCGGCGCCGGCGCCTTCGGAGAGAAGCATCTCGACGGCCTCCGCAATATCGCGGGCGTGCAGGTTACCTCCCTCGTTGGCCGCACGCTCGACGCGACGCAGAAGGTCGCCGACAAATATGGCATCGGCCACGTCACCGACGATCTCGCCGAGACGCTGAAGCGCGACGATGTCGACGCGGTGATCCTCTGCACGCCGACCCAGATGCACGCCGCTCAGGCGCTGCAATGCCTGGGCGCCGGCAAGCACGTCCAGGTCGAGATCCCGCTCGCAGACAGCCTCGCCGATGCCGAAGCGGTAGTCGCTAAACAGCGCGAGACCGGCCTCGTCGCGATGTGCGGTCACACAAGGCGCTTCAACCCCTCGCACCAATGGATCCACCACCGCGTCCGCGCCGGCGAGATCGCGCTCCAGCAGATGGACGTGCAGACCTATTTCTTCCGCCGCCGCAACATCAACGCCAAGGGCGAGCCGCGCAGCTGGACCGATCATCTACTCTGGCATCACGCGGCGCATACAGTCGACCTGTTCGCCTACCAGGCCGGCGCGCCGATCGTGCAGGCCAATGCGATCGAGGGCCCGCACCATCCCGAGCTCGGCATCGCGATGGACATGTCGATCCAGCTGAAGGCGGCCAACGGCGCGATCTGTACCTTGTCGCTAAGCTTCAACAATGACGGCCCGCTCGGCACCTTCTTCCGCTACATCTGCGACAACGGCACCTACATCGCCCGCTACGACGATCTCGTGAACGGCAAGGAAGAACCGATCGACGTTTCCAACGTTGACGTCTCGATGAACGGCATCGAACTCCAGGACCGCGAATTCATCGCCGCCATCCGCGAAGGCCGCGAGCCGAACAGCAGCGTCGCGCAGGTGCTGCCATGTTACGAGGTGCTGGACAAGCTGGAGAAGCAGCTCGTTGCGGCGAGGGATAGGTAGCGAAGAAGCGCCCGCCCGAACCTTTTTCGCCCCTCCCCTTGAGGGGAGGGGATCAAGGGGTGGGGTCGCAGCCGAGCGAGCTCGATGCTCGCGAGGCTGCCCCAAGCATCTGAACAAAGAGTCGCTGACACAGCGGCTGCATTCGACACCGGTCTCTACCGCAATCGGGCATGCCGCATCTCGACACGCTCAGCGGCACCGAAGCGGCATGCGCGATCCTGAAATCGCCCACTCCGCGCCGGCTCAGAAGAACAGATCCGCCGCCGCCACGCGGGCGAGGCCGAGATCGATGGTGAAATCCGCCACCTTGTCCCCGTCGACGTCGCCGGCAAGGACGTGGCCGGTCCAGGTGACGAAGCTCCGCAGCTCCCCGGCGACGCCGCCGAACAGGGCGCTGCCGATGAAGTCGAACGCCTGATCCCCGGCCGCGAGGATGTTGGCGTCGATCTCGTGCAAGTCGATCTTGTCGCTGCCCGATTTGAAGTCGAGGATCACGTCCTTGCCGCTTCCGTCGAAGAAGCTGAAGGTGTCGGCGCCCTTGCCGCCGATCAGCACGTCATTGCCGCCGAGCCCGTTCAGCACGTCGTCGCCGCCATTGCCCTTGAGCCAGTTGGCGACGTCGTTGCCAAGCAGATAGTCGCGCGCTTCGCCGCCCACCGCATTTTCGATGATCGTGTTGTACGCGATCGAGATGTTGCGCACGGCGGGCGCGGTGATCCCGGGGATGCCGGTGTCGGCCTCGACGATGCCGGGGTTGCGCGTGAGGGCGAAGCCAAGGAAGCCCTCGTAGCTTGCGGCGTCCCATAGCGCGGAGCCGGCTTCCGCACGGATGGCATTGGCCTCGTCGAGGGTCAGAGAACCGATCGAGGCCGAGCTGAACGCGCCCGCACGCAGATCGAGGAACACGCCCATATTGGCCGTGGAGAAATCGAACGTGTCGTTGCCGCCGGCATCATAGACGCTGAGATAGGGGAACGGATTTTCCCCCAGGTCGTAGACCGCGTTGCCGGCGTTGGAGTTGGCGAAATAGACGGTGTCGCCGCGGCGGGTGGTCGGATCGGCGCCGTAGATCGCCTGGATCGTCAGGATGTCGTGCAGCAAAGGTGTCTGCGGGAGCATCGTGGTCGGGATCGCGGCGTTCCAGACGACGCCGGCGCCCGTATTCTGCTCTGCGAAGTAGGACATGGTGGTGAACTGGCGGCTGTCCTGGGCATAAACGGCGCTGCTCCCATAATCATCGATGATATCGTCGCCGGAATCGTAGTCGCCTGGATGGCTCAGCCCGAAGGCGTGGCCGAGCTCATGGATGAGCGTGTAGCTGCCGAAGAAGCCCGTGCCGATCGCCTGGTTGCCCGATTCCGGAGAGGGGTTGATCCAGACGCTGCTTTGGGGAGTCTTGTTGTTGCCGTCGTCCGTCGGGAAATAGGCCCAGCCGACTTTGGGGCCGGTGGTGGTGTTGGCAAGCGAGATGTCGGGGCTTGCGCCGCGGCCATTGCCACGCTCTTCGACCACGCGCACCGCGATGAGATCATCCCACAGCTGCATCGCGTCGCGCGTGCCGGCCCGCTGGGCCTCGGTCAGCGGCGAAAAGCCGGCATATTCGCCTGGAACGCCGCCCGAAGAAGTGGTGGGCAGCGCATCGAGGAAGCCGAAGGTGATCGTCTTGCCTTGCAGCTTGGCGCCGCTGTCGATCTGGGCGATCACCTGCGCCTGGTTGAAGATCGGCTTGCCGGACCATGTGCCGCCGCTGTCCTCCAGCAGATAAGGCGTCGGCTCGGAAGCGGGCGTCGCTGCGCTATCTCGAT